>CAZBIU010000063.1:0-23302 GCA_964491625.1 uncultured Myxococcales bacterium
TCGCCGAGCGCTCGCTCACGTCGGCTCAAAGGACTTCTCGCACCCCTCGCCCGGGCGGCGCCGCTATTCGCTCCGCGAAGAGAGAAGAGTGCTGGGGGAGGAGAAGATTTGCGGGGTGAGGGTGCGGGCCTTGGGTGGCGGGCTTGCGAGGGAGAGCCGGCTGCTCGTCGAAGAGGAATTCGGGGGCTCGGATCCTCGCTCCCCGGGGCTCTACGGAGTCGGGTACACTGGGGGCGTGTTTGATCTTGGGCATCGCGATGAGGGCACGTGCAGCCATTTGGGACTTGGTCGTCGAGGCCGGGCGGAGGGTGTGTGTCCTCACTTGGGTGAGGGGGCACGGGCGCGCGCACGAAGAATCATAGCCTCGATCCGGCGGGGGAGCTTGCGGTGAGCGAGGGGACGGGTGTGGAGGTTGGGGCACGCGGAACGCTGGCGGTGGCTGGGGCGCGGGACGAGGCGAGCGGGGCTGAGGCGGATCGCTCGGGGGCGAGCGAATCGGATGGCGAGGCGAGTGGGGCGCAGGAAGGACGCTTTCGTTTTGTCGATGCGGTCGGAGTGTTTGCTTGCGCGCTGGCGGTGCGGCTCTTCTATCTGGCCCAGGACTCACGGAGTCCATTTTTCTGGCATCGGCTGATCGACGCAGGCAACTACCATAAGACGGCGCTGCTGTTTCTGCGCCACGCCTGGCCTGGGCCCGAGGCGTTGTTCCGGCCGCCGCTCTATCCGTTGCTGCTAGGCTCGCTCTATCGCGTATTCGGTGACGACATCCTGATCGTGAAGGTGGCGCAGGCGCTGATCGGGTCGGCGAGCTGCGTGCTGGTCTACTTCTTGGGTCGGGTGGCGTTCGGCGCGCGGCGGGTCGGGCTGCTGGCTGCGGGGATGTGCGCCTTCTGCGGTACGCTCGTCTACTACGACGGCGAGCCACTTTCGGCCAACCTTGATGTCTTCCTGCTGCTCGTCGCCGTGCTCGCTGCTGTGCTGGCGGCGCGCCGACCGCGACCGCTTGCTTGGGCGCCGGTGGGCGCGGCGGTCGGGCTTGGCGCCATCAACCGAGGCAGCGTGCTGTTGTTCGCGCCTTTCGTGCTGGCGTGGATTGTGTGGTCGGGGGTGCAAGGCGAACGAACATTGCTGCGGCGTAGGTTGGGTGCGGCGCTATTTTTGTTGTCGCTGGCCGCGGTTGTGGCGCCGGTGGCGTGGCACAACGCTCGCTTCGAAGAGTCTCCCGAAATGCGGTTCGCGCAACATGCTCTGCCACCGGGCGCCTCCGGTTCCACGTCGACCGGCGCCACCCTCGGGCGAATTCTCACCGGTCGCGCGGGCTTGCTGGGCTGGGCCGAGGGAATCAACGCCTACCTCGGCAACACGCCCGAAGTGCAAGAGCTCAACCGCGACGATCACCTGCAGCACTTCGAATGGTTCGGCAGGCTGATGGCCGAGCCGTGGCGGGCGGGCGTGCGCACGGCCTCCGGGCACAGTCGCTTCTTCATGCGAAAGACAGCGGCCGAGCTCTGGCATCACCCGGGTGCGGTGCTGGGCTTGTTTGGACGCAAAGGCTTGCAGGCGCTCAACGGCACCGAGGTCCCGCGCGGCCGGCGCCCCTACGCAGACCGGGCCTATTCCAGTTTACTGTCTGTGCTCCTGTGGCGGCACGGCATCGCGTTTCCGTCGGGAATCCTGATTCCGCTGGGCCTGGTCGGTCTGTGGCTGGCGCGTTCGTCGTGGCGTCAGCACGGTCTCATCGTCGCTGCGCTCGTTGCCCAGGTTGTATTTCTCCTGGCGTTCTTCGTGACCGCCCGCTATCGAGCGCCAGCCTTGCCGCTCTTCGCCCTCTACGCCGCGTATGCGTTGTTGCAGGCGCGGACGGTGATTCGGGCTCGGGGGGCGTGGGTGGCGGCTGTTCTCGCTGCTCTCTTGGTCGTGGCCAATCTGCCTATCGATCCAGCCGAGGCCACTCCATCGGCCGTGGAAGAGTACGACCTCGCGACCCAGTTGCAGCGCCAGGGCCGATTGGACGTGGCCATCGCTCACTACCAAGCCGCGCTGCTTGCGGCTAAGGAGGTGCGCCTTTTCCCGGGCCTGCGCGATACCACCGCGGACATCCACTACAACCTGGGTACGGCCCTGCACCGTGTGGGTCAGTTGGATCCGGCCATTGAGCACTATCAAGCTGGCCTGGCACTGGATCCGGGATCGTCCGGAATCCAGTCCGCGCTCACGCAAGCCCTGGCCGACGCAGCGGCCGTGCGGGCATCGCGCTGACCGAGCTTCGCCCGGAGACTGCGCAAGCCGGGCCTGACGCTCGCTCGCGCATCCGATCCCGCGCTTGTCATCACCCTTAGTCGACGGCGCAGTGAAGTCGATTCAAGATACCCCAAAAACAACAACGGGCGCCCGTGGGGACGCCCGTTGGGTTGCGTGCCATGCGGTTACTTGGCGGCTTCTTGGATCCCCCGGGCGGCGGAAGCTACGCCCGAGCGGGCGGCCATGTACTCGTTCACGGCAGTGAGGAACAGTTCCAGATCCTCCTTCTTCTTGCCCTTGCGCGACCGCTTGCCACAACTCTCCCAGGCCTGCAACTGTCGCATGTCTTCCTCGACGAAGCTCTTGCGCGAGTTCTTCCAGGTCGGCACCGACTTCGCATCGACCTTGGCGTCCTTGTCGGCCACCACCAACATGGGGCCGCAGTCCTTGCGCACGTGATCCATAAAAACCACCGGATCCTTTTTGAAGCACTGGTCGCTCATGTATTCCAGGACCTCCTGCGAATCCTTCATCTTGCCGAGGCCCGGAATCGCGCAGTACAGGAACTTCTCGTAGGCCGCCGTCTCGGCGGTGAGATCGCCCGTCGTGTGCCAGGCGGTTCCCAGCTCTTGAATAAGCTGGTCGGTGTCCTTGGTTGTCCCACGCGCCTTGATCTTTTCCACGTAGTCCTCCAAGCCCGACTGCAGCTTGGGCAGCGTTTCGCGATACTTCTCGAGCGGTCCGCCCAGCTCGACCGGAGCGTCACGCAAGCCGCCGAAGGCCTGGCGCGCGCGCTCGATCTTGGGCACGCACTCGGTGATGAGGTAGTCAGCGAAGGTCTTCTGTTGGGTGAAGTAGGCAGATTCGATGCGCTGCTGGAACTGCTCGCCCTTCTGGAACATGCCGATGTCGACTTCGCTGGCCATCACGCAGTTCCAGAAGGCGCCGGTCTCGCGCTTCTCCAGCTCGACGAACTTCTCTGCGAAGTTCAGTTTTTCTTGCGCGGCGGCTTTGCGGTTGCGGTCTTGCACTTGCTTGAAGATCACGAAGCCGAGCGCCACCACGGCGATGCCGCCGACGATCATTCGGTTGCGCCTGCGGATCGCCTCGCGCGCCGCCATCTGTCGGGCATATTCCTCGACGCCGTCGCCGACAGGTGGGGCGGCGGGGACCGCCGAGGGAAGGGTCGTGCCACACTGGGAGCAGGCTGTAGCGCTGGGAAGATTCTGGTGTCCGCATTTTGGACAGGAAACCATCGTGCTCTCCTTTGTTGAACGCGGCGCGACAGGCGCCGCAAAGCTAACCCTTTTTAACAGATTGCTTGGAAAACACGGCCCAAGATTTTAGGTAGTCGAGCGCGACCTGGAGTTGGTAATCCGACAATCGCTTCACTTCCACCGGCTTGTCGCCTTGCTCGTTGCGCAAATGGCGGTCGAAATTTCGTTCCCGGATCGTGGTCCCGTCGTCGGTGTCGGCGGGTGGCGCGGTGGCATCGACCAACACGTTGGGCACGATGCCCTGGCCCTGGATCGAGCGCCCGCTGGGGGTGTAGTAGCGGGAAACCGTCAGCTTAAGGCCGCACGGCTTGGGGCCGCAACCATCCACGGTCATCACCGTCTGCACGGACCCCTTGCCGAAGGTGGGGCTGCCCAGCACCACGGCGCGCTCGTGGTCCTGCAAAGCACCGGCGACAATCTCGGCGGCTGACGCGGTGGCGCCGTCGACCAGAACGACCATGGGGAAGCCAAGCCAGGTCCCGCGGCTGTGGGCCATTTGGCGGTCCATCTCCTTGCCGGCCTTGCCCACGGTGCGGACGATAAGGCCGTCGGCGATGAAGCGATCGGCCACCTTGACGCCCTGGTCGAGCAAGCCGCCCGGATTGTGACGGACATCGAGGATGATACCCTTGATGCCACCGGTGCTCGCGGCCTGCTTTTGGATGTCTTCCAGGCCCTCTTGCACCTTGGCGTCGACGATGGATGAGAATACGCGCAGCTTGATATAGCCGTAGCCGTCGGCGAGCATGCGCCATTCCACAGCCTTGACCTCGAACTTTTCGCGCTTGATGTGGAAGGTCAGCGACCGGCCGCGCCGATTGATGATCAGCACGACCTCGCTGCCGGCGGGTCCTTGAATGCGCGAGATGGCGTCGTTCCAGTCGAGCGGCCCAGCCTCGACGCCGTCGATGCGGTCGATGAGGTCGCCCGCTTCGATGCCCGCGCGCCAGGCCGGCGAGCCTTCGATGGGCGACACGACCACGAAGCCGCGCTTGCGCTTCTCCAGGTCGATGCCGATGCCGATGATTTCCGCGTCGCCCTCGGTTTCCTGCTTTAGGCGCTCGTACTCTTCCGGATCCATAAAGCGCGAGTGCGGGTCGAGCACTTCGGTCAGGCCGCGGGCTGCGCCGTACATTAGCTCGGTTTCCGAAATGTCCTCGACGTAGTTGTTTTCGATGTACGAGAGCACCTTGGTGAACACGCCAAGCTTGTGGTAGGGGTCGAAGCGCCCGGCGGAGAGAGGTCGCGAAGACACCATGCCGCCCGCGAAGGCGGCAAGAACAAGGACCACGAGGGCGGGGACGCGAAGGCGCGCTGGGCGTTTCAAGCACATGGCCGGCATTATGTCACGGCTGCGCGGCAAAGCGGTGCAGGACGAGGCTGGCCAGGACCGCGATGACGGCCACCAGCCTGCCGGCTTCCCACCCGAGATGCCGCGGGCTACTTGTAGTCCAGAACCACCACCTCCGCGGACGGCTTGTAGCGCAGACCGGTGATGGCGATGCGGTTCGACTTTTCGCGCCGCACGTTCGGACGTCCCGACAGGAAGGCGTCGACGGTAGATAGATCCTTGCCGGTAAAGGCGTCGGTCTTGAAGTGCATCGGGATGACGAGGAGCCGCGGCCGGATCTGGTCCACCACGTAGGTGGCCGACTGTGCGTCCAGGGTGGAGCCGCCGCCCACCGGCACCAGGACCACGTCGACCGAGCCGATGGCCGAAATCTGCTGGTCCGTGAGGGGATGGCCTAAGTCGCCCAGGTGCGCGATCCGCACGCCACCGGTCTCGAAGACAAACACCGTGTCGAGGCCCAACTCGGCGCCGCGCTTCTGATCGTGGTACACGCCGACCGAACGGACGGTGATGTCTTTGACCCGATCATCGATTCTGATCCAGCCCTTCTTGTCGGGGGTCAGGCCGCGAAATATGCGCGGCCTGCCTTGCACGATGGCCAGGTTGTTGTGGTCCGGATGCTCGTGGCTGATGGTCACAGCGTCGGCGTGCAGATCCGCCGGCGGCAGGTAGCCCAGGTTGGCGGCCACCGGATCCATCAGAATGCGCGTGCCGCTGGCGCTTTCGAGCAGAAAGCACGACTGGCCGTACCAGGTCAGGTGGGCGACTGGTCTCGAGGTCGCCTGGGCGACCGACGCGGTCAGGAATGCGGTGGCGATGGCCGCGGCGACGAAAAATCTGCGCAGGGCTTGGAGCATGTAAGATGAATTAGCCGCCAAAGCCGCGGGAAGGTCAACCGCAGCCTTCGCCGCTGGTCCCTAGTCGTCCGCCGACTTGACAAGTTCCGGATGCACCAGCAAAGGTAGGACATCGGCCAGGAGTCGCCAAGCTCAATTGGACGACCTCACCCAACCATGCGTCGCATAGCGATCTTCGCCCACTACGATCCGGATCAACGCATCAAGGGCTACGTCGTGCGGCACCTTCTGGCCCTACGAGAGGTGTGCGCCGAAGTCCATTTCGTGTCCACAGCGGGAGCGCCCGCCGAGGAAATGGCCAAACTAGACGGGATCGTCGCAAGTTGCCGCCTGTGTGAGAACCTGGGCTATGACTTCGGCATGTGGCAGAGGGCCACCCAGGATCTTGTCCTAGGTGATCTGGACGAGCTGGTGCTGACCAATTCGAGCGTATTCGGACCCATCTTCCCGTTGGCCAAGGTGTTCGACCGCATGCAGGACAGCGCATGCGACTTCTGGGGCCTGAGCGACAACCTCGACTACGAGTACCACCTTCAAAGTTATTTCATCGTCCTCCGCCGCCGCCTTCTGCGCAGCGGCCACCTGGAGCGCTTCTTCGCCAGCGTGCTGCCCTACCAGTACAAGCACCAGGTGATTCGGAGCTACGAGGTCGGGCTCACACATTACTTGTTGGACCAGGGGTTTGTTCCCGACGTCGTAGCCAGCGTGCTTGACCAGGGCCTGCGGCTCCGCGGCCTCAACCCAGCCCTGTTCGCCCCCATGGCGTTTCTGGATCGTGGCGTTCCCTACGTCAAGGTGGAGCTTCTACGGGACAATCCCCACCAGATCCCCCTGGCCAAGGTGCGCGCGCGCATGGCGGCCTTGGGCTACCCGATGAATCTGGTGGAGGTCGAACCGCAACCGCGGCGGAGCACCCTTTGGGGTTCAATCAACCGGCTTCGCTTCCGGGTGCGACGCTGGTGTCAGCGGAAGGACACCGAGATCCCGCTTCGACCTCTCATCGTCGCCATGATCGAGGCAAGGAGAAGGACGCGGCTTTCGCGGCCAGCAGGGTAGCCTCCTCTGGCCGAAATGGCATTCTCTTCGGCCCTGTGCTAGAGGCTCGTAGCGCGACGCCGCGCCTGCCACGTATGGACTCCCAAGCCTCGTGCTCGTCCGTTGATGTGATCATTCCCAACTGGAATGGCGTTCGCTGTATCGGCCCCTGTCTCGAATCGCTCGCCGCCCAGACCTATCCGAACGTTCGCGTGGTGGTCGTGGACAACGGATCGACCGACGATTCGCTGCGCATCGTGCGCGAACAGTTTCCGCAGGTCTCGGTCATTGAGGTCGGGGTGAACTCGGGCTTCTCCGCTGCCGTGAACCGCGGGATTCGCGAAACCACTGGAGACTACGTTGCGCTTCTCAACAACGACGCCGTGGCCGCCCCCGATTGGATCGCCACGATGGCCCACGCACTTGACGCCGACGAAGAGCTCGGTAGCTGCGCGAGCCGAATGCTGGTCATGAACAAGCCGTGGTTGCTCAACGTCACCGGTCTCGCCTATTTTCCGAGCCTGCGTTCCTGCTCCGTTCCCATCGGCTGGGGTGCTATCGACAGCTACGAGCACCACCGTCGGTATCTTGTGCTCGCACCCTGCGGAGGGGCCGCCATGTACCGGCGTAGCGCCCTTCGCGAGGTCGGATTGTTCGACGACGACTACTTCCTATACTTCGAAGACTTCGATATGGGCCTCCGCCTTCAGCTAGGCGGCTACGATTGCCTGTACCTTCCCGACGCCGTCGTATACCACGATGACGAAGCAATTGATCGACCGCATCCTGACTGGATCATCAAGCTCAACCAGCGCAACAGTCGCTGGACGGCGCTCAAATGCTTTCCCAAGCCGCTTGTCGCGTACATGGCCATGCGCGATGGACGAGGCCCCCTCGCGGCCTTTGCGGAGAGCGACCAGCCGATCGGGAGTGGCGCCCCCAAAGAGGCGACCGTCCCTCCCAGCCGATCCCTGGCCGAGAAGCGCGAAGCTGTTCGCGCGCGGACCAAGATCAGCACCGCCCAGCTCATGGAGGTTCTAAGAACCCCCCGCAGACCCTACTTGCGCGGGCCGGAGCCAGCGCGCAAATTCTCGGTCGCGTTGGTCTCGCACTCCGGGGACATCGCCGGTACCGAGCACTGTATGCTCCGCCTTGCCAAGGGCCTGGATTCGGCCGGCCTTCGTCCGCTCGTCGTGCTTCCCAAAGAGCCGGGCCCGCTGGCCGAGGAGCTCAAGAACGCCCACATCGAGGTCGCGACCTTTCAGAACGCCTGGTGGTGCATGGGGCCCGCCACCTCACGCATCGAACGCTGGATTCTCCTCGCGCGCAGCTTGCGCGTGGGCCGGCAGATGTGCCAGCTCTTTCGTGAGACGCGCGTCGAAGCCGTGGGCACCATGACGTCGGTGGTTCCCAGCGGCGCGATCGGCGCGCGAATGGCGGGCGTGCGCCACGTGTGGCACGTGCGGGAGCTCTATCCGACCCCAACCCTGCTGCCGACCCTGGGTCTGGCGCCCACGATGAAGCTCATCCGCCTTCTGTCGAACGCGGTCATCGTGCCGTCCCAGAAAGTCGCGGCGTTGTTCCCGGACGCGCAGGACGTGCACGTGTTGCCGGAGGGGATCGACGCTCGTTATTTCGACATTCCCAAGTTCTCCCAGACCGAAGCGCGCCGCAGGCTCGGGCTGCCTGCTGGCCCACGCCTGGTCGCTGTGGTGGCAACCATCGAGCCTAGTAAGGACCAGCGGAGCGCCCTACGTGCCCTGGCCCGCCTCGTGGCGCGCGGGCTCGACGTCGGTATGGTTTTCTGTGGCGCCTGCTTCCGCGCCGAGCACGAGCACCAACTCAAGGACGAAGCGCGGGCGCTCGGGGTGACTGAACGGGTTCACTACATCGGGTTTCAGCGTGACGTCCTTCCCGTTTACGACGCCTCGGATGCGCTGCTGGTCCCCTCTACCAAGGAATCCTTCGGGCTCACCGTCGTCGAAGCGATGGCACGTGGCGTGCCGGTGGTCGCCACCCGCTGCGGCGGTCCCGAAGAGATTGTCACCGACGGACAGACCGGGTACCTCGTCGAAATCGCCGATATCGACGCCATGGCCGAGCGTATTGCCGCACTCTTGACCAACGATGCGCTCGCTTCCTCGCTGGCCGAACAAGCGCGGGCCTTCGCTGTCCGTTTTCACCCCGCCGACAACCTCGCAAGAACCTTGCGTTGCTATGGCCTAGCCGAGAAAGCCGATCGGTCATGAGCGCAGCTCCTTCTCGCGTGTCGGCGGTCGTGCTCGCTGGAGGGCAAGCCGGCGACGCAGCTGCGTGCCTCCGTGCACTCGTCGGGGGAGCTGCGACGCCCGGAGAGATCGTGCTCGTCAGGTCCAGCGCCGATGCAGCAGATGGCGGTCCGGATGTCGCGGGCACCGCTATCAGCGCCGTTTGCGCACCGCCAGGCGCGACCTGGGCAGAGTGTTGCAACGTCGGCCTGGCGCGTGCGAGCGGCGACCTTACCGCCGTACTCGACGGAGGCCACGAGGTTGCGTCGGACTGGCTCGATCTGCTGGTCAGGTTTCTGGAAGCCACCCCTGACGCTGCCGCGGTCGAAGGGCGGCGTGTTCTTCACGACCGGACCTCGCCGTCAGCCGACCGCCGCGAAGGGCACGTTGAAGTCGATGCGGCTGGACTGGTTTGGACTGTCGCCAACGACGGCACCGAGCGCACCCGCGAAGTCGCCGGACTGTCGAGACACGCATTCCTGGTCCGGCGAGCCGCGCTGGCAGATCTCGGGCCAATCCCCGTCGACAGTCGTCTCCAAACCGAGATGGCGGCGCATGACCTCTTCTCTCGTCTGCTCGAACGACGCTGGCGCCTTTACCATCTTGGCCAGGCCGAGGTTCGGGCCGCCAACGACCGCGCGCCTGCGTGCGCGCTAGAGCCGGACGCCCGCCATCGTCGCGATTCCCTGTTGTTCGCCTGGAAGCACCTTTCGCGGAGGCAGCGCGAGCACCAGGTCGCGATGGCCACCCGACAGGCGGGCCGAGGGCTGCGCGGACTATTCGTCCCAGCGAGCCCCGCCGCCGTTGCTGCCCGTGAGGCGCTGGCGTGGATGCGTGCGCATGAGCGCGAGCTGGCGGTCGAACGGATCGCGAGCGGTGTTCGCGACGGCGCATTCGCGGAGGCCGTGGATGCGGCGCAGGCGCGTGCGCGGTATTCCTTCCACGTGCGGCAGGAAATCCTCGACTTGGTTCCCGCCGCCGCCAAAGTGGTGATCGACGTTGGCTGCGCGGCGGGGATTCTCGGCGCTGCGCTCAAGCGGCAACGACCGGGCGTGCAAGTTCGCGGGGTGGAGATCTCGCCGGAATCCGCGGCACGCGCCCGTGAGGTGCTCGACGACGTTTATTGTGGAAGTGCCGAAGATGAGCTTCCCGGTATTTGGCCGAAACCTGACTGTGTCGTCTTCGCCGACGTGCTCGAGCATTTGCCCGATCCGTGGCAGGTGCTGCGACGGTACCGCGAAATCCTGGGGGTGGGCGGTACGGTCGTGGTCAGCGTGCCCAACATTGGGCATCGCAGCGTGGTCGAGGGCTTGCTTCGTGGCAGGTTCGATTACGCGGATGCAGGGATTCTCGATCGCACCCATCTGCGGTTTTTCACGCGGGCATCCGCCACCGAATTGTTGGAAAGCTGTGGTTTTCGTGTCGGCCGCGTCCTCTGCAACGCGGATCCGCCGGTCGAGGCGGCGTGGCTCAAGGCAGCGAATCGTCTCTTCAAGCAGTCGGCGTTCCTGCGCGACCTGCAGGCGGTGCAGTTCGTCCTCGTCGCGACCGCAACCTAGGGCCGCCGGCGAACAATCGCGTAGAGGGACAGCACGGCCGGGCGATCGACGACGACCAGCAGCGCCAGGTGCACCAGGCTGGAGAGCGCGAGCGCGAGGACCAGCGAGGGCAATCGGTTGGCCCAGGGCGAGAAGCAGACATGGGAGATGACAGCCGTGCCCACGGCCGCTGCCAGGTTTCCGCGAATGCGTACCCACAGTCGAACGTCCGGTAGCCACCGGCGCAGCATGATCACGACCGCGGCGTTACCGACGACGACATGCACGAGAAATCCGTATGCGAAGCCGTACATGCCCCAGGCGTGAGTGGTGATCGGAACCACCACCCAATTAAGCGCGGTCCAGCCGATGGCGAGCCGAGCCAGAACCCCGGGCCGCCCGCTGGCGTCGAACGCGGCGCCGACGATGGGTGAGAGGAAGCCGATCGAGATCGCGGCCGCGTAGGCATAGAACATGGGTACCGCTGGCAGCCATTTGTCGCCGTAGACCACGGCCGTGATCTGGTGCCCCAGGCCGAGGAACAGCCCGACGAAGAAGAAGGTGACCAGAGCCGCATTGCCGATTGAGCCCTCGAGGGTATCGAGGAAGACTCTGCGGTCCTCGTGCAGTCGGCTGTAGATTGGGTAGGTCACGCGCGACGTGATTTCCACGAACCGCAGGGGATACCAGCCGGTCTCTCTTGCCCAGTTCACCAGACCGAGGGCGTGCGGGCCGAGCTTGATGCCCGCGAAGACGGGCGTGATCGCGCCGTTGATGAAGCCGACGATATTCTTCATCTGGTAGATGATGCCAAACTTCAAAATCGGCTTGAGAGCGCCGCCGTCCCAAACCAGGCTTGGCCACCAGGGCCTAAGCACAAACGCTCCCACGACACCGACCATGCCCTGCGCCAGGACCGCGATGCCCAGTGACCAAGCCCGGTGGCCGAGCGCCGCCAAAGCGATGGCGGTGCCGAGAAACACGAGCTGGGCCGCCACTTCGAGCACGGCGAGTTTACCGAACGCGAGCTGACGTTCGAGAAGAATGCTGGGCACGATCCGCAGTGCCACCAGCAAGATGTCGACGGCGAGGATGCGCATCAGCCAGACTGCCCCCGACGGCAGATTCGGCCATGCCCAGCGCACGCCGTTCGCCGCCAGAAACACCACCAGCATAACGACGAAGGCCAAGGCAAGTTGAAAGTAGAACGCGCTCGACAACTCACGTTGGGTGGGCTGATGCTTCTGACGAATGAGCGAGCCGCCCAAGCCTGCGTCGCCGAAAAAGGTGAAGAACGAAAGGGCGAACTGGACAATGGCGAACACGCCGAAGTCGCTCGGGTCGAGCAGGCGCGCAAGCGCCACGCTGCCTGCAAAGCCCGCGACCTGCAACACCATCGAGCGCATCACGAGGGCCATCACGCCGAAGCGCGCTGCGCGCCGCAGACCGTCGGCCTCCTCGGGGTCGAGCGAGCGGTCCTTGGGATCGCGAGTCGGGTTCGCGTCGACCACGATCAAAGGCCTCGGGGCCTTACCAACCGCGCGAGCCGTCCCCACGGGAAGAGGGAGTGTCCGGGTACGCTTGTCTGAGGCACGGGCCGCAGTGTAGCACGCCCTGTCCTCCCCCGAATTTCCGTGCACGTCTGACGATGCCTGCAAGATTTGGTTGTGTCGCTCGTAAGCGGGGTTGGCTTCAAGCGCCTCAGTGATCGCCACACCGCGGGACCGGGACAGTGATGCCAGGCCGATGCGACGTGAAAAGGCCCGCCGACTGATGTTGAAATGCTATGTTTCCGTCCAGCCACGTGACGATGAATCTTGGGGACATCTGTCAGGCCCGGGTGGGCGGCGCCATTCGCGCCGACGCGGTAGGGTTGCGTTTGGTGACTGCGGACCTATCGGCGCGTGATTACACCTTCGACCAGATCGACGGCATGGCCTGCCAGTTTGCGAACGTTCTTCGCGATATCGGCCAGGATCGGGGCAAAGTCGTCGCGATCTTCATGCCTAAGGGCATCGAGGTGTTTGCCAGCTTCCTCGGCACGCTCAAGGCAAAGTCCACTGTGCTGTCGCTGTTCGCCAACTTCGGCGACCTGGCTCTCATCGATCGGTTGGCGGATTGCGGGGCTTCCTGCGTCGTCACCCGGCGGGCATCGCTGGCGCGGCTCGAACGCATTCGAACCTCCCTGCCCGCGCTGAGGGTCATCCTGGTCATCGACAGCGACGCGGATCTTGGGCAGGACGTTCTCAGCCTGCCACTGCGCATGGGCCGAGCCTCGACCACGTTCCAATCGGCGAGGGTCGATGAAGAGACGCCATCGCTGATTCACTACACTTCTGGCTCCACGGGCAAGCCCAAGGGGGTGCAGCACGTGCATGGTGCGGCCCCGCACATCGCACACAGCATGGCCGAGGTCATGCAACTTAAGGGTGATGACCTCTACTGGTGTACGGCCGACCACGGTTGGATCACGGGCACATCCTACGGAATCATCGGTCCGTGGTTGCACGGCATCACCCAGGTGCAATTCACCGGCGGCTTCGATGCCGACAGTTGGTTCCGCGTTCTGGTCGAACAGAAGGTGAGCGTCTGGTACACGGCCCCCACCGCCTTGCGCATGCTCGCTCGTGCCGACGAGGTGGACTATCGCAGCTATGACATCTCGCACCTGCGCAGCATCTTCAGCGTGGGCGAGCCGCTCAACCCGGAAATCAGCCGTTGGGGACGTGAGGCCCTTGGACGGGACATCTTTGACACTTGGTTTCAGACGGAAACCGGCGGCATCATGATCGCCAATCGGCCGGGTCTGGCTATTCGTCCGGGCTCGATGGGCAAGCCGGTCTCGTCGATCCGGGCCGCTATTCTCGACGATCAAGGAACGCCCTGCTCGACGCGTACGACGGGGCATTTGTGTCTCGGCTATCCGTGGTCGTCCATGTTTCGCGACTACCTCAATCGCACCGACACCTATCGCGCGAGGTTTTCCCAGGGCTTCTACGACTCGGGCGATCTCGCCTACCAGGATGAGGACGGATACTATTGGTTCGCGGCCCGCAACGACGACGTCATCAACACCTCCGGCCACCTGGTCAGTCCCTTCGAGGTCGAGAGTGCGGTGCTGGAGCTGCCGGAGGTCGCGGAGTCGGGCGCCGTGGGCGCGCCCGACCCGGTGCTGTTCGAAAAAATTGTGGTGTTCGTCGCCTTGCGCCGGGGTTTCGAGGCGAGCGACGAGCTGCGCATGAAGATTCGGCTGCACGTCGCCAACCGTCTATCCGCCGCCGCCACCCCGCAAGAAGTGATCATCGTCGACCGGATACCCAAGAACAAGAGTGGAAAGATTCTTCGCCGCGTGCTACGCGCGCGATACCTCGGCCAAGACCCCGGGGATTTGTCAACCATCGAGGACCAAGTATGAAGTGCCAGCGGGCTCTCAATGAAGTGTTCCAACAGGTGTTCGCCAATCCCAAGCTCGACATTGCGCCCGACATGGGCCCTAACGACATCGACGGCTGGGATTCCATGGCCCACGTGAACTTGATCGCGGCAGTCGAGCTACACTTCAAAGTCAAGTTCGACAAGAAGGAGCTGCGCAAGATACGAACCGTTGGCGATCTCGGCCAACTCGTCGACAGCAAGTTGCCGTAGCTTTGGGGACGCATGGTCTTCAGTTCGGTTCTGTTTCTATTCCTGTTCTTTCCTATCGCGCTCGCCGGCTACTACGTCATCCCGACCATCCGGCTCAAGAACGTGTGGCTGCTCGTGACCAGCCTGTGGTTCTACGCGTGGGGAGAATTTCGCTACTTGCCGCTGCTGATGTCGTCGATCGGCATCAATTACGGCTTCGGCCTGCTCGTTGCGCACTTCCCCAAGAAGAGTCGCCCGCGCATCATCGCCCTCGCGTTGGCGGTGGCGGTCAATCTTGGGCTGCTCGTCTACTTCAAGTACTGGGTCTTTCTCCTCACCAACCTGAATGCGGCGTTCGGCAGGTTCGGCTACCGCGCCGTCGTGCCGGTGATTCCGTTGCCGCTCGGAATCTCGTTTTTCACCTTCCACGCGCTCTCGTACCTCATCGACGTCGCCCGCGGGCAGGTCGAGGCGCAGAAGAGCCCCCTGAAATTGGCCCTCTACATCTCGCTGTTCCCGCAGCTTGTGGCCGGCCCCATCGTCCGCTACGGTCACGTCGCGCACGAGCTCACCGCGCGCAAGCATAGCTGGGAGGAGTTTGCCTACGGTATCCACCGCTTCGTCATCGGCCTCGCCAAGAAGGTTCTCATCGCCAACGTCGTCGGTATCACCGCCGACAAGTGTTTCCAACTGCCGCTGCCGCAGGTGACGTCGCCACACGCCCTGATCGCGGCATTGTGTTACACGTTGCAAATCTACTTCGACTTCTCGGGTTACTCGGACATGGCCATCGGCCTAGGGCGCATGTTCGGCTTCCATTTTCGCGAGAACTTCGACTTGCCCTACTGGTCGACCAGCCTGACGGATTTCTGGAAGCGCTGGCATATCTCGCTCACGTCGTGGTTTCGCGACTATCTGTACGTGCCACTGACCGGCAACCAGTTTTGGGTTCCGGCTTGGCGCATGCACCTCGCGATGTTCGTGGTGTTTCTTCTATGCGGGTTTTGGCACGGCGCCAGTTGGACCTTCGTCGCCTGGGGCGTGCTGCATGGCCTAGTGCTGATTGTCGAGCGCGCCGGCTTGCTCAAGGTGCTCGGGCGGATGCCTGCGGTCTTTCAGCGCGCTTACGCGATCGTCTTGGTGGTCTCGGGCTGGATCCTTTTCCGCTCCGAGACCTTTACGCAGGCGGCGGGATGCTTTCGCGCGCTGGTTCGTCTGCACGACTGGAGAGTGTTCCGCTGGGCCGAATTGGGCGCGCTCCTGCCGCTTCAGACCGTGGGCGCCATCGTGGTTGGGATTGTCGCGGCAACTCCGCTCGCCCTGGCCCTGTCCGAGCGGATTCTGGTCAAGAAATCCTCTGACGTCTGGGCCGCGTCGCCAGCGGGTGCCGTGGTCTTCATTTCCCTGTTGCTGCTTTCGGCGATGAGGCTGGCCAACAGCTCGTTCAACCCCTTCATCTATTATCGCTTCTGAGAGACACATGGCTCGCAGATCCAATATCGCGTTCACGATGGTCTTCGCGGCAGTATTGATCGCCCCGACCTTTGCGAGCGTCTGCCACTGGGATCCCATGGGGGACATCGACGAGAAGCGCAAGTTGGCCGAACGCCCGACAGCGTTGCGGTGGTCGCTGAACGATATGCACCACGCGTCCGAAACGGCCCAGGATTGGGAGAAGTACTTCGACGACCATTTCGGCCTGCGCAAGCTGCTGATCGGCAGTTACCGGCTCATGACCTACTATCTTCTGCGAACCTCCCCGGATCCTAGCGTCGTGCTGGGCGAATCGGACGGTGAGCGAAGATGGTTATACTTGGATCCATCCATAAACCGGGATGGCATCGGATTCGAGTCGAGTCTCGGCCAGAAGCCCTACGGACCAGCCGAGCTGCGTACTATTGCGGACCAGCTCAGGGGAGTGACAGCGCTCGTCAATGCAAAGCGCGCCACGCTCGCGATCATCGTTTGCCCAGACAAGCAGACGATCTACCCGGAGCATCTACCGCCTCGCTTGCGTCCACCGCCGGGAACTGTATCTCGGCTTGACCAGTTTTGGATCATGGCAGCGGGGTTGGATGGCGTTCCGCTCATCGATATGAGGCTTCCGCTCTGGCAGAGCAAGAGCTCGATGCTGCTTTATTATCCAAGTGATACGCACTGGAACTGGCATGCCGGGTTCCTCGCCTACCAAGCCATCGCCGATGTTCTTTCCAGGCAGGATGGCGCCCGCGCGCTGTCGCGATTCGAAGGCCTGCAAGGAGCGCTCGGCCCGCGTCGCGTCGGCGATCTAACCTATCTCATGGGCATTCCCGCGATTGGCGGCGATCTCGACTGGCAGCCGAAGTTTCCCGAGGCTGGGCCGAAGCACGGGAAGCTTCTGGTCGTCGGAGATTCATTCTTCACGTTCCTCGCACCATTTTTCGAACGTCAGTTCGCAGAGGTCAAGCTCATTCGGGCGTCAGTGCCGGCGAGAACCCTGCTCACCCCGGAGCTTCTCGACGCAGAAAAGCCTGATACCGTCATTCTTGAATCAGTCGAACGCTTGTGGACCATGTGATCGGCGAAAGGCGCTTCGGTTAGGAAGAGCGCCGTAGGGTACAATGCCGGTATCCTCTTGGAAGGCAGAATATGCTCAAGAACATCATGATATCGGTCGCGCGAAAGCTTCCGGGCCTCGGGCCGTTCATTGCGGCGCACGACCAATTTGTGCGCGACTGCGGCTTCGTGCCGCCCGGCCACTACTATTCTCCGATCCCTCGCTGGGCGGAAATCTACCAAGACGAGGCCAGGATCTTCCCCGCCAATCCCGCCCGGGAGATTCCCGGAGTCGATCTGCGCGAGGCGGAACAGATGGAGCTTCTCAAGGCGTTCTGCCGCTACTACGCGGACCAGCCGTTCACAGCCCACAAGAAGGACGGGAACCGCTACTATTTCGAGAACCCGGCCTATTCATACTCGGATGCGATCATGCTCCACTGCATGCTACGCCATCTTCGACCGAAAAGGCTCATCGAGGTCGGCTCCGGCTACTCCACCTGCGCGACTCTCGACACGGACGAACAGTTTCTCGGCCGCACGCTCGAGCTGACCCTCATCGAACCCTACCCGGAGCTCCTTTACTCGCTTGTGACCGAGGAGGACAAGAAACGGATTCGTGTGTTGCCATCGCGATTGCAGGTCGCGGATCTGGAGGTGTTCGACAGCCTCGAGAAGAACGACATCCTCTTCATCGATTCAACCCATGTGGTCAGGGTGGACAGCGACGTCAACCGCGTGTTCTTCGAGATACTCCCTCGTCTTAGGCCCGGGGTTCATATCCACTTTCACGATGCCTTCTTTCCGTTTGAATATCCGCGCCAATGGCTGCGTGACCGGATCGCCTGGAGCGAACTCTACCTCCTGCGGGCTTTCTTGCAGTATAGCAGCCGCTTCAGGGTGGTCCTGATGAACACGTTCATGGAGCATTTTCATGAGGCCTTCTTCCGCGAGAACATGCCCCTTTGCTTGGAGAACAGGGGCGGATGCATCTGGCTCGAAAAGACGTAGCTGTCGCGAGCGGCGTAAATTCCGAAGTGTCAACCAGTCGCCGGGCGACGTAGACTTTCATCGTGTCCGAAAGCGACGATCGCGACGGTCCAGCCCCGCTCTTGCGCGACGCTGAAGTAGCGCCTGCGGAGCGCACCCTTGCCGAGATTCTCGACCGCCTGCCCACGAGCCCGGGCGTGTACCTGATGAAGGACAAGCGGGGCAAAATCATTTACGTCGGCAAGGCGGCCAATCTGCGCACGCGCGTGCGCCAGTATTTCCAGCCCGCCAGCGGGGACGTGCGCGCGTTCGTACCGCTCCTGGAAGGAATCGTCGCCGACATCGAAACCGTGGTCACCGGCAACGAGAAGGAAGCGCTGCTGCTGGAGAACAACCTGATCAAGCGGCACCAGCCCCGCTTCAACGTCAAGCTGACCGACGACAAGAACTACCTGGTGCTGCGCCTCGACCCGCGCGCCGAGTGGCCGCGGCTGGAGGTGGTGCGCAAGATCGGCGACGACGGGGCGTACTACTACGGGCCGTACCATTCGGCGACCTCGTGCCGCGAAGCCTTGCGCGTGGTGAACCGGCATTTCCAGTTGCGGATCTGCACCGACCACACCTTGCACAGCCGGCAGCGCCCGTGCCTGCAGTACCAAATCAAGCGCTGCCTTGCACCGTGCGTGCTGCCAGTGGCGCCAGCCGACTACGCCGAGCAGGTGGGCTTCGTAGGGCTCTTCCTCGAAGGCAAGAACGACGAGCTTCTGCGCGACCTGCGCGCGCGCATGAAGGACGCCGCGGCGCAAACCGCGTTCGAGCGCGCGGCCATCCTGCGCGACCAGATCCGCGCCCTCGAATCGGTGCTGGAATCGCAGCGGGTGGTGCTGGATACCTTCGTCGACCAGGACGTGATCGGATTTCATCGCGAGGGGCCCGCGGTGGAAATCGTCGTGCTCTTCGTCCGGCAGGGAAAGCTGGTCGGCAACCGGGCCTTTTCGTTTACCAAGCAGGAATTTCCCGACGACGAAATCCTTTCAAGCTTCGTCGGACTTTTCTACGACCTGCAGGCCACGCCGGCCTCCGAGGTCCTGCTGCCGTTCGCCATTGCCGACGCCAACGTCAAGCAAGAATGGCTGGCGGAAAAATTGGGCAAGAAGGTCGAGGTCTTGCTGCCCAAGCGTGGCCCGCGCCGCGCCTTGCTGGAGCTTGCGCGCAAGAACGCCGCGGCGAGCTTCGTCTCTCGGCGCGATCGTAGCAAAGACAGCGCCGCCACTCTTTCGCGTCTGCAACGGCGGCTTGGGCTGACGCGACCGCCGCATATCATCGAGTGTTTCGACATCTCGCACGTGCAAGGCAGCGATCCGGTAGCGTCGATGGTCGTCTTTGAAGACGGCGAGCCGGCCAAGTCGCGCTACCGAACCTATCGCATCAAGCACGCGACCGGCGGCGACGACTTTGCTTCGATGTACGAGGTTCTGTCGCGCAGATTCCGCCGCGCACGCGAGGGGCAAGCGCGCAAAGACGAACAAGATTTGTGGCGGCTGCCCGACCTGCTGGTCGTCGACGGCGGCAAGGGACAGCTTGGGGTTGCGCTGGCCGCGGCTCGCGACGTGGGCATCGACATTCGTCCCGGCGTCGGCCTACCCATCGTCGCGCTGGCGAAAGAGCGCGATTCACTTGCTGCCGAGCCCGCGGCGGAGACGACGGACCCTCTGCCCGACGCCGGCGAGGTGGCAAGAGAGACCAGCGAAGGAACCGCGGACCCAAGCGCCGCTACGGCGGAGTCACCGCACAAGGCTGCTCCTACCTCTCGCCCCGATCGCGTCTTTCTCGCCCAAGGCAAGGATGCAATTCCCATCGGCCCGTCGAGCGCGGAGATGTTCGTGCTGGCGCATTTGCGCGACGAAGCGCATCGCTTCGCCGTCAGCTTCCACCGCAAGCAGCGCAAGCGGCGGACGATTCGCTCGGCGCTGGCCGATATTCCTGGTATAGGCCCAACCAGGCAGCGCGCAATCCTGCGCCACTTCGGCAGCCTCGCCAAGGCCAGCGAAGCCAGCGTGGCCGACCTGCTTGAGGTTCCGGGAATTACCGAGGCCGCGGCTGCCGCGGTGGTCGAGCACCTCGGCGCCAAGAGGATCCGGTAGGGCGCGCGCCTTCGCAAGGCATCGTGCGGGTTTTCTTGCTTCGTGATGGAATAGGGCCTGGAATGGACTTTGCCCGATCAACGGCAATCGAGGGACGGCCATGAAGATATCCAACATGAAGATATCCACGACCCAAAGAGGCATCGTTTTGGTTGGCGCATTGGTTTGGATGGGGTGTGAGGTACACGGAATCACGCTTCACTTCGACGGCAGCGCGGGCGGAACCACGCGCGGCGACGGCGCAGCGGGGAACCCGAGCACCGGCGGCATGACCGCGGGCCTTGGAGGCGCGGGCGGCGGCAACGGAACCGGCGGTCTTGTCGGAACCGGCGGCGTGGCAACGGCCGACGCTGGGCCGGGAAGCGGAGGAAGGGGCGGCACGATTGCGCTCGGTGGCAGCCTAGGCAGCGGTGCAGTCATCGGTGGCGGTGGATTCGTCGGCACGGGAGGGGCTGCGGGTGGTGTCGTCGCGAGCGGCGGTCGGACCGTGGGTAGCTCCGGTGGCGCGCCGTCCACAGGCGGAAAGGTCGGAAGCGGCGGCGTCGTTTCGACCGGTGGAACGATCGGAACTGGCGGCTTGCCGGGGACAGGTGGCGCCGGCACGACCGGGCCCACGGGCGGCGCCGGCGCCGTCGCGGGCAGGGGTGGCGGCGGTGTGCTCGGGAACGGCGGCGTGCCGGGGAGCGGCGGTGTGCTCGGCAGCGGCGGTCTGCTCGGGAGCGGCGGTGTGCTCGGGAGCGGCGGTCTGCTCGGGAGCGGCGGCGTGCTCGGGAGCGGCGGTGCG
Source organism: uncultured Myxococcales bacterium (assembly GCA_964491625.1). Taxonomy (GTDB): domain Bacteria; phylum Myxococcota_A; class Polyangia; order Fen-1088; family Fen-1088; genus Fen-1118. The sequence goes on from CAZBIU010000063.1 coordinate 20,644, forward strand.
CCCGGGAGCGGCGGCGTGCTCGGGACCGGCGGAGCCAGCGCGACCGGCGGAGCGACCGGGTCCATGTGCGGAGGCCTGGCCGGTCGAACCTGCGGGGCGGGACAGTTCTGCGACTACCCGACGGGCGACTGCGGAAAGGTCCCCGACGGCTCCGGCGTCTGCGTGGCGAGCGGCGGCAAGATTTGTCCGGCGATCTACCTGCCCGTGTGCGGCTGCGACGGAACGACGTATCCGACCGACTGCGACCGACAGTCTGCCGGGGTTTCCAAGCTGTCCGACGGCGAATGCGCCGCTGCGAGCACGCCCTGTCCGCCGGACCTCTCGCAAATCGCCACCTGGCCCTGCACCGAGGGGCTGACCTGCGAGTTCGGAACCGATCCCCGTCCAAGCTGCCGTGATTCCGCCGCGTGCACGCAAGGAACGTGGAACATCACCAGTCCCGAGCTTTGCGCAGCCTTGCCACCCGTCACGTGCCCCGCCACCCGCGAAGCAGCGGCGGGACAAGCCTGTCCCACCCAGGGCGCCTACTGCGTCTACGACGGGCTCGACTGCGAATGCACCAACTGCACAACCGGCCCGGTCGACACCTGCGCCGGCGATCCCACCTGGCACTGTGCCGCGCCCAATGCCGATGCCGCTTGTCCTGCCGCGCTTCCTCTGCTTGGAACCGCGTGCTCGACCGAAGGCAAGACGTGCACCTACGCGTGCGGCACGGGCGGCGCGCGCTTATGCAAGCAGGGCGCGTGGTACACGGCGAACGGTGGCCCCTGTCCAGTCTCCACACGGCGGGCGAAGAAGGAGATCGTCTATCTCGACCAGGCCGAACGCGCGCGCATCGCTCGCGAGCTTGAGCGCTTCAAGCTGGCGACCTACGTGTACCGCGACCCTGCGCTGGCCGGAAAGCGCCATCTCGGGTTCATCATCGAAGACGTTCCGGGAAGCCCGGCGGTGGACGCCGAGGGCAACATGGTCGACCTCTACGGCTACGCGAGCATGCTTGTGGCGGCGGTGCAGACCCAGGGCGAGGAGATCCGAAAGCTGCGAGCCGAGCTGGCGCGGCTCAAGCGGCCTGCGCGTCATTGACGAACCTCGTTGGCCGTCAGCCTGCAGGATGCGTCGGTGCCTGCTTGGAAGGCCGATACGCGAAGAAGCGGCCCAGCAGATAGCCCGCGATGCCTCCGCCGAAGTGACAGTAGCGATCGATGTAGGGCAGAAACGAAATTGCCACGTTGATGGCGAGAATTACGATCAGGCGCCGGCGCAAGCTGCGCGCGATGAGGGCGGGGAAGACCCGGTTTCGACCCTGCAGAAGCCCCAGCGTCGCGGCCATCAGGCCCCAGACCGCGCCCGAGGCACCTACCGAGACGGCGTTGGTAAGCAGGGCACTGGCGATGCCACCGACGACCGCGGACACGGCAAGCAGGATCCCGAGGCGAAGGCGCCCCAGCAGGGGTTCGAGGAACGCGCCCACGCTGTAGAGCGAGAGCATGTTGACGATGAGGTGGGTTGGATTGTGCCGGCTGTGCAGAAACGCGTAGGTGAAAAGCCGCCACAGCTCGCCGGTTCTCACGGCGTCGGATCGGTTGGAGAGCAAATCGAAAAGGCGGTCGGCACGCGGATCGTTGCCGTTGGTTGCGGCGAAGAACAGGACGCATAGAGCGATGATGGCTACCGTCAGGTGCGGAAACCGTCGCGTGGTTCCGCGCACGAATTCCATGGCTTCCATCCGCTCTTTGCGCCCTCGTTCCATGATGCCCGCGATGTCCTCGGGCGAAAGAGGTCGAGCCGGCGGCAGGTTGCGCCCGACTTTCTCCAATTCGGGAAGCCGCCGTCCGGCAACCCGCCGAACCTTGCCGCTGTCATCGACGTGGTAAAGCCCGAGGTGATCGCGGTTGCGGGTTCTGTCGTCCGCTGCCTTGAGGGCTTGGGCGACGCTGGCGCCTCCGCCGGCGACCGCGATGAAGAGCAGGCCCCTTTCGTGGGCGTTGAGGATGCGGTCGAGGTGCGTCTGCAAATCCTCGTCGGCGATACTGCGGTGGTCGAGCAGCACCAGGCCCTTGCCGGAGCCCAGCCATTCGAAGACCGCGACCGGCTCGTGGAGCGCAACCAGCGCGGCCGCGTTTCGCCCCGCTTTTCCCGCGACATCGGGATCGGCCAGGGCCGCAATCAATCGGTCGCGCACGGATGCGGTCGCTTCGGGATCGTCAGTCACAAGACGGATTGTAACGGAAGGGAAGCGCATGCGCCTTTGACGCCATTGTAGGACAAATACTGACAGGTTGAGGCGTCGCTTGGCCGACACGCAAATCAGCGCGCCCATCGGTTACGAAGGGACAATCGATCCAGTACCTTCTACTCGTGGAGAAGATTTCCGAAGCCTCCGACGGGCCGGGACAAAGGCAGACGTGCTCCAATGGCCATGCACCATTTCCCTCCACTCCAACCGGCGCGAGCCCTTACCCTCTCGCGCCTAAGCCCCTGCTTCTGTCCCGGCCGCTTGTTTTCCGCAAAATCCTTCAGCTCAGCCGGTCTTCATCGGGCGGCCGAACTGTTTGGCACTGAGTAACCCGACCGGGTATCTGCATTCGCCCCCGTTTCCGATCTCGATACAAACGGCTCTCTCACAACCTCGCTTGCATAGTGATCGGGAACGGGGGGG
>CAZBIU010000064.1:0-23263 GCA_964491625.1 uncultured Myxococcales bacterium
CGCGTGGATATCGTCCAGCTTGGAGCGCACCGGGGACGGTTGCGTGTCAGGCGGCGCGACCGTAGTGCCGCCAGGGTGACGATCGAGCAGGGTGGCGGCGTCGACGAAAATCGCCGCGGCAACGTTGAAGTGCACCTGCGTCCAGGGAAGTCGTAGTCGCAAGAGTACCGCCTGGTCCTCAGCTTGCGCACTGACGAGCGTGTCGCCGTGAAACTCGTTGAACAGATAGCCGCGCAGATTGGGCCCGCCGATGCGGAGCTCCTCCGTCACCGGAACGCCGCGGTCCGAGGTGGGATAGTCCAAAACCATCTTCAGGATCAGAGATGGGTAGTTCCAGCGGTAGCGACGGTACATCTCCACCCGCATCTCGAACTTGGAGTAGTCGAAATCCGAGGCCCAGTATCGGTCAGACACCTCGTTCTTGAGGAGCAAAAGAGTTCCCTGTCTCAGGCCCTCTTGGGCGCGGGTGTCGTCGTACTGGAACTGGAACTGCAAGAGAAAGATTCGGCCGCTACGGGAGTTGTAAGGCAGGGGTGTGGCATCCGGCGCCAGCCCTTCGACGGAGTCTACGGTCTGGTAGCGGGCCGAGAGCCCAAGGAACGCGCGCGTGTGCGGGGACAGCACCCAGCCGAGCTGGCCGTCCCCACCAACCACGGTGGTCGGTACCTGCATCACCATGCTGTGGTTCGCGAACAGGCGGATCTGCTCGCGCCGGTAGAGCGCGCTCGTCGAGTAGGTCAGCGGCGCGCCTACCACGAGCGGGTCGCGGTAGGCGGCGAAGACATAACTGTTAGACTGACCGAGCTGTCCGGCGCCGACGAGCTGTACGTCGCGGCCGAACAAGTTTTGGTTTGCATAGACAAGGCCGCCCGCCCAATCCCCGCTACCGACGCTGGCGGTCGGGAAGACGAACCACGCCTGCTTTCCGGTGGCTTCCACCACAACCTCGACCGGGTAGGTCTTGTCGTCCAAGTAGATGCGTCGGACCGCCTCGGCCGTGGGCAGGTCAATGAACACACGGACGCTGCTGAACAGGTCACTCTCGATGAGGCGCTGCTCGGCAGCGCTTAGCACTGAGAAGTCCACGAGATCACCCATATGGAGGTGCATGCGTGCTGCCAGTACCCGAGTCGTAACATCGGTCGAGCCACGAACCACGACGCGATCGACGACAAGCCGGGCTTCGGCAGGCACGGGCAGTGCAACCACACAGGCCACAATCAGTCCGGCGAGGTGGAACTGAAGACCGGGCATAGTCTTGGTCCCTTTCTGCAAGGACACGGATAGGCTGCAACCTTTGCGCCAACCCGGGTTGATTCGGAAGGCAGCGATGACGCACTTTGGATTGACGCTACCGCTGCTTTTTTCACCTTTTTCCCTCTGGGGACCCCGTCGATCTGATGGGAAAGGTACGTCAGGTTGATTGGGCGCTCCGCCGCCGACGCTCGCTCGGGGTGTAAGCCGCTGAATTCGTTGCCCGCCAGAGGTTGGCCCGGATTCTGCTGTAGGTGCCCATCAGAGCCCGTTGGGAAAGTGAGGCGATCATGCCAAGTTTGATGTGGCCGCATTTGCGACATCCACGCGCGGTGGGCGCAATGGTCGAAGACCAGGCAAGGCGCTGGACTTTGAAACAGCAAAAGCGCTGGGATCCGGTGGCTGGGACGTGGCCTGTTGTAACCCTCTCACGTGAAGCCGGCGATCAAGGGCCCGCCCTTGGGCGCAACCTGGCAGAGTGGCTCGGTTTCAGCTACTGGGATCGCGCGCTTGTGGTGGAGCTGGCGCGCCTTCTGAACGCCGACAGAGCGCCCAGCATCATGCTCGACCAAAGGACGCGAGGCGCGATCGAGGCTTTTCTCGACAGCTCTGTCCCCAATCAGGGGGGCACATCGGCAGACTACGCCGACCGGATCCATCTGGTCGTCGATTCGATTGCGCGCCGGGGTGGAGCTGTGATTGTTGGCAGAGGAGCCGAGTTTCTGGTGGACCCTCGTTATGCCCTTCGGGCGTGCCTGGTGGCTCCGTTGGAGCTCAATCCTCCTGGAAGAAAGGTCGGTGCTCCGGCTGACTTCGACGTGGTCGTCAACTCTGGAACCTACGAGCGGGAACGCGCGGCGAGTCTGGTGCTGATGGCGTACCTTGCCAAATTTGGCGATTGGCCAATGACGGCGCCTAGTCTGTTGCATCGTCGCAGGATGGGGCTTGGCCCCGTGTTGCCGCCCAGCACCGTGGTGAGCTTGGCCTGAGCTGGGAATTCCTGTGAACGCGAGCGCCTCCGGTGAGTCCTCACCACCCGTCACGCCCCACGGGATGGACGCCTTGACCGAGCTGGCGATGGACTTGCGTTGGTCGTGGAATCACTGTTCGGATGAGCTGTGGCGGCGACTCGATTCCGAGCTATGGGCGCTCACCTGTCACCCGAACGTCGTCCTCCAGACTGTTTCACGCGAGAAGCTTGCCACCGCCTTGGCCGATCCGTCCTTCTGCCAACTTCTGGACCGCTTGGTGCAGGCCAAACGCCAGGCCGCGGCGGAGCCGGCCTGGTTTCAGGAAAAGCACCCCCAAAGTCCCCTGACTTGTGTCGCCTATTTTTGCATGGAATTCATGTTGAGCGAGGCTCTCCCCATCTATTCGGGCGGGCTGGGTAATGTCGCTGGGGATCAACTCAAGGCTGCTAGCGATCTGGGCGTGCCGGTGGTCGGTATCGGACTGCTCTACCAGCACGGATATTTCCGCCAGGTGCTTGATTCCAACGGCGCCCAGCAAGCGCTCTATCCCTCCAACGATCCCGGACAGCTCCCGGTCACGCCGGTTCGTCAGCCTAATGGCGAGTGGCTGCGCCTGCAGATCGACTTGCCCGACGCCCCGGTTTGGCTACGTACCTGGCAAGTCCAGGTTGGTCGGCGGAAGCTCTACTTGCTCGACACGAATGATGCGGCCAACCTCCCGGTTCACCGTGGCATCACTGGCGAGCTTTATGGCGGTGGCCCGGAATTGCGCTTGAAGCAGGAGCTGGTTCTTGGACTGGGCGGTTGGCGGTTGCTCAATGCACTCGGCATCAAGCCGGACGTCTGCCATCTCAACGAAGGGCATGCAGCCTTTGCCTTGCTGGAGCGCGCCCGCAGCTTCATGAAAGACAGCGAAAGTCCCTTCCCAGTAGCCCTGGCCGCCACCCGAGCGGGGAATCTGTTTACCACCCACACGGCAGTTGCTGCCGGCTTCGACCTCTTTTCTCCGGCATTGATAGCGCAATACCTCGGCCGGTATGCGCAGGACGAGCTGGGCCTTTCCCTACGAGACTTGCTGGCCTTGGGGCGCAAGGATCCTGCCGACGAGACCGAGCCTTTCAACATGGCGTACTTGGCCATCCGCGGAAGTGGTTCCGTTAATGCTGTCAGCCGACTGCACGGACAAGTAAGCCGACGTCTCTTTGCGCCTCTTTTTCCCCGGTTGCCCGAAGAAGAGATCCCGGTCGGTCACGTAACCAACGGCGTACACATGCCGACCTGGGATTCGGCGGCAGCCGACGCACTTTGGACCGAGGCCTGTGGCAAAGAACGCTGGATGGGGACCTCGGTCACCATCGCGGCCGATCTGCGCCGCGTGTCCGACGAGCGGCTGTGGGCAATGCGTACCGCCAGCCGAATGTCCTTGGTAAACTATGCGCGTGAAGGCATCGGCCGGCAGATGGCTGCCGTCGGGGCGGAACCAGATGTGATCGCCCGAACCCAAGCTCGGCTTGATCCCGGAGTAATGACCCTCGGCTTTGCGCGACGATTTGCCACCTACAAACGACCGAACCTTCTGCTGTATGACACTGACCGGCTGATCAGCATCCTCAATCATCCCGAACGGCCAACTCAGCTTGTTTTGGCAGGTAAGGCACACCCGGCCGACCAAGCCGGTCAGGCGCTGATTCAAGAGTGGACGCAGTTCATCGGTCGCAGCGACGGGAGTGTCCCAGTCTTCTTCCTGGCCGACTACGACATGCTGTTGGCCGAACGCATGGTCCAGGGGGTTGACGTCTGGATCAACACGCCCAAGCGACCGTGGGAGGCGAGCGGCACCAGCGGCATGAAGGTGCTGGTCAATGGCGGTATCAACGTCTCCGAGCTCGATGGCTGGTGGGCTGAAGCCTATGCGCCAGAAGTCGGCTGGGCCCTGGGGGATGGCCACGAGCATGACGACGATCCGCGCTGGGACGCGTTCGAAGCAGAGGCCTTGTACGACACGCTTGAACGAGAGGTGATTCCAGAGTTTTTCGCGCGCACCGAGAAGGGCATTCCCACAGCCTGGGTGGCGCGCATGCGGGAAAGCATGGCGCGACTAACGCCCAGGTTTTCCGCCAGCCGGACGGTTCGCGAATATACCGAACAGCATTATCTTCCCGCTGCCCGTGCCTATCAGGCCCACGTCGCCGACAACGGTGTTGCGGTTCGAAGACAAATCGATGGGCGCAGCGCCCTAGCGCCGAAGCTGAATGCGGTCCGTTTCGGCGCTGTCACCGTGGAAACCCTAGCCGAAGAGCACCGAATCGGGGTCGAGGTTTTCCTGAAGGATGTCGGGCCAGAGATGGTTCGGGTCGAGCTTTACGCCGACGGAAACGAAGGAAACAGCGCGGTGGAGAAGGAAATGGCGGTGACACGGCAACCAACGAATGGCGTGGGCAGCTACCTCTACCGAGCCAGTGTCTCATCCGATCGTCCAGCATCGGATTACACGGCGCGAATCATACCTAGTCGCGATTCCCCCGCCCAGGATTTGGATGCGGGATGGATCCTCTGGCAAGAGTAGAGTTGATGGGAAGACACCCGTGACCGCCGGGCTTTCAACCGGGGAAGGCGCTTCTGTCGCGCCCGAGTCGGTGGTGTTGCTCGACGGGGGAAAGCAGGCCTACCCGCGCATGCTGATGGCCATTGCGCTTGCGCAACGACACATTCACCTCGAAGTCTACGCCTTCGCGCCCACGGGAATAGGCGCCGGTTTCGTCGAGACGCTGGGGCGGGCGGCTGGCCGGGGCGTGAAGGTGGAGGTCCAGATCGACGGCTGGGGATCGGCTCGCGGAGGCCTCGCCGTCGCGGACGCCCTGCGAGCTTCGGGTTGCGAAGTCCACATCTATCATCGCATGCTGGCGCTTTTTATTGGTCGATTTGGCCGCAACCATCGCAAGATTCTTCTCATAGACGACGAGGTGGCCTTTCTGGGCGGCATCAACATCGGCGACGAGAATGTGGACCAAGGCGTTCGGCTCGCTTGGGCAGACCTGGCGCTAGAAATTCGTGGGCCGCAGTGTGCGCACCTGGGTCAGATGATCCGCGGCGAGCCGGACCAGTCGGTCGACAGCGCTTTGCACCTTTACTTGTCCGGCCTCGGCGGCGGATGGCGGTTGCGGAGGCGCTACCTGAAAGCCTTCGCCATCGCACGCCGGCGCATCCATGTCGCCCATGGTTACTTTCTGCCCGACCACGGCATCATCTACGCGCTCACCGCTGCCGCGCAGCGCGGGGTCGAGGTCCACCTGTTGCTTGCTGGCCGGTGCGATGTGCCTTTCGCTCGCGCGGCTTGCAGGAGTCTCTATCGCCAACTTCTGGGGGCGGGCGTCGTGATCCACGAATGGAACGATTCAGTTCTGCACGCCAAGGTTGCAACCATTGACGGCCGCCGCCTGCTCGTGGGTAGCTTCAATCTGGACCCACTTTCGCTCGCCAATCTGGAGACGCTCGTGGAAGTCGCGGAGCCCCACCTCGTCGGCCAGGTCGAGGCGTGGATACAGGACCATTTCGTGCGCTCGCGCTCCGTGACCTCCGTAGAGGCCAGCACTTGGCGCCAACGGTGGCTTTTCGATCCATTCGGCCGTCTCGTGGCACGGCTAGTAAACATGATGGGCGTCGTGATCGCAAGTCGCAAACGGCGCAAGAAACGGAGCGAAGAGGGAACCATCTCTGGCCAGGTTCCCCGAAGGAGCTAAGTAGTGGCGCGTTGCCTCGGGTGGGGACTATGAAAGTAATGGCGCACGTGGGCTGCCAGCTGCCGATCCGTCGGATGAGAGGCGCTTTCCAGCCCGACGATCCGCTGGTCGAGCTCGGGGGCGTGCTTTTGCACATATCGGAGAAAGTGCAGTTTTGTCATTGCCGGGCCAAAGAGCAGGATCTCCTCGGCACCCACAAGCCTCGCGACGACGTCGTGAAAGAAATGGGGCTCGTCATCGGGATGATTCCGAGTTCTTGTCTCCATGTCCTTGGGATGACGGTGGACATGGTGTTTGGGCGATTGAACGGTCGTCTCGTCGAAATTCGCTTTCGTGACGTGAAAGACTCTTGCTTCGTCGTGGTCGATCCACACCGCCAGCTTATGCATTGGGTCCTTTCTAACATGATGACAATAGAGCCGTGATTGAGAGACTGCGGTCCATACCCACTAGTCGCTCCGGCTGTTCAGCGACGTCCTCCCCCATGACCGCCGCCGAAGCTGCCATGGCCCCCGAAGTTGCCGCGCCCGCCGCCGCCCGCGCCGCCACGAAATCCCCCGACGGACCGATTCCCGCCAACAAAGCCGCCGCGGGATCCGCCGACGGCCCCATGACTGTGAGCCGCTCGGGGGCCGCCGCGATAGACATTTCCGGCACGATTACCGCCGCCGGCAGCGCCATATGCGCCCCGACCACCACCCCGGTATCCGCCCCAGCCATAGCCCGCGCGATAAAGGCCGCGATACCATCCGAAGCCGGAGGGACCGAGCGGCCCGAAATAGGGGTAAGCGCCCCAGCCCCAGATCCAGGGCGCCGCCAGCCACATCCACCCGTACGATGGGTAGTACGCATAGGAATAGGGAGTGGTGTCGTTGGCCATCCCTTCGTATGTGTACTGGTCTCCGTAGGGCATCCAAATCCAGCCATAGTCGCCCGTGTACACCCACTGGCCGGCGGCTGCACCCTGCGCTGGCCTTGCAGCCTGCTGAACCGGCTGCTGGACCTGGCCTTGGTTTTGGCTGGGCGGAGGCGGCGGCTGTGCAGGTGGCATTGGAGGCGCCTGGCCCGGTGCGGCCGTGGCCGGCTGCACATCTTCGGATGCCGTGCCGGATTGTTGAGCTGCGTTTTGCCCGGTAGGCTGGCTGGCAACGCTTGTCCCCTGAGCCCGAGCAACGCCCGGCCCCAAGAGCAAGAAGCAAAGCGAAAGGGTCCGACTGGTCTTCATGGCGCCACCTATTGGGCCATTGTCACAGCAGCTTTCGGGCCATCTCCGCGATCCCTCGACCTTCCCGCACTCACAGGCGCGCACGTCGCATCAACCTAGCCACAATGAAGGACAGCTCCAATCAATTCGAATGAGCCCTATCGGCGTAGCAAGCTCAGCAGAAAGACGCCAGCTGCGACAAGGACGATCATCGACCCCGGCGTCCGGTGCAGCACGAGCGAAAGCCACGTGCCTAGCGTCGTGGACGCAATTGAGACGGCAACCGAGATCAGCAGCATGCCACGGAGACTACGAGCGAGGCGCTTGGCCGTGGCCGCAGGGATGATCACCAGCGAGCCGACAAGAAGGACCCCGAGATAGCGCAGGCCGAGTGCAATGGTCAGGGCGAAGACGAGCAGGAAATAGAGGTTCAAACGAGGAACATTGATGCCCGCCGTGTGGGCGATTTCGGGAGAAACGAGGGTCAGCACAAGCCGGTGCCGTTGCCACACGATGAACCCGATCACGCCGATCGCCAGCACAAGCCCGAGCGTGGTTTCGCGCCCGGTCAGGTGCCCCACGCCGCCGAACAGAGCCTCGATGAGCTCCTCTCCAGAGGTGATCAGGCTGCCAATAGCGAGCGCCGTCGAAAATACCACACCGATAATCGTTTCGGTGGCAAGCCGGGTTCTATTCTCGATGCCCCAGACTAGCAGCGTGCCCACGAGAAGCGCCGCCACACCGCCCAGGATCGGATGAATCCGCAGCAGAATTGCCAGTCCGATGCCGGGCAGGGCGATATGCGAAATCGCGTCTGCAGCCAGAGTCATCCGGCGCATGACTGCGAAACAGCCGACGAGGCCCGCAGCCGCGCCAGCACCGACGGATAACGTGATGGCGTTAGGATCGAGCGTCATGGTGAACGTGGTAGCCGACCGGCGCTCCGTAAAGCTCCTGCAGCACTTGAGGGGTGAGGACGCTCCGTGGAACGCCGAAACACATGTGCCTACGCGAAAGGCACAGCACATTGGTTGCGTACTGATAGACCACGCTCAGATCGTGGGAAATGAACAGGATGGTCAGGCCGCGTTCGTCACGAAGCCGCTCAAGGGTATGGTGAAGGGTGTCCTGCCCGGGCTCGTCCACGCCGGCGGTGGGTTCGTCGAGCAGCAAGGCCGTCGGGCGGCCGATAAGAGCCGCAGCCAGAAGCAGGCGTTGAAATTGACCTCCCGACAGCGCCCCGATGGGCTTGCCGACTGCCGCCGCCTTGAGTCCCACGAGGAGAAGCTCGCGGGCTACGTCATCTGGCGAGGCACGCGAGACAGCGGCTTTCGCGCGCAAAAAGTCGCTGCCGGTGATCGGCAGGTCTCTCTCGATGTCGAGCTTCTGGGGCACGTAACCAATCTTCGTTCCTTCCTCCCACCTGATGATGCCCTTGAATTGCAAGGCACCGATGAGCGCCTTGGCAAGGACGCTCTTGCCAGCGCCGTTGGGCCCAATGATCGCGAGAGCGCTGCCGCGCGCGACCTCGAAAGACAGCCGTTCGATGACGCTCGTCTGGTCGAACCCGACCGAGAGATTCTGTACCGCAAGCGCGGGCGGACGAGCTTGGGCGGAGTCTTCCATTTCGGCGTCTAGAGTGAGTCGAGAACGTGGGTCGTGTCCATTCTGTCGAGACGACAAGCAGGATGTATGCCAGGACGTCGGAATCCGATCTCGCCAGCCGAGTTGTTCACAAGATCCGGCCGCGGGGTTGGCCGGCTCATTCGAATTGAACGAGACGCCACAGCATGTTGGCCCAAGGACTCGCTGAAAGGGGCCACTTCAATCGTCGGCACATCTCATGCAGCTGCCCGCAGGACAATCGCAGCGGTCGCGAGAGCGAAGAAAGCAAGCAGCCACCATGACTCCAAGCCCACAGGAACACTCCATTGTCGCCATCTATGACTCGCACACCGGCGCAGAATCCGCTCTCAAGGAGCTGCAAAAGGCGGGTCTCGACATGCAGCGGCTGTCGATCATCGGCAAAGACTTCCATACCGAGGAGCACGCGCTCGGCTTCTACACCTCGGGCGACCGGATGAAGTTCTGGGGGGTGCGTGGTGCATTCTGGGGAAGTCTCTGGGGAATTCTCTTCGGTGGTGCATTTTTCTTCATTCCTGCGATCGGTCCGCTGGTGGTCATGGGGCCACTGGTTGGCTGGATCGTTGGGGCATTGGAGGGCGCGGCCGTGGGCGCCACAGCCGGAGTCGTCGCCGCCGCATTAACGAGCATCGGGATACCGAAGGACAGCGTTGTGAAGTATGAGCTCGACGTGAAAGCCGGAAAGTTCCTCGTGCTCGCGCGCGGCACCCCAGAGATGATTGCGCATGCCCATGTCGTTCTCGGCACAACTGGCGCATCACTGCTGGTGGCGCACTCCGCTTAGACGGCCATTTCGCGGTTTCGCCACTCGTCCAGTGAACAAACGAGACACCTCCCATGAAAGCTTTGGTTTATCTGGGTCCGGGAAAGAAGGCTTTGGAGCAACGCCCAAAGCCGGTACTTTCCGCGCCCACGGACGCAATCGTCAAGATCGCCAAGACGACGATTTGTGGGTCCGACCTGCACATCCTCAAGGGTGACGTCGAAAGCTGCCAACCGGGACGCATCCTCGGTCATGAGGGCGTAGGCGTCGTCGATGCGGTTGGACCAGCCGTCACGGCGTTCAAGCCCGGCGATCGCGTTCTGATCTCGTGCATCAGCACGTGCGGCAAGTGCGCCTATTGCCGCCGGCTCATGTACTCGCATTGCACCACCGGCGGATGGATCCTCGGCAACGAGATCGACGGGACGCAAGCCGAGCGGGTTCGCATTCCCTACGCAGACTGCAGCCTCTATCGCATACCCGAAGGCGCAGACGAAGAGGCCATGGTCATGCTGAGCGACATACTGCCCACAGCCTACGAGTGTGGCGTCATCAACGGCAAGGTCCAGCCGGGCAGCACCGTCGCGATTGTCGGGGCAGGGCCGATTGGACTCGCGGCCTTGCTCACGTCTCAGTTCTACTCACCGGCCCAGATCGTCCTCATCGACATCGACGACAACCGCCTCGAAGCGGCGAAGCGCTTCGGCGCCACAACCGTTATCAACAGCACTGACGGCAAGGCCAAAGAGAAGGTCATGCGGTTGACCCAAAACCGCGGCGTCGACACCGTCATCGAGGCGGTCGGCCTTCCCGCGACCTTCGAGCTCTGCCAGCAGCTCGTCGCGCCAGGTGGCACCATCGCGAATATCGGCGTGCACGGAACAGAGGTAAAGCTCCATCTGGAGTCGCTGTGGGATCGCAACATCACCATCACCACGCGGTTGGTCGACACCATCAGCACGCCGATGCTGATCGACATTCTACTCTCACGCAAGTTCGACCCCAAGCTCCTGATCACTCATCGCTTCAAGCTCGACCAGATCCTGGACGCGTACGAGACCTTCGCACACGCGGCCGAGACAAGAGCTCTCAAGGTCCTCATCGAGGCCTAGCATGGGCTGAATCAGTTTGAACTAGAAATCACGTCATTTTGATTGAAGTCCCACCACGGAAGTAGCGAATATGAGCATCTCCCGGGTGGCACAAAACGTGCTGTCGTTATGGCGATAGCCCGGATGATCCTCGTTCTACCGTGAACGGGACGACCCCGAAGCCTGCTTTTGGGAAACCGACGAAACAGCTCGCAAGAAGGAGAATGTCATGCCGAATTTGATTGTTCGCAGAAATGGTGGAGAGCTTCCAGGAGTACCGACTGAACACGAGCATCTGCATTGGGCGCACTGGGATCCGTTCCGCCAAATGGCTCCGTTCTTGAGTGCAGAGGAGCAGCCGGCCCGTTTCACACCGGACTTCGAGGTCAAGGAAACCAAGGACGGCTTCGTCTTCAAGGCCGACGTTCCCGGCTTCAAAGAGAAGGACATCGAGGTCACTATGACTGGGAATCGTCTCACCATCAACGGCAGGCGCGAGGCCGAAAAGGAAGAAAGCACGGACACGTATTACGCCCGTGAATGCTCCTACGGAAGCTTTACCCGTGCTTTCACCTTGCCGGAAGGGACCGACGGCAACGACAATATTCACGCCGAGCTCGCGCAGGGCGTACTGACGCTGCATCTGCCCAAGCGGCCGGAGCTACAACCCAAGCGTATCGAGGTCAAGGCCGGCGGCAAGTCGAAGTCGTAACCACGGTTCTTCGCACGGTGGCAGAGCGCCGCGTTCTGTCACCGCATCGGAGCGCCCGAAAACACACCAGGAGATATCATATGAAGATTCGTCCGCTCCATGACCAGATTTTGGCCAAGCGACTCGCCGAGGAAGAGAAGACCTCGGGTGGCTTGTTCATCCCCGACACTGCCAAGGAAAAACCGCTCGAAGCGCGGGTCGTCGCCGTGGGCGATGGCAAGATCCTCGAGAACGGCAAAACCCAAGCGCTCTTGGTCCACGTCGGCGACAAGGTGCTCATCGGCAAGTACACCGGCTCCGAGGTGAAGCTGGACGGCGAAGACCACATCATTTTGCGCGAGGACGACGTCCTGGCGATTCTCGACAAATAGGGAGCAGACCATGGCAGCCAAGGAGATTCTTTTCGGCAACGAAGCCCGTAAGCAGATCGCCATCGGGCTCAACGCCCTCGCAAACGCCGTGAAGGTGACGCTGGGGCCGGGCGGTCGCAATGTCGTCCTGGAACGGTCGTGGGGCTCGCCGACCGTGACCAAAGATGGTGTCACGGTCGCCAAGGAGGTCGAGCTTGAAAATCGGGCGGCCAACATGGGCGCGCAAATGGTCAAAGAAGTCGCGTCGAAGACCTCCGATGTGGCCGGCGATGGCACCACCACGGCCACCGTGCTTGCGCAGGCAATCTACACCGAGGGAGCCAAACTGGTCGCAGCCGGCGCCAATCCGATGGACATCAAGCGCGGCATCGACGCCGCGGTGGAAGCTGTCGTCGCCGAGCTGAAGAAGCAATCGAGCCCGACCAAAGGCAAGAGCGAGATCGCGCAGGTGGGCATCATCAGCGCCAACGGCGACGAGACCATCGGCAACCTCATCGCCCTGGCGATGGAGAAGGTCGGCAAGGAAGGCGTGGTTACCATCGAGGAGGCCAAGTCGATGGAAACTACCCTCGACGTCGTCGAGGGCATGCAGTTCGATCGCGGCTATTTATCGCCCTACTTCATCACCGACACCGAGCGCATGGAAGCCGTGCTGGCCGACGCATACATCTTGATTTGTGGGAAGCGAATCTCGGCCATGAAGGATCTTTTGCCGGTGCTTGAGCTGGTTGCAAAGGCCGGCAAGCCGCTGCTGGTGATTGCCGAGGAAATCGACGGCGAGGCCCTGGCCACGCTGGTGGTCAACAAGCTGCGCGGCACGCTCAACGTCTGCGCGGTCAAAGCGCCCGGGTTTGGTGACCGGCGCAAGGAGACGCTGGCAGACATTGCGACTCTCTGCGGAGGCCAAGCGATCGTGGAGGATCTTGGTCTCAAATTGGAGAACCTGACCTTGAAGGATCTCGGCCGGGCCAAGACGATCACGGTCGACAAGGACACCACGACGCTTGTCGACGGGGCGGGCAAGAAGGAAGACATCGAGGCGCGGGTCAAGCAAATCCGTGCCCAGATGGAGGACACGACGTCGGAGTATGACCGTGAAAAACTGCAAGAGCGGCTGGCGAAGATCGTCGGCGGAGTCGCCGTGATCAAAGTCGGCGCGGCCACCGAGACCGAGATGAAAGAGAAGAAGGCCCGCGTCGAGGACGCCCTGCATGCGACCCGCGCCGCGGTCGAGGAGGGCATCGTTCCGGGCGGCGGGGTGGCCCTGCTGCGCACCCTGCCGGCGCTGGCGGCGCTCAAGCTGAACGGAGATCAAGCTTTCGGGCTCAACATCATTCGTCGCGCTATTGAGGAACCTTTGCGACAGATCGCGCACAACGGAGGCGACGAAGGCGCCGTGGTCGTGAACAAAGTTCGCGAGGGCAAGGGCGCGTTTGGCTACAACGTCGCCACCAACAAGTACGAAGACCTCGTGCTTGCCGGCGTGATCGATCCGACCAAGGTGGTGCGGGTGGCGTTACAGAACGCGGCGTCGGTGGCCGCGCTCATGCTCACCACGGAAGTGCTGATTGCCGAGCGACCGAAGGGGGACAAGGAAAGCCCAGGCGCCGGAGGGCACGACGACATGGGTGGGATGGGAATGTAGCTGTCAAAGGAGCAAGCCAATGGTCACGCTTCGCAGAGCTTCGGATCGCCAGCACCACCGGAGCCTCAAACGCGAGGATTGGCTCACCTTTGACCCACAAAGCACAGCCGCTCCCTTCGCCGACGGCTTCGGGAGCCTCGAGCTGCTGAACGAGATCCGCATTGCACCTGGGACAAGTGTCCCGCGCAGCGGGAGCCACGACGTCGAGATCGTGACCTATGTTCACCAGGGCGTGCTTGCCTACGAAGATTCCATGGGTCACTCGGGGGTCTTGCAATCCGGCGAGTTCCACCGCGTGACCTCCGGGCGTAGCCTTCGCCACAGCAAGATGAATGCCTCACGAACCGATTGGGCACATTTTTACCAGTTTTGGTTGCACCCATCGCAGGCTAAGCTCGAATCGGAGCATATACAGAAGCGCTTCAGTGCTGCCGAGCGGAGGGGCCGGCTGTGTATCGTCGCCTCGCCCGATGCTCGTCAAGGGTCGCTACACATCCACCAGGACGCGTTGATCTGCTCGGCCTTACTCGACCCGGGACGGCACGTGGTGCGCGACCTTTCGCAAGAGCGAGGCGCATGGCTGCACGTCATACAAGGAGAAATCACCTTGGGTGACACGGTTCTAACCAGCGGGGACGGTGCTGGAATCACGGACGAGCGTGCCGTTTCGCTCACGGCGAGGGAAAGGTCCGAGATCGTCCTCGTCGACCTCGCCGCAGTGCCGCGAAGGCGAAGCGGTCCACCATCAGCTTGAGCGAGCTCGGACTTCATTATGATTGTTCGTCCACCCGGTGACGGGACTTCTCGGCGATAAGTGTGCGCACTCCGTGGATTTGGAAGTTGGCTCGGAAGCTGCTTACTAGAAGAATGGGCCGCGAAGTCGCGTCTCGAAAGGTTTGGGGATACATGTTCACAATCGCAGTTGGGCTCTTCTTCTTCGTGATGTACGTTGCCGTTGGCTTCAAATTCGTCCGGCCCACGACTCGTGGGTTGGTCGAGCGCTTCGGAAAGTACAAGCGGTTGGCGCAGCCCGGGCTCAACTGGATCATCCCTGGAATCGACCGATTGATTCTGGTCAATATCACCGAAGTCATGGTGAACGCTGACCCTCAGGAGATCATCACCAGCGACAAGCTCAACGCGAGAGTCGACGCTCAGGTGTACTTCAAGGTGAAGAGCGACGAGGAGAGCATCAAGAACTCCCAGTACAGCGTAAACGATTACCAATACCAGATGGTCAATCTTGCCAGGACGACCCTACGTAACATCATCGGCACCTTGACGCTCAAATCCGCCAACAGCGAACGCGGAAAGATCAACAGCGAGCTGCAAAGAACCATGCGCGACGAAACCAACCACTGGGGTATCGATATCGTCAGGACGGAGTTGAAGGAGATCGATCCACCCAGGGACGTCCAAGAAACCATGAACAAGGTCGTGAAGGCCGAGAACGAGAAGGTCGCGGCGGTCGATTTCGCGACCGCCACGGAGACCATGGCCGACGGTGCCCGTAGAGCGGAGATCAAGAAGGCAGAAGGCGTCAAGCAGGCCAAAATCCTCGAGGCCGAGGGAGAAGCGCAGGCCATTCAACTGGTGAACGAAGCCGCCGACAAATACTTCATCGGCAATGCGCAACTTCTGCGCAGGTTGATCACGGTCGAAAAGTCGCTGGCGACCAACACCAAGATTGTGGTCCCGATGAACTCGGAGCTGGTGAACATCATCGGCGAAATGGCCGGCCTCGTGCCTCTTGCGGACCATCGAAGCGCCCCACCCTCACCCTACCGCGGGATGACTCCAAAGAGCGGAGCGACGGAAAGCTCCTTCAAGGGCAACGGCGGTCAGTGAAGGAATCGACCCTGACCATATCTTTGATGCAGTCATCGAACGAAAGGAACCTACCCATGACGCATTCGGTGTTCCAATCCTCCTCCCAAGGCCGGTTTTCCACGGGCCCTTCCACCAGCCCCACCCTACAACGTGTGGACCTGAAACGGGCTTCGCACGCCGACATCGCCAAGCGGGCGTTCCAAAAGTACCAAGCTCGCGGGGGCATCCACGGCTTCGATCGAGAAGATTGGGCCGCGTCGGAGCGCGAGCTGGTCGCGGAGAGCGCCAGGCACCTGAGGCCTTAGCCCTATACGTGCCTGCCAGCGTTCATACGCAGAAACAAGGAGCCATTATGGGTCGAATCACACAGAAGTTTTCCGTTGTCCCAAGCGTTGAGTCTCATTTGCAAAGCGTGGAAGAGCTCTACGGTAGCAAGCTCGTCGCGCTGGATGGCGACGTCGGCTATCTCAAGGACTTCTACTTTGACGACAACATCTGGGTGGTCCGTTACGCTGTCGCAGACACCGGGTCATGGCTGGCGGACCGCATGGTGCTTCTCTCTCCCCATGGTTTTGGCAAGCTGGACCGGAACCACAAGACGTTGCACGTCAATCTCAGAAAGATGCAAATCCAGGACTGTCCCTCAATTGAGTCGCACGGGGTGGTCTCCCGCCAATACGAGGCCGACTACTACCGCCATTACGGTTGGCCCGCCTACTGGGCAGGAGACGCCATGTGGGGCGTGAGCAGCTCTCCCATATCGGACCCGACGGCCCGAGACAAGAGCGAGGAACCGAGGATGTACTACCACCGAGACGACAAGCATCTCGAAAGTGCCCGAGAGGTCATCGGATATCCGGTTCAAGCCGCGGACGGGGAGATCGGGCACGTTAAGGACTTCTTGGTAGACGACCGAAGCTGGGCGATTCGCGACTTGGTGGTCGAAACCGGCTCATCGATTTCTGGCAGTAGGATCCGGCTCTCGACCGACAAGGTCAATTGGATCAGTTACAACGACTCCAAAGTGCACGTGAGCGTCACCAAGGCCGACCTAGAGAAGGCTGGCAAGCGTCTATTCGTGGCGATTGCCGAGCCCGAGCGCGATGGGGTGCGTCCTCACGGTTGATCAGCTCGAAGCTGTGCGCTTCTTATTGATCAGGCCGTAGCTCTTCAGCTTGCGGTACAGGGTCGCGGAACCGATGCAGAGCTGTTCGGCGGTGTGGGTTTGGTTGCCTTGATTCAGTTCCAACGCCCCGAGGATGTACTCCTTCTCGATTTGGTCGAGCGGGCGTACTTTCCCCTTGGTAGCCACTGGGGTGGGGAACGTCTGGCGAATCTCCTCGGGCAAATCCTCGAACTCCACCCGGCTTCCGCGCGCAAGGGCGACGGCTCGTTCCATCGCATTCTCCAGCTCTCGCACGTTGCCAGGCCAGTCATAGCGCAGAAGCTGATCGGCGGCAGGGGGAGCAAGACCGGTGATTCTCCGCTTCATCTGCAAGGCGGAGTCCGCCAGCAGAACCCGGGCAAGCGGAAGCACGTCTTCCCTGCGTTCGCGCAGTGGCGGCACACGCAACTCGACGACCTTGAGTCGGTAGTAGAGATCTTGGCGAAAATTGCCGGCGGCCACGCCGCGGGCAAGATCGCGGTTGGTTGCCGCCAAGACGCGCACGTCGACCTTCCTGCTCTTGTTTTCGCCGACCCGCCGGATTTCCCGCTCCTGCAGCACGCGCAGCAGCTTGACCTGCATTCCGGCTGACACCTCCCCGACTTCGTCCAGCAGAAGGGTGCCACCGTTGGCGGCCTCGAAGAGGCCTGGCCGGTCCTGGGTCGCGCCGGTGAACGCGCCCCGCGCATGTCCAAAGAGCTCGCTTTCCAGAAGGGTCTCGGTAATAGCGCCGCAGTTCACTGCGACGAACGGACCCGCCGCACGCGTCGACTCCTCGTGGACCAGCCGCGCGACCCGCTCTTTGCCCGACCCGCTCTCCCCGGTGACCAGGACGGTGGAGTCGACTTTGGCCACCCGGCGCGCCAGGTCCACCAACTGGGCCATCGTGACGCTCTTGGCGACTATTCCAAGCGGCTCGTCGACATCGACTGCCACGCGAGTCAGCGTCCTGCGGTGCGCCCGCAGTTTCTGTTCCGCCGCTTTCAGCGTATCGATGACCCGGCCGAGCGAGACATCGAGACAGTCTTTGAGTTGACGTCGCTCGAAGAAGCGCAGCTCCTCGGCACGCTCGTCGCCCCATTCTTCACGGGTTCGCCCAATCAAGTGGCAGGCCGCATCGCCCTTGCCGAGGCAGCGGTCCTCGAGGACGTAGATCTCCTTGCCGGTGCTTCGACTGATGTAGCCACTGCTGAGGCCACAGATGGTCCAGCACGCAGGTTCGTCGGAGCGTCCAAAATGCAAAAGGTGTTGCTCGGCCTCGTAGCATGCCATCAGCATCACGCCGTCTTTGGACAGGAGGCCTTGGCTTTCGGGCTCCACGCGAAAAAGGCCTTCGAGGGTGTGTATGCGGACGCCCGCACGCTGCCACTCCTCGGGGCTTCGCCACTTGAACTCGGTCTGCAGGGCCTCGGCCATGCGCCAACCGTGGGCAAAACCGAATTGGGTAAGCACAGTGCGCGCGGCGGTGACGCCGAAGTTCTCGACCAGGTACTTGCGCAGAAGTCCCATCGCCACTGCATCGAGCAGCAAAGCACGCTGCCCGGCGAAGCGGATCACGCCTCCTTCCGGGTCCAATTCAAGCAGTTCCTTGTGGTCCAGATCTCCCGCCAGCATCGACCGTCCCTCTCCTTCGAATGATGGAAACCTACTTCACTTTGAATGAACCGGCCAGCATTGAAATCGCCGGCGCTGTAAGCCGACGAATTCATTGCCTTCTACTTGATCCTGCCCTTCTGACCGGCGCTACAGGGCAGCGATGCTGGGTTCCGATGCTGCTCGACCCACGGCAGGTGGCGCGAGGTGTGGAGAGATCGGAAACTGCTTCCGGAATTCTTCATAGGCCTTGCGTTCAACCCGGCCGTTGTTGCGGGTGGAGAGATTGGCCACGAAATTGACGAGCGCGCTCCGACGTCCCCCAATTGAGCTCCACACGCGGCGCAGGACCGCCGGCACGGAGTAGAAGATGCGATTGCAGTCGATCATCTCGTGGATAACGGCGTCGGCCGAAAGACAGCGATAGCGGGCGACCGGAAAGGTCAGCGTGTAGTAGCGCCAATCCTCGGGATATGCGTCAAGGACAATACGGCCCTCACTTTTCATCTCGTCCCACAGACGCGTGCCGGGAAGCGGGGTCAGAAACAGCGCATTCAAGCTGTCGATACCGTATCGCTTCGCCGCGTCGGCTATGCCCGCCCCGATGCCTGCTTGGTCGACGTCGAGACCCATGATGAAAGAGCCCATGACCAGAATCCGATGCCTTTGAATGCGTCGTACGGAAGCGGGGAAGTCCCGATCGCAGCGCAAATTGAACCTCTTGCCCAATTCACGTACGCCTTCAGCCGTCGGGGATTCGAAGCCAATGAAGACGCCGCGGCACCCGGCCTTCCGGGCCAGCGACATCAATTCATCGTCGTCCGAGAAATTGATCGTGGCCTGGGCGATCCACTGCTTGCCTAGCTTCGCTTTCGCGATCGCACGGAACAGTTGCTTGGCCCGGGCGATGTGCTCACGGCTTGTGCCGACGAGGTTGTCATCGACCACCAGAACGCGCTTTTCCGGTATCATCGCAAGCTCACGCACGACATCATCAACGGGACGCTGTCGATACTGGGCGCCATTGAACGCCGTAACGCTGCAGAAACTACAATTGAGGGGACATCCCCGCGTGGTCTGGATGGTCCCGAAGGCATAGCCCTCGGGCAGCAAATCCTGGCGCGCCGGAACAAAGGCTTCCGCCGGGACGTGCCCGCCATCGTATTGGCGCTGTAGCCTGCCCGATTTCACGTCCTCGAGCACACGTGGCCAGATGGTCTCCGCCTCCCTGCTCACGACCGAGTCCGCGCGATCGAGGACCTCGTCCGCGCACATCGTGGCGTGGATGCCTCCCATCACCACGGGAACACCCAGGCGGCGAAAGTGCGCTGCAATTTGATAGGCGCGAGGCGCCTGCGAGGTGAAGGCAGTGATGCCGACGAGATCGGGCCGTGGCAATGCCGCATAGTCCGGCCTGCGCAGGTTCTCGTCCAAGACAGTGACCTCCCACTCGGGCGGCGTCAGTCGGGCCAGCACCAGCAAGCTGAGCGGCTTCCAAATGCGATACTTGTTCCAGCGATTGTCTTTCGCCGCAACACAACTGACCAATGGATTGGTTGGATTGATCAAATAGAGGCGCAGCCCAGCCATCGTGTTACCTCGTGCGGACATCATGCTCGTTCGCTTGTCACGGTACCGTCACGGCGGGGTCATATTTGGGGAGCTTGCGGAGGTGCGGGACCCGCGTATGCTTGCGACGATGATCAGTCTGGAGGGCATAGGAGCGTCGCGTGGAATCGCTATCGGCGTGGCACACGTGATGGAGATCCGCGCTGTGATCGCCGAGCGCCGCATCCTTCGCAGCGACCGAGAGGCCGAGCGCTCACGGCTCGACAAGGCGGTTGCCGCGGCCGACAACCAGCTCGACCGGCTTGGGCAGCGGATGAAGGACGCGCATCACGGTGTGGGGCACGATCTCATTGAGGCACAGAGACTGATGTTGCGCAGCTCCGAGCTTGCGGGCGAGGCAGGGCGACTGGTAAGCGAGGAGTGCCTCGGTGCCGAATGGGCGGTGGAACGCGCGCTCGAGCAAATCCGCGGGATCTTCTCGCGCCTCGACGACCCGTACTTTCGCGAAAGGGGGGGCGACTTCGAGGCCGTCGGCGAGCGCCTGCTGCGCATTCTGGTCGGGCTGCCCGAGCTTCGTCCCGATGTCGACGCGCCTCCGGGCGCTGTCGCAGTGGGCACGGACATCACTGCGCTCGATCCGTACCATCTCCACCGAGCCGGGATCGTCGCCATGGTGAGCGAGAGCGGCGGCCCGACTTCCCATGCTGCCATCCTGGCCAGGGCGTTCGGCCTGCCGTATGTGGTGGGCGTAGCAGGATTGTCGAGCAAGGTTCGTTCGGGAATGACCTTGATCGTCGACGGAACACGGGGCGACGTGATCCTGGATCCCGACGAGGAGTTGCAGCACCAGTACCGGTTGCGCATGCATGCTTTTCGCGAGGACGAAAAACGGCGGCAAGCGACGCGTGACCAGATCTCGGTCACCACCGATGGCACGCGTATTCACCTCGGTGCCAACGTCGAATCCGTGGCCGGTATTTCCGCCGCGCTTTTGGCCGGCGCGGAATCCATCGGACTTCTACGAACCGAATTCCTTTATCTCGACCGACCCGACCTGCCGAGCGAGCAGGAACAGTACGACGACGCGGTCCTGGCGTTGTCGACCGCAGGCGGCCTGCCGATCACGTTTCGAGCCCTCGACATCGGGGGGGACAAGTTGCCGCTGTCGGTGAAGATCGCCGCCGGACCCAACCCGGCGCTCGGCGTGCGCTCCGTGCGTTTTCTCCTACAGCGGCCCGGGGTCTTGCGCTGTCAGCTCCGAGCGCTCTATCGGGCTTCGCGGGTCGGCTCCATGCGCCTGATGTTTCCCCTGGTTTCCGGTGTCACCGAGCTTGCTCGGCTAAGAAGAGCATGCGACGAGGTCCGCAGGGAGCTCGACAGCGATGGCATCGTCTACGACCCCGCGCTGGCCCTCGGGATCATGATCGAAATGCCGAGCGCGGCCTTGACCGCCGATCATCTAGCCCGGGGCTGCGACTTCTTCAGCCTGGGAACCAACGATCTCATCCAATACACTTTTGCTGCTGATCGGGAAAACGATGAAGTCGCGCACCTTGGCCACCCGCTACACCCGGCCATCCTTCGTACCCTGAAGTCCGTCGCCGACGTTGCGCGCACGGCTGAGATTCCCATCTCGATCTGCGGCGACATGGCCGGCGATCCATTCTTGACCTGGGTGCTTATTGGATTGGGCTATCGTGAGCTGTCGATGGATCCCGATCGCATTTCGTTGGTCAAGGAGGTGGTGCGAGGATCGTCGCTTCGCGATGCCGAGACCCTCGCCGCAGAAGTGCTGGCGCTCGAAAGCGAAGTGGAGACCATCGCGTTGGTTCGCGCCAGGATTGGCGATCGCTTCGCCGCGGCAATGGAAGGATTTCTGCCCCGTGCCGTAAGTTGAGCAAGGATTCGGAGTTCGCGCCTTGTCGAAGCGATGGTGGATGCTAGCCTCACGGTTATGGCAACCATCGGAATCATCGGGGCAGGCATGATCGGCAGCCAACTCGCTCGTCTGGCGATCAAGAATGGGCATGAGGTCGTCATCAGCAACTCGCGAGGTCCCGCGACTCTTTCCGCCTTGGTCGCGGAGCTGGGACCGAAGGCGCGGGCTGCGACGCCCGCAGAAGCCGGTGTCGCCGGCGACATCGTGGTCGTAACCGTTCCACTGAGGGCGTATCGCGACATTCCCGTCGAACCGCTCGCGGGTAAGATCGTCATCGACACCAACAATTATTATCCGCAGCGCGACGGCCACATTGCGGAGCTCGACAACGAGTCGACCACCACTGCAGAGCTGCTTGCGGCGCACCTGCCGAAGTCAAAGGTCGTCAAGGCCTTCAACCACATTTACGCCGCGTCGCTGACCACCGAGGGACAGCCGGCCGGCAGCAAGAACCGCCGCGCCTTGGTCATCGCCGGCGACGACGACAAGGCCAAGGCCGTCGTATCGGCGCTGATCGACAAGTTCGGCTTCGACGTGGTCGACGCCGGACCGCTCAAGGAAGGGTGGCGGATCCAACGCGACACGCCCGGCTACGGTCCGCGCCGTACGGCCGACGAGATACGCAAAGATCTAGCCGCAGCCAAGCGCTATAGAGACATGAGCTGACCCGGAAGGGCAGACCTCACGATGGCCGCTGCTTCGACAGCGCCTTCAGCTTCGACGACAGGGTCGCGATGTCGAAGGGCTTCTTGATAAAGCCCTTGCAACCCCGCGCAAGCATTTCTCGGGCCTGCTCGTCGATACTATAGCCGCTCGACACCAGCACCTTGAGGTTCGGCGCGACCTCGCGAAGGGCATCGTAGGTCTGACTGCCGCTCATTTCGGGCATGATCATGTCCAGGATGACCAGCGAGATTCTCCGTCCTTCTTGCCGCACCTTTTCGACCGCCTCGCCTCCGTTCGATGCGGTCAACACGTCATAGCCAATCTTCTTGAGCACGCGGCTGAGCACGTGCAGGATGTGCGGCTCATCGTCCACGACCAGAACCGTCCCCGCGCCTCGCTGGATCACCGCCGCCGGAGTCTTCTCCTCGCTGGTGGGCTGATCGGTCGCCGGTAGGTAGACTGAGAAGGTCGCGCCTTCTCCAGGCGCGCTTTCGACCGTGATGAGGCCGTCATGGCTCTTGACGATGCCGTAGACCGAAGCGAGACCAAGCCCGGTGCCCTTGCCCAGCTCCTTGGTCGTGAAGAAGGGCTCGAAGACTCGCGCTTGCGTCGCGGCGTCCATTCCCACACCGGTGTCTCGAACCACCAGCTTGACGAAGGGGCCGCGCGCGAGCCCATCGGGGCGCGCGGTCGACCCGAGAGCGACGTTTTCAGCACGCACGTCGAGCACGCCACCATCGGGCATGGCGTGTGCGGCGTTGACGAAGAGATTGAGCAGCACTTGCTCGATCTGCGTGTGGTCCATGAGCACCGCCAGCAAATCGGGGGGAAAATCGAGGCGGATGGATATTTCCTTTCGTGTGCGCCCGAACATGGCGCTTGTCTTCGCCACGACGCGGGCCAGGTCGATAGGTCTTACGTCGTACTTGCCTCGGCGGGCGAACCCGAGCAGCTGTCTGGTCAGATCCGAGCCCCGGTTCACCAGCTCCATCATGTCTCGAATCGAATCGCGGTGCTCGTCGGAGAGATGCAGCTCGATCTCAATCAACGAGAGCCCTCCCAGGATGCCGGCGAGGATGTTGTTGAAGTCGTGGGCAATGCCACCC
>CAZBIU010000065.1:0-23145 GCA_964491625.1 uncultured Myxococcales bacterium
CTGCAGACCGTGCTCGATGCCATCGCCGGCGGGCGCTACCTTGCCGGCGCTCCTGCCCAGCGAGCGAGCATGCAAAAGTTGGTCGACTGCGAGTCGCTGGAATTGAAACTGCCCGGCACGACATGTGTGCCGCCCGGCCCGGCCCTTCCGCTCTTGAGTCAGGATCTCTTGCAATTGAAGGACATTGTCGCGCGTGATTCTTTGGGCAGTTTGGTGAAGCAACAGGCGGTCAGCGTGGGCAAGCAAGCTCCACAATTGCAGCTTATTCCCTATCGAGGCGACATTCCGCAAGCGGGCAAGCCATTGTTGCTTTTCTTTTGGGCCACCTGGTGCAAGGCCTGCAAGTACGCGGTTCCCTCGCTCTTGGCCTGGGCGCAAACCCAGAACGTGACTGTCTTGGCCATCACCGACGAGGACGCGTCCGCGCTGGACCAATTCTTCCTGTTTCGGCAACCGTTTCCGTCGCTGGTTGCCCGCGATCCTGAGCAGCGAACCATGGCTCACTTCGGCGTGCGCGCTCTGCCCAGCTTCGCCCTGCTGGACGGTCAGGGTAAGCTGACGGGCCCGGTGACCAATTCAGTGCGCGACCTGCCTGCGGAGATTGTGGAGTAGAGACTACAAGCAATAGAGGTTGACCGGCACGTCCATTCCACCTGAGGCCGCCAGCCGCGTGCCGTCCGGCGATACCGCGACGACGTAGGTTCGATCGCCCAATTGGTAGCGAAGCGAGCCGTCGGCCACCGCGTACACGCTGACCTTCGCCCCGCCCGTGATGACCGAGCTCCCGTCGCGGGTAAAGGCAAAGCTGACGGCGAGGGGATCCACGGCGAACGTGGCGACGCTGGCATGGGTGCTTAGGCTCCAGATCTGCAGGCTCCCGGAAGACAAGGCCCCAATCCACCTAC
The DNA here is from genome assembly GCA_964491625.1 of uncultured Myxococcales bacterium. Classification (GTDB taxonomy): domain Bacteria; phylum Myxococcota_A; class Polyangia; order Fen-1088; family Fen-1088; genus Fen-1118. The sequence goes on from CAZBIU010000065.1 coordinate 906, forward strand.
CATCGGGCGACACCGCGACACCCACGCTGGTTCCCGCCGCCGACATCGGAAGATTCGCGATCTCCCTTCCGGACGCCACATCCCAGAGGCGGACGCCCGCGCCCGCGACGCCGCCCACCAGGACTGCACCGTCCGGGGAGAACGCGAGTGAGGACGCGCCACCGCTGGCAAGCGTTTTCAGCAAGCTCCCGTTCGCGGTATCCCACAGCTCGATCGGGGTCTTGGTGTCTGCCACCATCTGGCCAACCGGCGAGACCGCGAAGGCACCGAAGAACACGGGCGAGTTTTCACAACCGAAGATGATGAATTGGCCGCCACAGAACAACCCGGCCAGCCTGCCGTCGGGGAGGTAGGCGAGCGAGTAGATGCCCGCCGGGCACGTACGAATGTTTCCGCTGCACGCGCCGCCGTCCACGCCTCCCGCCCCGCCGTCCGCCATGCCGCCATCCGGTCCATCGCCGATCTGCCACGTCGCCCAAGTGTGCTCGATCCCTGCGGCCAGCACCTGGCCGTCTGGGGAAAATGCGAGACTGTTCACCGTGGACATGTAGGCGCCGACGACGCGGTCGTCGTAGCTCAGCACGCGGTCCTGGCAGGCCGCGCCTGAACCGTCGATGGGTTGCGGGCGTTCACCGCCGACGCTTGCGTCGAGGGCCGCAGCATCGGCGATGAGGGGGCTGTCCACCGCCCAGCCGACCTCGGCTGGCGCCAGATCCGGAGCGCCGTCCCCCCGGCCGACCTCGACGGCCGTGCCCTCTGCGTCGCTTGCACCGACATCCGCGGGCACGTCGAGCGAGTCGTGGCCGGGCTCGACGGCATCGCGCGTATCGCCAATTCCGAGGTCCGCCTGACCGACCATGCTCGCATCTTCTTTCTGAGCTGGCCCATCGAAGGATTGCAGCGCCGAGCCGCCGCACGCTGCGACGGTTGCTGTCAGGACCACCAAGATTGGTCTCTTCATCGCTTCACCTTCTCGGATTATAGGCCGAGTCCGATCGGCAATGCGTGGCTCATCAGTCGCTCGGCTGCAACGGCTTTATGGCAGCGCCATCCGGAAACCCTCTGCACACTGTACAGATAGATGTACACTCGTTCCGGTCGCCACCGCAACATGCGCATCGCCGACTGACGCGTCCGTCCGCTGCAACCAAAGCGCCATAGACCGTAACGGCCAGGCCGGCGTACCTGAGGTACACTCCTTCGACGGCAGGTGCCGCTCATGGCTGCGACAACGGAGCTGATTCTCAGGTTCTCTGAGGCCGCGGAGTGGGATGCTTGGCTCGCGACCAACCACGATCGCGCGGGCGCCGTGTTGCTGCGCATCCCGAAGCGGAAAGGGAGCGATCTGACCTACGCCCGCGCTCTCGACACAGCACTCGCGTGGGGCTGGATCGATAGCCAGAAACGCACGCTGGATGCCTCGGCTTGGCTCCAGCGATTTTCACCCCGCGTCGCGAAGAGCCCGTGGTCGAAGATCAACCGCGCGCGAGCCGAGGCGCTTATTGCGTCGGGTGCAATCAAGCCTCCGGGGCTCGTCGAGGTAGAGCGTGCGCGCGCCGATGGCCGCTGGACGCGCGCCTATGACAGCGCTCGTGCAGCCCAAGTCCCCTCGGACCTTGCCAGCGCCTTAGCGCGCAACTCACGGGCGCGGACCTTCTTCGATGCGCTCGACCGCGCCAATCGCTATGCGATCCTATGGCGCGTGCAGACGGCGAAGAAACCCGAAACCCGCGCGCGCCGCATCGAGCAATTCGTCGCCCTCTGCGCGTCCGGTCAGACTCTCCACCCCGTCTCCCGCGAGAGCTTGCGCAGCAAGAGAAGGTGAACGAAGTCTGCCGACCAGCTGTCCGACTGCCCGGCTTGGCGCTAACGCGCGGGCGCGCTGGCGCCCGTCGCCCGCTGCCGCTCTCGCGCCTGTCGTTGGCCACACCACCGCGGCTGGCGTCTTCGCCGAGGTCGGCGACGCCAAATCGTACTCTTGCACGCGCGCCTTTCTCAAAGAGGACCAGCCCAGCCAACCGATCTCTGAGCGTGTGAGATTTCCGACGGGTGACCTTCTGTTGAAGCGCAACTCTGCCCCGTGCAAGAGCGCCGTCAGTCCCGAGGCACCCTGAGGATCTTCGACCTGACCGATTTCCGTTGCCAGCTGACTCGATGCCGATCTCATCCTACTGGAGCGTTTCGTCTACCCAGGCCGATTGCCTCCGATCATCTCGCCCGCTCAATCCGCCCGCCGCACACCCGATCCTGATCGCCGCGACTTCTTCCTGCGGAACGGATCTCGTGTGCCTTCCAAAACCTGATCAGTCCCCGTTCCTTTTTTGCTTGCACTCCGTACGAGCACTGCAAAGGCTTTAGCCGGCTCAATGGCAATTTTCGAACGATGCCGAGCCTCTCAGCTGATGCTTTTCAGTCTTGCAGGTGATCGTTGCATCCCCGAATAGGGGTATTCGTTCGCCATGGTGTACTTCCAGGGTTCCGCCGCAAGCGCCCAGATCGTCGCCGCGCCCACTGCCAGGAGGGAAATACACGCTGGCAAGCGTACCGTCGAGGTTTTGAGCAAGGCGAAGACGCCGTCCATGGTCATCGCCCAGTTCTACTCCTGAAAAGCCGCTCGTCTGGCCATCCCGGCATGTGGTGGCTGCAAAGAGCTCACCGTCAAGCCGTAGGCTACCGGTGACGTGTCCTGCACACGACGCGAAAACCACCGACATGAATACGAGGTATTTTGTCATCAGAGATTCCTTCTGGCCCTGTCCGGCTAGCTTTGCCGTTCAGCGGCGCGGGCGCCGCACGAGCGGTTCGTTGATGTTACTCCAATTTCTCTGGGGCGAGCGCTGCAACGGCTTTCGGCGGCACAGCGCCGCTGCCGCTCCTCCCAGCCCAGGGATTGTTGCGGGCTCTCGACCGGCGTTGCCCGCAATTCTTGAACGAATCCCGCCGCGATGAAAGCGATCTCGCTCTTCGGAGAGTCGAATATGATCCGCCAACGGTATCGCCCGAACCTGATCGTTTGCTCAATCGTCTCTCGGCGAATCTCGCCGATCGAGAGCGGCCCCATCGCGATACCGCGAAAGCAAGCTCCGCGGGGGCCAACAAAAAGCTGCACCTCTTGTCCAGCCCGCAACGCCATTCCGTGATGTAGTCGAGGTCGAGGACAAGCCGGCCGGAACCGTAGGCGCCTTCGCGGATCGAGAGACCATAGACGTGGTTGTCATGCCAGCTCAGACTCTCGAAATCTGCTTCTGTCCACCTGGTATTGGTCATCATGTCCGCCGGTTGGGCGTTAACGCGCGGGCGGCCGTCCGCGGCCGACCGTCGCGTTCAACGCCTTGTTCGACAGCGCGGCAACACTTAACGAGATTGATCTTCCGTCGACGCCGAGTTCACATGCGTGGCCGCTAGGATGAGTCAGCGTTACACCTACGGTGCCGATGCGTCGATGCCGTCTGGCGGAAACCTGCATTCCCAGCACATCGGTGCCGTACCGCAGAGATCGCTCATGCCGTCGATACATAATTTGTTGCAGCTCCAATGACCGTCCAAGCAAGTGCATGAATCGGCGCAGCCCGTATTTGAGCAATTGTCGGTCTGCCGGCATATGTACTTGTCCGAGGTATCACAACGATCGCCGTTTCCAGGGTGGTCCTTGCATTCAACCGAGCTGCTGCAACCGTACGCCCACACGCCCAAGATCGCGAAGGCAAGAAAGTAGAGGACACTCTTGATGCTCATGTCTGTCGATACCACCACTTGGGGGCTTTCGCCGGGGGAAGGAGCGATCAGCCTCGCTCGAATTCGCTAATGCCGGTGGCCGATGCCTCGGGAAATCAACTGGGCACCGCTAGCGGATGCGACTGTCGACGCTCTATTAGACTAGCCTGCGGAGAATAACATTCCCGCCGCTCCTGGTAGCGGGCTTTCCAAGTGGGGGCGAATAGGAGGTTGGGCCTGGGAGCTCGCGTTCGGTCGCCCGCTTCGCAAGCAGGATTCCGTCCGCGCGGCGCTGCTTCGGAATTGGATTCCTTGCCCACGCGGCCCGTCCGGCTCGAACCGCCCTCGCGGCTACGGGGGCTGGGTGCGGGCTCCGCGATGTTGCTTTTCGACACTGGGCATTCTTAGCGCCTACTGGCACGAGTTGGGCGCTGATCTTGGTGCCCCGCGGCACGGATCACTTGTTCCAGGTTCCGTCCTGCGCCCGTGGCTGCTGGCGTGTAGTATTCGCGCATCCATGAAGTCCCAAGCACGCGCTCGGCGCGCAAATGCACAAGCTGATCTGATTCCGTTCCCGGCCCGGGTGGCCACGGGCGAGCTGGCCAATGGTCTCAAGGTGGTCACGGTGGAAACGCCGCACTTGCACACGGCCTCGGTGGCGCTGTACGTGCGGACGGGCTCGCGCTACGAGACCGCGCGCAACAACGGGCTTTCCCACTTCGTCGAGCACATGCTGTTTCGCGGGTCGGCGCGCTTCCCAAGCTCGTTTGCGCTCAATTCGGCCTTCGAAGATCGCTGCGCGATGCTGTCGGGCGAGACCAGGCGCGACTATTCGCTCTATCAGGTGCAGCCCAAGCCGGACGACCTAGGCGCGGTGATGGAGATCTTCGGCGACTTGTTTTCGGCGCCGCTGTTTTCGGACATCGATCTCGAACGCGCCATCGTGTTGGAAGAAACCCTGGACGATTTCGACGAGCGCGGCCAGCGCACGGCCATCGAGGACGTGGGCCGGGGCCACGCCTGGCAAGGGCATCCGCTCGGCTTTCCCATCACGGGCCCCGAACCCAACATCCGGCGCTTTTCTCGTCGCGATGTGGAAGCGCACTTTCGCCGCTTCCACGGCGCGCGCAACCTGGTGCTGTCGGTGGCGGGACCGGTGGCGGGCGCCCAGGTCATGGCCGCGGCCAAGAGCGCGTTCGCCAAGCTGCCGCCGGGACAGTGCCGCCAGCCCCGGCCCGCGCCACGCAGCTTTCCCGGCCCGGCCCTGCATTGCGTGCGCACGGATTCGGCCCAGGTGGAGGTGCAGTTGCTTTTCCGCGCCATCGCCGACGACCATCCAGAGTTTCCTGCCTTCATCACCTTCTTGCGCCTGCTCGACGACGGCATGTCGACGCCGCTGCACTACCGGGTTTGCGATCGCAAGGGGCTGGCGTATCACGTGAGCGCGGGGCTCGATCCGCTGTCCGACACCTCGCTGATGGAGATCTCGGCGGCGTGCGCGTCGGAAAAGCTGCCGGATCTGGTGTGCGAGATCCTGGCCATCTTGTGCGAGCTGCGCGACCAGCCCATCGACCCCGACGCCATCGAAAAGGCCAAGCGCCGCTACGCCCGCGATCTGGAGGCCGGCTTCGACGACGTGGAAGGACTGGGCGCCTGGTTCGGCGACAGTTTGCTGTTCGGCCGCCCGCTGCGCAGCCCAAGCGAGCGCTACGCCCGCATGGCCGCGGTGGATGGGGCGCAGATTCAGGCCGTGGCGAAGAAGGTGTTTCGGCCCGGCCACCTGGTGGCCACGGCGGTGGGCAGCTTCAACCCGCGTCTGGTGCGCCAGGTGCGGGCGATGGTGCAGTCGTTTCGCTGACGGCTACTTCTTCTTGACTGTCTTCTTTCCCGTCTCCTTGGTCGGCTCCGCCCTCTCCGGGCGCGCGTCCACGGCGATGGTCACCTTGTCCTTCACTGGCCGGCAGGCACTTTCCTGGCACAGCACAAAGCCAGCTTCGGCTTCCAGGGACTTCTTGCCGGGCTCGGACGCGGTGATGCCCACCTCGAAGCGCGCCTGGGCTTCGCTGGACATGGCAAGGTCGGAACGGACTAGCTTGGCCTTGTCGGTTTCGATTCCGGCCGTCGTGCCCAGCTTCAAGGTCAACGGCGCCTCCTGGTTCAGGTGCCAGCCTTTCTTGGCGGCGATAGTCACGCTGGCCTTGCCCTTGCCGCCCACGGTGACGACGGCATCGGTGTTGCTGACTTGATAGGTGTCGTCGGCCCGCACGGAAAGGGCAGGGCACACGCCCGCGGCGACCGCGATGAACGTAAGAGCGCGCTTCATGCCTTGATTCTAGAATGTCGTCCTGCGGCTGCAAACTCATTCTCATCAGGCGGCAGAATCGGGTACTCTAGTACCATGCCTCCGTTGATCGACAAGCCAGAACGAGCGCGTCAGTTCGCCCGGGCCATCGCTTCCGATCTTGCGATGTACAACGAAACCAAGCTGGTCCTGGGCATCCAGAACGACTCCCTGTTCGACACGATGAAGGAAGAGATCGAGGAAGGCCGGCAACACTTCCGCTCGCGCGTGACGCCGGAGATTGCGGCTACCAACCTGTTTGATCGGGCCCTGGTCGACATTCTGCTCAAGCAGCGCGGGCAGAACATCAAGTCCAAGATCTGGTGAGGCGGCCTTCCGGCTGCACCTCTCCGCTCGATCTTCTAGCTGCCGCGCTGCTTCTCCACGCCAGGCTGGAGGGCTCGGGTTCGAATGGGTGACGACTGCCACGAGGAGGAAATCAGTCCTCACGCCCGACACCCTTTGGCGCATTCCCCGGAACGCGCACGTCCACGTTGTGCTCTCGGCGGTCGTCGGCCAAGGGAATGAACGGGTCGCGTTGCTCGACGCCGTCGAGAACCACGGCCATGCCGCCCTCGGGGGTGGCAGTGCGCGAGATGCGGATGTGGTAGAGGGTTTCGCGATGGCGGTAGTGGACCGTGAAAGCTTGCCAGTCTTGGGGCATGCAGGGGCCGAGGTGCAGCTTGTCTACATCCAACCTTAGCCCCAGCAGAGACTCGACGATGAGCCGATAGAGCCAGCCGGCCGAGCCCGTATACCATGTCCACCCGCCGCGACCGGTATGCGGCGCCACCGCGTAGACATCGGCCGCGACGACGTAGGGCTCTACCTTGTACGTCTGAATAGCCTCGGGGGAATTGCCGTGGTTGACGGGGTTGATCATCCCCAAGAGCTCCCACGCTCGGCGAGCGTCACCTTGGGCCGCGAAGGCCATCGCAGCCCAGATCGCGGCATGCGTGTACTGGCCGCCATTTTCCCGCACGCCTGGCACGTAGCCCTTGATGTAGCCTGGCTCCAGGTTCGATTTGTCGAAAGGCGGATCGAGCAATTGGATGAGGGCGTCTTTGCGGCGAACCAGCCGTTTGTCGAGTGCATCCATGGCCAAACGCGACCTCTCGGGGGCGCCAGCGCCTGACAGCACCGACCAGCTCTGCGCGATGGAATCAATCTGGCACTCGGGGCTGCTCGCCGATCCCAGGGGCGAGCCGTCGTCGAAGTAGGCGCGCCTATACCACTGACCGTCCCAACCACCGTCCTCGAGGTTTTGCCGCATCTTCCCGGCCTCGACCTGGCAGCGCCCGGCGAAGGCCAGGTCGCCGCGCTGCCGCGCCAGCTCGGTGAAGCGTTCGAGCACGTGATAGAGGAAGAATCCCAGCCACACACTCTCGCCCTTGCCGTGCGTGCCCACGCAATTCATGCCGTCGTTCCAGTCCCCCGAGCCGATGAGCGGCAAGCCGTGGGAGCCGAAGCGCAGTCCGCGCAAGATGGCTCGGGTGCAATGCGCGTAGAGGGTGGCCGCTTCGTCCGAGCGCCGAGGCAGGTCGTAGTACGAGTCTTCCTCGGCGCCAACCGGGCGACCTTCGAGAAAGGGGACGTTCTCTTCCAGCACCCCCGTGTCGCCGGTGCCGAGGGCATATCGGCACGCGGCGAGGGGCAGCCAGAGGAAGTCGTCCGAGCAGTTGGTACGCACGCCGCGGCCGGACGGGGGGTGCCACCAATGCTGGACGTCTCCTTCGCGGAACTGATGGGACGCGCACAACAGCAACTGCTCGCGCAAAAGGCGCGGCTCGCAGTGGATGAGCGCCATGGCGTCTTGCAACTGGTCGCGAAACCCGAAGGCTCCCCCCGATTGGTAGGCTCCGCTGCGCGCCCAGATTCGGCAGGCCAGGGTTTGGTACACGAGCCAGCCGTTGGCCAGGACATCGAGGGCGGGATCGGGCGTTTCCACCTGGACCGCGCCGAGGATGTGTTTCCAGTACTGCCAAACCGACTCCAAGGCACTGCGGGCCGCCGCCGAGCCACGATGTTGGTGTACCAGGTTGGCCGCGTCGTCGATGCCTCGCCCTACGCCGAGGCGAAAGATGATCTCGCGCTCTTGCCAAGGGTGAAGCTCGAAGGGAACCTGCATTGCCGCGCAGGGGTCGAGCGTGGCCCCGAGCTTGCCCGAGAGTCGTTCACGGTGCAGCGCCGCCGGGCTTCGAGGCGTCCCGTTGCGGCCCAAGAACTCGGTTCGATCGCCGGTCACGGTCCCGGACCTATCGTCAGTGTCCAGAAACGCGACCCGATTGGCGAACTCCATACTGTAAAGGTTGTGCGCAAAGAGCGCGCCGGTGCCGGGGTCGGCGTTGCTGGTCACGTAGGGGGCGTTCTTCGCCCGATCATCTCCTAGCACCCATTCCACGTACGCAGTGGCCGACAGTCGGCGCAGTCGATCGGAATCGTTGCGCACCTTGAGCAGCGAGAACTTCACGGGCGCATTCACATCGACGTAGATGCAGAGCTCGGTGTGAATGCCACCCTCGCTGTGTTCGAAGACGCTGTAACCGAAGCCGTGTCGGGTGATGGTGGGCTCGTCGGTCGGGCCTTGGCAGGGCAAGGGGGTCGGTGACCAGAACCGCCCGCTCTCCTCGTCGCGCAGATAGAGAGCTTCCCCGCCGGTGTCGCCGACCGGGTCGTTTTCCCATGGGGTCAGGCGAAACTCATGCGCGTTTTCCGCAAAGGTGTAGGCCGATCCACTCTCCGAAAGCACGGTGCCGAACTGCGGGTTGGCCAGCACGTTCACCCAAGGCGCCGGCGTCGCGCGTCCTGGCTTTGTCGTGATGACATATTCACGACCATCAGGGGTGAAGCCACCTATCCCGTTTTGCAGGATCAGATCCGTGCGAGGTTCTGCTACCTCAGCGGAAGACGAGAAGGGTCTTGTGCGTTGGGCGCGGATGGCAGGCGGCGGCTCCATGCGTGTCTCCTGCCTTCGCCGGCCGAGCTGCTCGGCCAGATCTCCCTGAACGTCGGTCACCACGACGCGTGCTACGGTCTGTACCAAGACGCGATCCTCGTCGGCAATCTGGTCAGCCAGGCGCACGAAAATGCCGCCCGGTCGATCGATCACGCCGGTTTCGCCGCCAGCAGCGATAATCGATAGGATCTGATCGTTGAGGACCTGCCGGTAACCAGAATGGTCTTCGTTCCAGATCACGAGATCGACCTTCAGTCCTCGACGACGCCAATACGAGTGGGCCTGGACCAATTGGCGCACCAATTCGGTATTCGCCGACTCCCGAATTTTCAACAATACGATGGGCAAGTCGCCAGAAATGGAATAGCCCCACAGGCCGGACTGCCCGCGGCGGTTGCTCTTGACCAAGGCCGCGTCGGCACGCAGCGAGGCGTTGGCGTAGAGGATGGATCCGGCCAACCCACCATACAGTTGCGCATCGGCTGCGCTGGCATTGATCTGTTGCAACGCCACCTGGCTGTGGGTCCAGGCCAGATCGAAAACGCGGTCTGCGAGACGCCGATCATGGTACTTGTCGACCAATCCCAAGCAGACTTCGCGGCTCTCGCCCGCACCGGTGACCATGTTGACCGTCGCGGACGCGTTTGGTTCAAGCGTGATCCGTTGCCGGATGGCGACGATTGGATCGAGCACCGAACCCTGGCTGTCCGAGAGCTTCGCGCCGTTGCTCATCGCCTGAGGATCCGCGACGGTACGGCCGCGTCCGATGAAGCGCGAACGGTCTGTCTCGTACGATGGCTCTCCCGTCTCGGCCCCGTGCACGACCACCAGGTGGAACATCCACGGCGACGTCTCGTCCGCCGAACGTGGCCGGCGGGTGCACAAGATGGCCTGCCTTCGCCTGAGGATCTCGCTTTGCACGAACAGATTGCTGAATCCCGGATGCTGCGCGTCCGCGGCAGGCATGGCCAGCACGACCTCGGCGTAGCTGGTCAGGTCGAGGGTCCTTCGCTTGCGGGCGCGGTTGGTGATGGTAATCCTGCGCAGCTCGATGTCGTCCTCGGGCGAGACCGCAATCTCCGTGTGGGTGTCGAGATCGTGCTTGCGACAGCGGAACTCCGCTCGGGATTCGGAGAAGATCGCCTCGTAGCTATCCGATCGCTTGAGCGCCGGTTGGTAGGCGGTCGACCAAAACGTCCCATTGGCGTCGCGCAGGTAACAGAAGGTGCCCCAGTGGTCGCGTGTGCTGTCCTCGCGCCAGCGCGTGACGGCGAGATCCTTCCAGCGGCTGTAGCCGCCGCCAGCGTTGGTGATCATCACGTGGTACCGGCCATTCGACAAGAGCTGCACTTCGGGGGTCAAGGTGTGGGGTGTGGCGAACACCCGCATCGGCGTCTCGGCGGTACCGGCGACAGTCCGCGACTGGGCAAGCTCTGTGGTGTGAAGATAGGGCGCAACCGCCTTGGGGATTCGTTCTTGCAGAAGCAACGTCGTAGCCTGGATCGCCGGATCCGCCTCGAAACATCTTTGCATCGGCTGGTCCAAGAGGAGATAGGCCAGCGACAGCAAGCTCATACCTTGGTGATGGGCCATGAAGGACTGAACCAGGGCGCTGGTCTGCCCGCGTGGCAGGCGAGACGGCGTATAGTCGATGGCCTCGTAAAATCCATAGGCGCCCTCGCACCCCTCGGCCGCAAGTCGCCGCAGATTCTCGCACGCCTTCTCGGGCGCCACCATCAGCGCCAACAACGAAGCGTAGGGGGCGACGACGCGGTCCTCGGCCAATCCGCGCTTGAGCCCCAGGCCTGGTACCCCGAACGCCCGGTATTGGTAATTGAGATGAGCGTCCACGAGATTGTAGCCGGATTCCGACATGCCCCACGGTACCCCAAGCTGGGCTCCATAGTCGATCTGCCGCTCGACCGCTGTCCTGCACGTCTGATCGAGCAGGGTGCTCTCGTAGGTAGGCATCACGAGGAGCGGCATCAGGTATTCGAACATCGATCCGCTCCACGAGAGCAGGATAGGTTTGCCTCCTTCGTTGGTGAGCCGGCGACCTAGCGCAAACCAACTCTCCTGTGGAAGTTGCCCCTGCGCGATGGCCACGAAGGTGGACAGCCTCGCTTCGGAAGCCAACAGATCGTAGTAGCCGGTGTCGCGCCGACGATCGTCCACGTTGTACCCAATGGCCAGCAAGTGACGGGTCTCATCAAAAAGGAAGCCGTACTCCATGCGCGCCAGCTCGCCAGCATGAAGCGCAAGTCGCTGCACCACGGCGATTCTCTTCTTGGCGCGACGGCTGCACTCGGCGATCAGAGGTCGCAGCTCGGGCGACGCAATGGTTGCTTGCGCAGCGCCTGGCCAAAGCCAGGCCTCGACCGTCGCCAAGGGTTGCGACTCGGCCTCGGCCAGCTCGCGCAGGGTTGGGATGTGATGGATACCGCTAGACACGTCCGGGCGAACGGCAGCCTCCGGCAGCGAGGTCCAGGGGGCGATGAAGGTTAGATCGGCCTCCGCATCCTGGCATTGCCGGACCAGCGCCAGCGCCCACCCATGGGCTTTTCTCTCCTGGCTCGTGGCCAACCGGTCCGCCAACGATTCGGCCAGCTTTGCGAACGACGTGATGAAGCGGTGGGCGGCCACCAGCGTCGATGGGGGAGCGTCCATCGCCGAGCTCAAGGCTCGCGCGACCGCAGAGACTTCACTGCGGTCGAAATCCTCCGCAACATCCGTTGCCAGCTCGAGGGTGTCCGCCATGCCCGCAAAGAGGCGCGGGCCCACGAGCTTTTCGTCGATGAGGCCGAGCAGTCCCTGGCGCAGGGTCAGAAGGTGTCCGGCCAGGTTGCCGCTGTCCACGCTGGAAACATAATGGGGCTGCAGCGGCCCTAGTGACTGGGTGTCGTACCAGTTGTAAAAGTGTCCGCGGTGGCGCTCGAGGGATTCCATGGTGTGGATGGCATTGGACGTGCGTTCGACGAGCCGCCCGGTCGAGATGTAGCCGAAGTCGTGGGCGGCCAGGTTCGCCAGCAGCGACAGGCCCATGTTGGTCGGCGAGGTGCGATGGGCAATGACCGCCGCAGGATGCTCTTGCACGTTGTCGGGCGGCAACCAGTGGTCTTTCGGGCCGACGAAAGTCTCGAAGAAGGACCATGTTTTGCGGGCGACGCCTCGGAGAAAGCGAGTGTCGGCGGCCGTCAGTCTGGCCGTGCGACGTGGCAGGGGACGGCTCAGCCACCAAGCAAGGACCGGACCCGCGGACCAGAGCAGCAGAATGGGCAGAGCGATGGCCAGCGCCGCGGGGTGAGCGTAGGCGAGAAAGAGGAGCGTGGCCCCCGACAGCGCGGGTGCGCACCACATTGTGCGAAGGGAGGTGGCGAGGTCGGCAAGCTCTGACGGGTGTTTGGGTTTCGCGTCGCCCGCGAGATTCCATTGCAAGAGCCCCCTCCTGCTCACCAGGACTCGGAAGGTGGTACGCAGGATCGCATCGAAGGTGAAGAAGGCCTCGTACGGTAGGCACGCGAAGGCGAAAGACACCTGGGCGAAGCGCACGGCGGCCGAACGACCTGCCCCGGCCAGGTGCCAGATAAGCAGCACGTCCTTCGGCTTCCGCAGAACATCCAGTAGGGACGTGGCCGTGGGAGGAATCACGAAGACGCTGAGGACTGCGAGCGTCCAGAACCAGGGTCGACGCAGCAACGACCAACCGAGGAGCAGGAGTAAAGTCGCGGCGATCGGTACCAGGCTGCGCCGGAGATTGTCGAAAATCTTCCAGCGCGCGAGCAGAGGGAGGGAGGACCGGCGCCAACCTGTGCGCGGGGCCCGAACCCAGGGCAAGGCCCAACCGGCGATCTGCCAGTCGCCGCGAATCCACCGCCGTCTGCGTACCACATCCATTTCGTAGTGTGGGGGATACGCCTCATAAAGCTGAACATCGGTGAGCAGGCCCGAGCGCGCATAGCACCCTTCGATGAGATCGTGGCTGAGAATTCGATTTTCGGGAAGGCGGCCGGCCAGGGCAGCCTCGAAGGCGTCCACGTCGTAGATCCCCTTGCCGATGAACGACCCTTCCTGAAATAGGTCCTGATAGACATCCGAAACTGCGCGGGTATACGGATCGAGTCCGGGCTCGCTGCCACAGAGCTGGGCGTAGCGAGACCGTTCACCTGACAGGCTCTCGGCCATGCGCGGTTGCAGGATTCCGTAACCCTCACACACTCTTTGCGTGCGCGGGTCCCAACGTGCCCGATTGAGGGGGTGGGCCATGGCCCCGACCAGTTCCCTGGCAGCGTCGCGTGGCAACCGAGTATCGGTATCCAGGGTGATCACGTACTTGACCCGCTCGAGTCCCGTCGTGTCGCCAACCACCAGCGAAAAGCTCGACTGCGCATCGGCATTCATTCCAGTGCGGCGCAGGTAGGCGTTCAGCGCTGCCAGCTTGCCGCGTTTGCGCTCGTACCCCATCCAGACTCGATCCCGCGGATTAAAGCGGCGCGGGCGGTGAAAGAGGAGAAAGGGACCGCCTTTCGAACGGCCGTACTTCGTGTTCAACTCCTCGATCTTCTGCCGGGTCAACGACACCAGCGTGTCGTCCCCAGGGACCGTCTCCCGGCTGGCATCCAAGAAGTCAGTCAATAGCGCAAAACGCACATTCTCGTCTTGGTTGGCCAGGAAGCGCACTTCCAGCCCTTCGACGAGATCCGCGATCCCTGCGGCACTGGACAGCATGGTCGGGATCACGACGAGGGCACTCGATTCTTTCGGGATTCCGTCCGAGTAATCTAGGCGAGGCAGCGGGTGCGGCGTGGCCAGCAGCGTTGCCAGCCAGTCCACCAGCGCTATGGCCAGGTGACTCGTACACGGCAAGGCGAAGATCGCGACCAGAGCCAGTAGCCAATCCGGGCCGCCGTCGCCTCTGGCTCGTGCCACGAGACAACCGGTACCGATGGCCGCCAGTAGAACGATGCAACCCAGATAGAGGGACAAAGGGAAATGGCGGCTCGAACCGCGCAAGGCGCCCATCATGGAACCCCGTATATGCGCCGCCCGCTTGAGCTGCGGCAGTCCGCGGTCGATGAGATAGAAGCCGACGTGTCGCGTGCGTTCGTCGTTGCTTGAGCTCGTGGTGCCCGCTTGGGCCAGCAGGATTGCCTGGCGCGCCACCTGGCTTTCCGTGAGAGGACTTCGCCTGGCGATCTTCTCGACCGTGCGACGGTAGCGATCCCGGGTGGCGAATTCCATTTGGCGGTAGACGTCGGCAGGATCCTCGCGCAGGGTTTGTTCCACCACGCTCACTCTCTCCACGAACTTGCGCCAATCGGTGGCCCCAAGGACGCGCAGGCTGCCGATGCTGTTGCTGATGGAAACCTGATCGCCCGCCTGTTTCTGATTCTCCGTGTAGATCATCTGCTCGATGGTCAGGTTGGCGTCGGAAAGCCGTTGTTCGATCCACGTGAGCGGCAAGGTCAGGCTTAGTCCGTGGAGTCGGTGCGCAAGCTCCGCCACGAACGCGCTGGCCATGGGGGGGTTGGCCCGCGCCATATCTGCGGTGACGAGGATGAGGCTTTTCGGATCCTCCTTGACCACGGCGGCCATCTTGTCCGCCCAGAAGGCGGCACGGTCGCGATCGATCCGTGCAGCAGCGACTCGTGCTGCCACTCGCCGGAGGTTCTCGATGAGCGCCAAGCGCAGCATGATAGGGATGGCCCACAATTCGCCCAGGGTCATTGCGGTCACCGTCTGGTACGCCCCCACGAAACCGCTGAGGCCCTCGGGATCCACCCGCCCGTCACCATGCGAGATTGCCTCAAGCACGATGTCGTAGACGCGCGGAAGGCCTGCCGATGGTCCGCTGCGGAGGCGAGGCAACTCCCGACTATAACCCCTCGGCAGGTGCCGCCTGGCCGTGCGAATCTGCTCTTCCACCAGATAGAAATTGTCGAGCAGCCATTCTCCCGCCGGGACAATACGGCGATCGGCCGCTAGGGTCTCGGTCAGCAGCCTACAAGCTTCTATCAGGACTTTTTCGTTATCGGCGAGGCGCGCGAGAAGTCGATCAGGGGCCCATCGCCGCGCCAGCTCGTGGGCCGCTGCCAGGGTTCGTCCGTGCTCCTTCATCTGGTCGGCGCTAAGCAGCTCGGCACGCAGGGGCGGCTCATTGGCCACGCTGTCTTTGGCGAGGACGCTCCCGCGCAGACGGGCTAGCCACGAATGCCGCGTCCTCTGAACCGTCCTAGCCATTAGTATTCGTCCCCCGCGGGGCAACCCTTAGAACCGAATTGCGTCCGTCGAATCCGTCATAAACAGTCTCGGGGTTGTTCGGATCGATGGTGAGCTTCTCCTTGTTGAGCAGCAGTTTGTACTCGTACTTGCCAGGCGCCAGAAAGAGCTCGATCGTGAAACACATCTTGGGCGGATTCCACGCCATGGGCTCGGCGGTGCGATCCCACCCATTGAAATCTCCGATCACATGAACAGAGTCGTAGGTCTGGGTGGTGAACGGGCCGTGCGATAGGAGCGCGGAAGTGCTCGGCCTGGAGAAGAATACTTGGTTTCGCCCAGCCCGTTTCGCGCTGTACATAGCCCCGTCTGCCTCGGCCATCAAGGTCTCCGCGGTTCGCGCATCCCGTGGAAACGAAGCCATTCCCAAACTAATCGTCAACCTGAGCGGCCCGCTTTGCTCCCAATAAAGTGGCGTGCCGCAAATCAACGCGCGAATCTGTGCCGCCAGACCTTCCGCGGTGTGTTTGGGGGTTTCGGGCAACAGGACCATGAACTCGTCGCCGCCGAAACGCCCCACGACGTCGGTTTCCCTCACAAATCCTCGCACCAAACCAGCGACATGTTTCAAGGCGGCGTTGCCCACCAGATGGCCGAAACGGTCGTTGATTTCCTTGAATCCGTCCAGATCGAACATGACCAGGGAAAGCAAACGCCGGTAGCGTGTGGCCCGCTTGATCTCATTGTCGAAGCGCTCGGAAAGGCTTCGGAAATTCGGTAGCCCGGTGAGATAGTCGACGAAGGCCAAGCGCTCGAGGCTCTCATGAGGGGGCGCCTGCGGGCCCCCCTCTTCCCGCCGACGGCATTCCGTGCGATCGAGCAGATCCAGCGCGGCGGTCCGGATGCCGATCGGGCGCTTGAGGATGTCACTCAGATCGCGAACATGGCCGACCAGCGCACTTAGAGTCACCCGGGCGATTTCTTCGGGAACTGTCAAGCCAGTGAGCTCGAGAGCCAGCTCTTGGAAGTCACCTGGACCTTTGGATACGGCGGCCAAGCTCGCCTCAATCTCAGAATTTGGTTTCTCCCGGAAGACCAAGCCTCGCAGCAGATCACATCCTGCCAAGCCTTCCGCGTTGGATAGAATCATAACAAGTTAGCTCGTCCGCGAACTCGATCTATCCTAGGGGGATGCGTGCGCCGTCCGGGGGAGAGAAGCACCGGTCCCCACATGACCAACAAGACTATTGCGATGGTCCAAAGCATGCGTGTTCAGCTCTCGGTCGCTCTGTCTCCATCCACAATCGGAGGTGCCTGGGGGGTGCTGGGCAGGTCGGTTTCCGATGCGCGTTCCAGCGCCGCCAGCATTGCGTGTGGATCGACCGCCTTCTGCATGGCGTCGGCTTCACGGTCGATGCGATCGGGCACCATGGGCAGATCGCGGCGCAGCTCTTCGACCAGCGCGATGAGCTTGGCCACCTTGTGTTCGGCGAGTAGGTTGACCTGCAGGTCGAGATGCGAACGCTCTTCGGCGTTTCGCGTCTGACGATTGGCGGTAATGAGGACCAGAGTGGTCATTAAGAGGGCGGATAGCGCGACGACTCCCTGCAACCAGAAGAAGGGAGGTGGGTCGATCGTCTGCCAGCCCAATAGCTTTGACGTCACCCCATTGAACACAACCCAGCCGCCAACCATCGACAGGGTCGCATAGACGGTGCGTGGTCTTCCAAGCGCCGCGGTGAGCACCTCCATCATCCGTTGGTGTCTGTCCAGGCGCAGTTCGGTGCGCGCCCGGATCGATGCAACTGATTCGACTTCTTGGACCATGTTGACTCAGAGAAGGTCGATGGAAATGCGCACGCCGGGATGAAAGCGGTAGTACATGTAGTAGCCGTCATCGGTGTACTCAACATAGACGTCGTCCGAGTAGCCCCACCCGATCGGCCAAGGATCGATGAAACCGAAGGCGTAGCCGCCATACCGAAAGCGCCGATGGTCGTAGTCGCGTCGGTTGACGTGGAAGTTGTGCTCACGTCCAAATCTGCCAGCATAACGGCGGTTGGAAATGCGGCTGCCTTGGTAGTAGCCACTCTTGTTGCCACCCCTCGCCGGGGAATGCTGCGCGGGCGCATGGTCCTGCCAGGCAGCGCCCTTCCGTGCCGGACCGATCGGGTGCGCCTGTCTCTGCTGTGCAGGAATGGCCCGCTGCATGGGCGGTTGAGGGGGCGGGATGGCCCTCGCGGTCTGTTGCCGTGACGCGGGCTGGATTTGGCGTTGCTGCTCCGGTACTTGCCCAGACTGTTGCTGCATCGGCCTGGCCTGCCGCAGTTGCTGAACGGGTCGCGGTACTTGTGACTGCCCGCCCGGCCCCCGCCCTTGCTGTGCGCGAGCGGAAGCCCCGAGTCCGGGAAGGATGAGCAACACTGCGAGTCCAAATCTCATGACTTCACTTCGATATCCGCACGCTGCTACAGCAGTAATCGCGCCACTTGTGAGAATCAAGCAGTTCAGGGACTTGCATCTCAAGAAGGGCCTGAAGGATTGGTCTATTCGACCAATACGATGTGGTGTCCGCCATCGGCATCGCTGCTTGCGCAAGCAAACCCGAACCACTCAATCAATCAAAATGAATTGCCAGCACCATCAGTTCGACTCGGTGGCCGAAGCGGCTGCTTACGAACCTTCAGCCTAGCCGAGCGCCACCGTGGCGGCGTTGTTCTGCGCGACGCGCGCGAACCGTCTGCGCAGCTCGTTCAAGGCGATCCCTGCGGAGATTAGCAGTATTCCTAGAAACAGGCCCAGGGCCATGCGCAGGGCGAAGGCCTGGCGGTTGGGGGGTGCATCCAGGCGCGCAGGTACCACAATCTCATAACGCGAGGTCGTCGAAACGCGCTCAAGCTCGAGCTGGATCTCGGCTTTCTTCAGTCCCTCGAAGAGAAGGCTATGTTGCCGTTCAACCTCTTCCTTCATGCGGGTCAGCTCTTCGATCCGCGCGTTGACCTGGGGAGAATGGCTGCTCACGGTGCGCAACGAACGCATGCCGGACTCGATAGTTCCGCGCTCGGCGCGCGCGGCCCGCAGTTGTGCCCCAAGTTGGTCGGCCTGGCTGCGCAGAGAATCGTAGGCGACGTTCGCGTTTTTTTCGAACTGGGTCACGTCCGAGTGCAGGTGTTCGTCGACCATCTGCTGCAGATTCCTTTGCTGGTTGAGCAGACCTTGCACCTCGGGATGTCCGTCGGCCAACCCCTGGGCGCGCAACTCCGTCAATTTGCGGTTGATGATGTGCAACGCATCGCGGTCGGACTGTGTCGACTGCGACTTGGCCTGGCTGAGCGCGCTGCCCCGGCCGAGCTGGCTGCGCACAGCTTCGAACTCGCCGGTCAGCCGGTCGATGCGGCCACTGATCTCGATACGCTTCGATTCCAGTTCGGCCTGCGAGCCGGGTCCGAGCGTGGATTGAGCGAGAATCTGGTCGGAGTTGGCTTCGCGGAACTGGACGGTTTGCTGTGCGATGTCCTGCAGCCTCTGGTTGGCGGCCGTGGTCTGCGCGCGTAGGAAATCGACCTCGGCCACGAAGTTCCTCATCTTTCGCCCGATCTCGCTATCGATGTAGTTCCGCAGGTGGGCGTCGAGGAACCGCAGGTGCCAGTCGGTTCGTTTGTCAAACAGGCTCGGAGTCAAGACGGCGGTGTAAGTGTAATTGCCCATGGCCTCGAAGCGCATGTGCTGGGCGATGGCATCGGCCCAGGACTCGCTGGCATCGGGGATGCCCATCTTTCGAAGCGTACCCATGATGCTTTCGCGACTCAGAAACGTTCGCTCCGCTCCCTCGAAGAACTGCGTGGGGTCCGCCGGGGGCGCGCGGGTTTCGGACTCGATGGGGTTCGTCCGGGGCGCGGGATGCAAAGTGACGATGCACCGGGCTGCGCGTACCGGCGGAAAATAGGCGAAACTGGCTGCTCCCAGCGTGCCCCCGATCAACATGAAGCCCATGAGGATCCACACTCGCCGGCGGAGGTAGCGGACAGCGCGAAGGACTTTGAGGATCAGTTCGTCGAGGGAAGGCGCGGCGTCTTCGCCGTCGGTTCGCCGCAGCCTGTGCTCCAGGAACTCGGCGGGAGGTAGCTCGCGTTGGCGGAAGCTTTGATACGGGACGGGTATTATTGGGCGGAGGGACGGCCGGACCATCAGCTCCTTTGGCATGGTGTCTTCGGGCACCGGAGCCGAGGTTTGCACGTCCTGCTTGGCTGCGGCAGTGCTCTCGTCGATGAAGGCAAGAATGGTGTTGCCCACGCGGAGCGTATCGCCGTGGATGAGGCGGTCGTGCTTCACGCGCTTGTCGCGCAGGAAGGTACCTTCGGCCGAGTCCATGTCTTCGACTGTATAGCCGAAGGCATGCTTTGTGATGCGTGCGTGGAAGCTCGATACGGTCGGGTCGAGGAGAATCACGTCGGCGTTGTTCGCGCGGCCAATAATGGTGGGGTTGCGGCTGATGGGGAATACTCGTTCACCACCGTCCGGCTCCACGACCGAGAGCACAGCCCCGCAAGTACCAGGCCGTGCTTTCGCCTCCAAGAAGAAGCTGCCAATCATGATCGTCTTCTGCGCCAGGTTGTCGTCGTCGCCTTCATGCCCCATATTTTCACTCCTAACTCTTGACCGCTATCGTGGCAGAGAACGTCGAGGTGGCAGCGCTAGCTGGAGCATGTGGATTGCATCAGGGTGGCGAGCCGTCGTCCGATCCGACGAACATCGTGCTGCTCGGCGACCCGAGCCCGGGCCTTTCGGCCCATCTCCGCGAGAACCTCGAACGGTGTCGTCACCACCTCTCGGACTGCGTTCGCCAGATCGTCTACAGAACCGGCGGCAACCAGCCATCCGTTCTGGCCGGGCTGTACCAGTTCGGGTATGCCCGCCACGTAAGTGCTGAGCACGGGACGACCACGCGCCATGGCTTCCATGATGACGACGGGCAGGCCTTCCGCGAAGCTGGGCAGTACAAAAGCACTGCATGCATCGAGAATGCGTCTGACGGTTTCGCCGTCAGCCCATCCGGCTATCTTCACACTGTCGGTCAGCCCCTGCTCGACGATCGCCCGTTCAACTTGGGGACGCAGCTCTCCGTCGCCCACAAAGTCCAGCTCGACGCGAAGCCCCTGCCGACGTAGCTGTCCCAAGGCCTCAACGAGAAGCAGCTGTCCCTTCTGCTCGGACAGCCGGCCGATAGAGACGAGCTTGCGTTCGTGTGGGACGGGGCTTGTGTCCAGGTCGAGAAGATCGCCATCGACACCACAACGGACGACTTGGATCTTGCCCCAAAGGCGTTGGTTGCACTGACGGTAAAGCTGGCTTCGGCCAAAGTGACTGACGCCGACCACAAAGGCTGCCTTCTCGATCTTTTCCGCCAGGGACCACTGCGCCGCCTTGTCGAATTCCTCGGGGCCGTGGGCGGTGAAACTGAAGGAAACGCTCCCCAATTCGTATGTCAACATCGCCACCGTCGCCGAGTTCGTCCCGAAATGAGCGTGCACATGCCGAATGGCTTGGCGAGAAAGGAGGCGAGACAGCAGGCACGCTTCGACGAAGTACGCTAGGTGTCGAAACACGCCGCGGTCGGATGGTCGGGCAAGTCGGAGCGTTGCCCGAAGCGCGCGGCAGAAGCGAAGCGGCCGACCAAACGCCGTGGCGACGAGCGCCGCGAAGATTCGCATCTTGGATTCTCCGAGAAGCACATGTGTCTTTAGCGCCTCTGCCAGGTCTCGTGGGTCGACAAGCGTCTCGGGGGACGGACGAAGGCTGTAGCGGAAGACCTGGATTCCTTCTGACACCACCGCGGCGATCTCTCTGCGGACGAACGTGTGGCTGATCTTGGGATACTGGTTGACGAGATAGGCGACCTTCACGAGATGTTGGATGTCACAAGTGAGCCGAAGGGGTACCAGCCCATCGACCTCATGAATCAGTGATGCCCCCCAGCGCCATCGGGCAAGAGTTCCAATCGAGCTTCAAGCACGAGCCGTCGCGAGACTTTCCCTCGCGGGCGGCAGGGCGAGACCGAATGGTCTAGAAGACATCTTAGTGGGGAAGGCGGAGAAACCTCGTCCGCATTTGAGGTTCTCAGTTGCTGGATTCTCCCCCCACGTCTCATGAGCTAAGCGCGGCCGCCGTGCGGGGGTCGACGATCACTATCCTGGGGCAAGGGGCAAGCCTCGTCATCCGCTTCGTCGCCAACCTTGTCATTACGCGTCTGCTCCTCCCCGAGCACTTCGGGCTGATGGCCTTGGTCAACGTGTTCTTGACGGGTCTGGAGCTCTTCTCGGACGTAGGCATCGGGCCCAACATCATCCAGAACTCACGCGGCGACGATCCCCGCTTCTTGGATACGGCCTGGACTGTTCAGGTCGGGCGCGGATTTGCGCTGTGGATCGTCGCCTGTGCGTTGGCCTGGCCGCTGGCCCGCTTCTACCACCAGCCGCAGTTGGCGCGGCTGCTGCCCGTGGCGGGGTTATCGGCGGTTTTCGGTGGTTTCCTGTCGACCAAAGTCTACACGTTGAACCGCAGTCTGACCTTTCTGCGCATCATCGCCGTCGATGTCGTGTCCCAAGCGGTCAGCGTGGCCGCAATGATCGGCATCGCCCTGGTCTGGCGCTCGGTCTGGTAGCTCGTCATCTCGGCCCTGGTGTCCAGCCTGCTGCGGACGGTGCTGACCCATGTCATGTTGCCGGGCCCTTCCAATCGATTTGCCTGGGATCGGGAGGCGGGACGCTCGCTGGTGGATTTTGGCCGCTGGATCTTCATCAGCACCTCGCTCAACTTCTTGGCCACGCAGACCGACCGCTTGCTTCTAGGCAAGCTGGTTTCGGTGGCCGATCTGGGCTTCTACGCTATCGCCAGCAACCTGGCCATGATGCCGTTGCAGCTGGTGCAGAGGCTGGGACAGGTGGTCTTCTTCCCGATCGTGGCCTCGGCCATGCGCCAGCCGGACCACGATCCCGGCACCGTCCGCAGTAGCC
>CAZBIU010000066.1:0-23032 GCA_964491625.1 uncultured Myxococcales bacterium
TACGAACGCAAGGAGCCTGAACGTGGAACGCATACTTGTTGTCGACGACGAAGAGGGAATCCGAAGCTTTATCGGTGAGTCATTGGAGGGCGAAGGAAGAAAGGTCACCCTGGCAGCGGACGGCGAATCCGCCGCGCGGCTGCTCGATCGTGAGTCGTTTCACCTAATGATCACGGACCTCAAGATGCCGGGCCTGGATGGAATGTCGCTGCTACGCAAGGCGCGTCAGGAGTCGCCCGAGACAGAGGTCATCGTTCTCACCGCGCATGGCACTTTGTCCGGCGCCGTCGAGGCGATGAAGCTGGGAGCATTCGACTACCTCGGCAAACCCCTTTCCGGCCCGGACGAGCTTCGATTGGTGGCCAACCGGGCCATTGAACGCCGCCGCCTGCGCGAGGAAGCCCAGCGCCACCCGGCCGACGAAAGCGACGCGGACATCGTTGCCGTCGACCGGAACATGCTTGCGGTGTTGAGTCAGGTGCACAAGGTTGCGCCCACCGACGCCAGCGTCTTGCTGATGGGCGAGAGCGGTACGGGCAAGGAAGTCCTGGCGCGCTCGCTGCACCGAAGGAGCAAGCGCGCGTCGGGGCCGTTCGTGGCGGTGAACTGCGCCGCCATCTCGGACACCCTGCTGGAAAGCGAGATCTTCGGCCACGAGAAAGGGGCCTTTACTGGCGCTGCGTCAACCCGGCGAGGCCGCTTCGAGCTCGCCGATGGCGGGACCCTGTTCCTCGACGAGGTTTCCGAGCTTCGTCCCGAGCTTCAGGCGAAGCTATTGCGCGTGCTGCAAGAGCGCTGCTTCGAGCGGGTGGGTGGAACACGGACCATCGAAGTTGACGTCCGCATCGTGGCCGCAACCAACTGCGATTTGGCGTCCGAGATGCAAAAGGGGCGTTTCAGGGAAGACCTCTACCACCGGCTGGCGGTGTTTCCGATCCGCATCCCGCCGCTGCGCGAGCGTTTGGCCGACATCATTCCCCTGGCCGACGCCCTTCTCCGCCGCATCTCGCGCCAACTCGGACATCCCTCTCTGTTGTTGGACGAAGCGGCTCGGGCGCGCTTGGCCGCCTACGCATGGCCCGGCAACGTGCGCGAGCTGGGCAACGTTCTTGAGCGCGCAGCCATCCTGTCCGAGGGCTCGACCATCAGCGCTGACTTGATCCTGACCGGACCGGTGTCTCCCTCGTTCAAGTTGGTCGCGGACGCGACGACCGGCGAGAAGCTCGAAGATCTTGAGAAAGAGGCAATCCGACACATGCTCGCGCTTACGGGCGGCAACCGCAAGCAAACGGCGGCTCGGCTTGGGATCGGTCTGCGCACACTGTACGACAAGCTGAAGGTTTACGACCTGTAGGAAACAGATTTCTCGCCGGCGTCGACGTTGGCGCCGCGTCCGCGCATCGAGGCAGTGGCGCGCGCGTCGGTTGCGATTCTTCTCACTTCCGGTCCGGTGAGTGTGTAAAAGGGAAGGAACCTGCAGGACGAAGAACACGACCACCATGCTCTCACGACATTTTGCCGGACCGCTGACCCTGGTTCTTTCGCTATTCTTGTTCTTTGGGCAGGCCAACCTGGCAGCCGGCGCCGAAGCCAAGGCGCCAGACGGGCCAGATCCCATCGAAAAGGTGCAGCGCCTGAATCTCTACGCGATGCAACTCTTCGACGACCTCAACTTCGCCCTGGCGGAGAAGTCCCTGCTCGAGGCCGTCAGCGTTCTGGAGAAGGCGAATCTGGCCACGGCTCCCGTAAGCCTTGCCACCCACGGAAACCTGGCGGTTCTCTACAGCGTTGGCCTCAAAAAACCGGACAAGGCCGTCGCCGAATTCAAGAAGGCGCTGGCTATCAAGCCGGATTTGAAGATGAGTAAGCGCCGCGCGACGGCGGACACCGAGGCGAACCTCGCTCGCGCCAGGGCGGAGATGGGAATGGCTCCCGCGGAGGTGAAACCGGCCGAGCCGCCCAGAGAGATTGCAGTCCCCGAGCCGAAGCAGGGCGAGCCCGCCGCGGCAGGGGGGCTGCGCTGCCCCGGCGGCGGCGAGATCCAGGCCGGCGACGACGTCAACCTCAAGTGCGTGACTTCGGATCCGCAGATTGTCGAGGTCGTGCTGAGCTTCAAAGCCAACGGCGCCGATGATTACCAGGTGGTACCCATGACCAGGGGTGAAACCTCGGGTACCTCGACCACTTGGGCCGCCACCATTCCCGGGGCGGACACCAACGCGAAATGGGTGCCGATGTTCTTCGAGGCTCACAACCGGCAGGGCGCCGCCATCGCGTACTCGGGTCGCGCGGACAGCCCCAACGTCATCACGGTCAAGGGAAGCGAGTCGGGCGGTCAGCCGGCGGCCAAGGGGGAAGGCGACGAGGGCGACGAGGAAGAGGGCGAAGAGATCGACGACAACAATCCGCTCGCCCGCCTCGAAGCCGAACGCCGGCGCGAGAGCGAAGGGATGAAGGGAACCTGGATGTTCGCGCTGGGAGTCGGGTCGGGTATTGGCTACGCCGTCGGCAAGAACACCGAGACATTCCACGGTCCGTTCAATTCGGGGTTTGCCCCCGCCTACTTGGGCCACGCCGTCCCAGAGATCGGCTATTTCATCGGGCGAAACACGGCACTCTCGGTGGCCGGGCGGCTGCAATGGATGCCTGGAATGAGGGTTGACGGCATGACGGGCAACCCGGCAACGGGCGCTATGTCGGTGTTGGTGCGGGCGCTCTTCTTCACCGAGGCCGGGTTTGTTTCGAGCGGAAACGAAACCGATATCCCGGAGAAGTCGGAGCGGTCGAGGATTCGCTGGTACTTCGCCCTGGCGGCCGGCGGAGGTGAAGGATTCCGACTGCGAGTCCAGGCCGGCGTGAAAGACCAGCAGGGGAACCCATTGAACGTGACAGTCCCCGACGAAGTTCGGGGCGGTCCCTTCGTCGCGGGGCTGGGCGGCGGCATGGTTTACAAGATCACACGACGATGGCACTGGACCCTCGACACGCAGGTGCTGGTCGGGATTCCCAATTACTCGTCGGTCCTCGACTTGACCACTGGCGTTCGCTGGATGCACTAGGCGAGGGAGGGATGCTCGAATGAAGAAGCACGCAATTCCGACCGCGCTACTGGCTTTTGCTTCGGTCCTCGGGGCCTGCGCCGGCGCGTCGGTCATCAATAGCCCCGACTCACAGGGCGGAACCCACGGCGGCGGTGGCGGAGGCTCGGGTGGCGGCAGCGGGGTCGTCATCAACACCACCCCGGTTGGGCCAGCGACACCCACGCCCACCGATGGCAACCAAGCACCCGAGCCATGCGACAACAACTCGTGCAACGATTTCCCCTCTGGCCCGATCATCGACAAGAGCGCGCCGCAGAACGCGCCCACCCAGTTCTCAGGCAATCCTTCGGGCAGCGGGCCCTGTGTGGTCGAGCCCGAGGATGGATCGCTATATCCCTACAACTGGACCCGACCGCGCATCAAGTGGACCGGCTCCAGCGGCCTGGCGCAAATCACGGTGCACGCCGATCTCGAAGCGAACGACTTGGTCGTCTACACGACGTCCGACAACTGGATCATGGACAAGACCATTTGGCAAGGGCTCGCCAAGCACGTGCACGAGCAAGACGTGTCGGTGACCGTGCGCATGGCCAGCGCTGGCGCGGCGACGGTGAAGTTTCAGATCGCTTCGGCAAGCGCCGCCGGCGCCATCGTCTATTGGGCGGCTGATCCCACCGCGGTGGGGAATCAGAACGTCACCACCGTCGATGATTCGACATCCTTCTTGCGCGGGTTCAGCGTAGGCGAGGAAGGGGTGGCGGATACGCTCAAGTTTTCGCAGGTGCAACAGCCCAGCCGTGATCAGTCGGCCAAGAAGCGAACGCCCACCTGCATCGGCTGCCACTCCGCCACGCCCGACGACGGTTTCGTCGCCTTCGTGGACAACTGGCCGTGGAATTCCGTCATTGCCGGCGTCAAGCCGGAAAACGTGGGCAACCAACTCTCGAACCTCTCGGTCGGTGGACTGGCCGATCTCAACAAGCCGTGGGCCGGTGCCGCGACCTTCTCGCGCTCGGCATGGCAAGACGGCAAGCGCATCATGGTGACCACGTCGTCGGAACAGAACGAACAGCTGCCTTGGAGCACCGACAACAAACAGCCGGCCAAGCTGGTCTGGTACAACCTTGATTCGTCCGCGCCGCCGGTCCTGACGACGGTCGGCACCGATCAGCAGCCGATTGCGCAGTCGAGCGCCGGCAACTACGGCGTGATCGCCCGCAACGGCGACAGCAACGGCGTGGCATTCCCCACCTGGAGCCACGACGGAAGCACCATCATCTATTCGTCGACGAATGGTGGTTGTCAGGACGGACGGCTGGCGCAAGGTGCCACCGACCTCTACAGCGTGCCGTACAGCAGCGGCAACGGGGGCGACGCGAAGCCGGTCCCGGGGGCTTCCGACAAGAGCTGGGAAGAATACTACGCTGCCTATTCTCCCGACGACGCGATGGTGGTCTTCGACCGAATTCCCGCGGGAGGCGTGATGTACGCCAACGACGCCGCCGAGATGTACTTCGTTCCTCTCAGTTCTGCTCCGGGCGCGGGGACCGCCCAGCGCTTGGCCGCGAACGACCCGGTCGCCTGCACCAAGAAGTCCAGCCCGGGCATCAACAACCACTTCCCCAAGTGGGCTCCCGTGGCCCAGTCATACAACGGCCGAACCTACTACTGGATCATCTACTCGTCGAATCGGGCCGACTACGATCCGCAGTTTCAGTGTGTCAAGTCGAGCTACGACGGGAACTGCCACAAGATCTCGCAGCTTTACCTGACCGCGATTTCCGTCGAGAACGGCAGCTACAAGACCTACAAATCGGTCTACCTTTGGTGGCAGGCGCTGCCGACCGATGCGCATCCGATGGTCAACACTACGCCGGTGTGGGACATGATCACCATCCCGACAGCGGCGCCCATCTACTGACGGCCCACTCAAGACCGCCGCTGGTTTGGACGGGCCGGGAGCAGTCGACCGCGGACTGCGTCGTGATCTTCTTGGCGGGGAAGACCCTTGTATCCACAGGGAAAAGTGCCGCTTCCGGCACACACGATTCCCATTCCCAATGTGGCGCGAAGGCTTGTTCTATCGCTGGGGGAGATGGAACGTAGAGTCCTTCAGAGAATGCTTTCGCTTGCAGCGCTCTTCGCGTGCGCGGCCAGCGTCTCTTGCGGCCCGGGGGTCTATGACCGCGACGGCGAGCAGTCGACTACCAAACTGGTCGGTTCCGGAGGCGGCGAGATCGAGTTCATGGGGGCGACGCTGGCGATTGCTCCGGGCTCCATGAAGTCCGACACGCCGGTGCCAATCAAGTTCACCTGGCAGAGAGCCATTGCTCACGAGGGAGCTGTCAGCGCAGTCTACGGTATCGAAGTCCCAGCGCCGGACACGTTCGAGAACGACCCGACGATCACCATTCCGACGACGCCGGACATTGCGGGCGAGAGCTACAATATGATCGGTTCCATGGTGCCGGCGATAGGGGTCTGGGTGCCTAACACATCGACGGCGCAGGACCCCTGTCCTCCATCCACGGTGTGCGGCCCCGTACAAAGCCAGATCTTCAAGGAAACCCTCGTCGTTCGCCTGGCCATCGTCACCCAGTGTTACTCGAAGCAATCGACGCCCTGTCCGGCGGGACAGTCGTGCCAAGAGGGAAATGCCTGCCAGCAGTGTCCAGATCCAGGCGGCTGCAGCCAATGACTTCCACCCTCGACAATAGCGTTTCCCCCGGTCTCGGCACGGCGCCGATGCTTTGGCCTGCCATGGCGGGGATCTTTTCCACTTCTGCGAGGCCGGGCTATGCTAGCGCAGCTGTTGCTGTGGAAGACGAAAAGGGAAGCACACGGGCCACCCAAGCGAGCGAGACCGCGCTCGCGGAGCTGTATGCCAAGTACTCGCCCGCGATCTATGCCCACTGCCGGCGATTCCTTCAGTCGCCCGCGGCCGCGCGCGATGCGACCCAGGAAGCCTTCGTGCGCGTGCTCGCTCGTGGGGTGGTCCTGCCACGAGAGGAAGAGGCGCTACGCTACCTCTACCGGGTGTCGACCAACGTCTGCCTGAACCTTTTGCGCGAGCACAACGTGCACACGCGTGCGGCGCCCTCCATTGCCGCCACTTCGTCGCACGTGGGCTCGGCGGAATCGGGGCTCGCCGACCGTGAATTCGTGAATGCCGTGCTCGACCGCTGTGGCGAGGGCGGGGCCCAGGTGGCCATCATGCACTACCTCGACGGCATGTCCCAGGTGGAGATCGCCGAGGTTCTCGGCATCACGCGCAGGACGGTTTTCAATCGTCTGCGGAAGCTCGCCCGGGTGGCGGGCGATCTTCTGCGCGCCGGTCCGCGCCCGCCAGCATCGAAGGAAGGAAAATAGAAGGAAGCCATGTCTGCGTGCCCCTCACGTCTAGAGCTCTCACACTGGGAGGCTCAACCCGAGCCCTCCCGGCCGGCTGAGCTCGCCCATCACGTGGGGGGATGCGATCGCTGTGCTTCTATTCTTGCCGACATATCCGAAGCTCGAGCGGTGCTGCTCGGCGCCAATCCGGCCGAGGCCAGCACACGCGCCGCGCGCGCTATTCTTGAAACTGCCCGGCAACGCAAGGCTCCGCGACGGTGGTTCAAATTTCTGGTTCCCGCCATCCTGGTGCCAGCCGCGGCCGCGTTCCTGTTCGTGGCACGGCCTTCCCTGCCGACCCACGGCGTGGGTGTGAAGGGAAAGCTGGTGGTGGAAACCTACTGCAAGCGTGGCGACGCCGTCGTCGAAGCCTCCGATGGAGGCGACTATTTCGAAGGCGATCGACTCAGGTTTGCCTACACCCAGGACAGGCCGGGATTCCTTCTGGTTTTCGGTGTCGACGACGAAGGCAAGGTGTTCCCGTATTACCAAGAGGCCGCTCTCGTCGGCATGCCCGTCCAGGCCGGAGCAAGGGTCCTTTTGCCGGGGGCCGTCGAGCTCGACGCGCACAAGGGCTGGGAACGGATTTACATGGTTTGGACCGAGGCACCCCTCTTGGACACCGCGGTGCGTGGGGCTGTCGCATCGTCGTTGGCGGCGGCGAATGGTGATGTACGACGCATTTCAGATCTTGACCTACCCGTGGAGCAAGTGTCATTGCTACTAAGGAGACCCTAGGATGCGCTCCCTGCGTTCAGGCCTGCTTGCTGCCTTGGCGTTCGGACTTTGCGCCACGAATGCGTTGGCGGAGCCGCGACAGGTGCGCATTGGTCTCGTGGTGGGCAACAACCTTGGCAGCGATGCCTCGCGCGGGCTCCGTTATGCGGAAGAAGAAGTCGGACGTCTGGCTGAGCTGCTCAAGGGAGCCGGCGATTTCGACGACGTCGTCACCTTGCGCGGTGCCACCCGCGGCGAAATCGAAAGAGGCATGCTCCAGGCTCGCAGGCGTTTGGAAGCTGCCAAGGCGGCAGGCGATCAAACCCTATTCCTCTTCTACTATTCCGGCCACGGCGACAACGAAGCCCTCGAAGTCGGATCCGAAAGGCTGCCTCTGCGTGACCTGCGCGGCTACCTTGAGCAGCTAGGTGCTGCGGACATTCGTGTTGCCTTCGTGGACGCCTGCCAGTCCGGGGCTCTCACCGGCGTGAAGGGCGGTCGGCGCGTGCCGGGTTACGAGGTTCGCCTCGCGGATCCCGGCCAGGTCAAGGGCATGGCCATCGTCACCTCGTCGACGGCCAACGAGTTTTCGCAGGAATCGGACGACCTCAAGGGATCCTTCTTTAGCCAGAGCATCATGGCCGGTCTGCGCGGTGCCGCGGATACCTCGCACGACGGACAGGTCACGTTGAGCGAGGTTTACCAGTTCGCTTTCAAGCGCACCTTGGCCAGTACCGCCGCGAGCCTGGTGGGCGGCCAGCACCCCACGTACGACTATCGAATGGCTGGCGCGGGCGAGGTCATCCTGACTAGGACGCGGCCCAGGGACGCGCGTCTGGCCTTTGCACGCGAGGCGGGCTCGACCTACACCGTGCTGAGCCGCGGCCCTGGTGACGTCGTCGCCGAGGTTCCCTCCAGCTCGGCCGAGGATCTGTACCTCGCGCTGCCGGCGGGCGACTACCGCGTCGTGCGCCGCAGGCTGGGCGATGTGCGCGAGCAAACGCTGGTGCTGGCCCCGGGCAGCGTCACCACGCTGGATCCCAACACCATGGTCGAAGTGACCCAGCCGAGCCCGCGCAGCAAGGGCGATGGGCTTGAGCTGCGAAACAGGCTCGGCGCTTACGTCGGCGTCGGCTCATCCGTGGTGCCCGGAAGTCAGTCCTTTCTCGGTCAGTCGCTTCTCGGCATGGTTGCCCTGTCGTACGCATACGATCTTCGCTGGTCTGCGCTGCGTGCGCGCGCAAGCATCGCGTCGTTTGATTCTCGACAGGACGTGTACCACTCGTCGCTGTTGCGGGCCGGAGCCAACTTGGATTTTCTGATGTCGCTGGTGCGCAGGCCCGAGTGGAGAATAGAGCTTGGTCCCAGCGTGGGCCTGCCGTTCGTCCGTCAGAGCGGCATGAACCGGGTCTCCAGCTCGTACGGGTTCTAATACAGCGCGGCGGCCGTTCTAAGCCTGAAGCTGCAAGCGCACACGTACGTGTCGCTCAACCTGGAGGGTGGCGGTGAGCTCTTCAAGCTCGACGGACAGCGCGTGAATCGGGCGGCTGGCAGCGCCTTGCTGGGCGGCTTGGTCGCGTTCTAGCCGACTCAGCACGCGTTCGCCTGAGTCATTCGCGCGCGGTGTCTAGGCGGGGGCTCTGTCTGGACGACGGCGGACGTCCGAGCGGACGTCCAGAGCACGCTCTCTGAGCCCATTCCCGCCCGTATACAAGCGCGCGAACCTCGTGTACATTGCACGCGTTGTTTGGGCTAAACCGTTCACGTTCAGAGCTTATTCCCAATTTCATTTTCCCACCTTCCCGCAGCTGTTTGTTTGGAACGGCAAATGCAGACCGGGTGAGGCAAGGGAAGAAGGTGGTTGGGAAGCTCGGGCTGAACCTCAGCCAGACCATACGCATAGTCCGGAGACGCAGCCGCGCTTCTGGCTCGCATAAAGTTCCGTCGGGGGCGAATTGCCCTTGTTTACAACCTCGGGAGTGACCATGTTGCGTTCAATTCAATCCACGGCCTTTCTCGGATCCATCCTGCTATCGGGCGTAGCCTTCGCCCAAAAGCCGGCGCCAGCCTCCGATGACACTCTCATCGAGAGCGGCAAACCCGCAGCCGCGCCTGCGGCCGCGCCCGCGTCCGCCGCAGCACCGGCGGCTGCCCCAGCGACAGGTGCTCCGGCCCCAGTCGCAATTCCAGCTCCACCACCTACCGACGAGGAGCCCGTGATGGAGGCGCCTAAGGCGGCCAAGAAGCGAACCATCTCATCGGCCGGTATGGATACGCAGAGCACCAGCCAGGGCGGCGGCGCCGATGTTGGCGATTCCTCGTCTGAGAAGGACTGGGGCTTCAGATTCAAGGGCTTCTTCCGCGGCCCCATGAACCTGGGCATCGACCCCAGCGGCAACCTGACGCCGCACACGCTTCAGTTCCACGCGCCGCCGGTGACTCCGGACAACAACTACACGCGCTGGATGTACACGAACCTTCACCCCGGACCGTGGGCCGAGCTCTTGTTCCAGTACGGCAACCAGCGGGTCATGATGACCACGTCCATCGCCAGCTACAACATCACGACGGGCGGTTGGCGCGAGCTGCAGGACCAGCTCGGTATCGACCGCGCGTTCCTGACCTTGAAGTTCCCTGAGGCGCTCGGCAACCTGGGCGGCATGGCCTGGGACGTCGGTGTGTTTCAGAACATCTACGGTGCCGCGGGCAAGTACGATGCCGGTGAATACGAGACCTACATGATCGCTCGTACCCGCATCGCAGGTGCTACTGGCACCTTCGACCTCGAGCTCAACGACGATTTGAAGTTGATCCTCGAGGGCGGTGGTGGCGCCAAGATCGATCAGATGTATCAGCGCTATAACGTCAGCCAGTCTTCTACCGCCAGCAAGGACCCGAC
Source organism: uncultured Myxococcales bacterium (assembly GCA_964491625.1). GTDB lineage: Bacteria > Myxococcota_A > Polyangia > Fen-1088 > Fen-1088 > Fen-1118. Next base: position 10,048 of record CAZBIU010000066.1, read on the forward strand.
CTACGACTATCCGTCCTGGCAGCCATACCCTGGAGATGGCACGCAGCAGGGCACGAACATGCTCTTGCACGTCCATGCGGGTTTCCTGATCAGCGGCATCATGACTGCGACGCTTCACTTCGTTGATTCGTTCGTCAAGGACGCCCGTTGGAACTCAGGGTCCACGGGCGGCTATCCTAATTATCCTGGTCCCAACGACGTCCCGGGCGATGGTTACATCCGCATTTTCGGCGGCGACTTCAAGCTCAACGGTGGCTGGCTCGGCGACGGCTACATCGGGGTTTCCTACGTGCAGGCCTACCATTCGGCGTCGGTCAGCGACTCGGTCGAGCTCTTGCACTCGCAGGGCGGATCGCAACTGGTGAAGAACTTCTTCACTTCGAGGGCGCAATTGAAAGCCGGCGCGTACCCGGACGGCAACGGCGACATCTTCAGCATTGGCGGTCAGTACACCTTCAGCCTAGCGGCGCTGATGATGCGCCCACGTCCCTTCTGGGGTCAAGCCGCCGACCTCACCATTCGTCCCTACTTCATGTTCAACAAGGTCACGGGAACGACCGGAGGGGCCGCGGACGTGACCAAGCTCAAGTTCGGCCTCGATGCCATCTACTCGTTCCTGCCGGTGATGGGCGTGGGCGCTCGCTTCGACGTTGTCCAGCCCGACATGAGCGACAGCACCCAGAGCTTCTACGTGGCGACCTTGAAGGCCATCTTCCGCAGCGAGTTCGTGACGCATGAGCAGATCGTGCTGCAGGTGTCCAAGTACTTCTACGGTTCGCAGTACTCGAATTCACAGACATCCGAGTACGTGATGCCGTGGCCGTATGGCATGTTCGGAACCTACAACACGGCCCACTACGGCCCGAACGGTTCGCCGCCTGACAGCTGGGTCATCACTCTCGCAGCCAGCATGTGGTGGTAGGGAATGCGTGCGCGCGGGCTGCTCCCGCTGGTTGTTGTCGGCGCAGCCTGCGTTCCGATCGGCGAGTCCAAGCGCAATCTGGGCGGTGGCGAACCAACTGAGTTCGCCGCCGTACCTGGCGACATCGGCATCAATCCTCACAACCTGATCGCGAACGCGACTTTCGAGGACGGAACCAGCCTTCCCTGGACATCGTCGTTCACCGATCCGGCAAAAGGCGAAGTCGCGGTGGTCGACGGCGCCCTTTGCGTGCGCATCGACAACCGAGGTCAGAACGCGTGGGATGCCCAGGTCCGCCATCGCGAGATGGTGATTCAGGCCGGGCATCGCTATCACATCAGCTTTCGCGCCTGGGCCTCGCAGCCGACCCACATCCGTCCCAAGGTAGGGATGCAAGGGCCGCCGTTCGACGAGTATTGGTTCGAAGAAGAGTCGGTCGGCCCGACGCCCAAGCGATTCACCGGCAAGCTCACAAAGAGCGGGCAAGACGATCCCACTGCCGAATTCACCTTTCACCTGGGTGGCCGGCTGGCCGAAGACACGCCCAGCCCGTTCACCGTCTGCATCGACGACGTTCGCCTGGAGGACGCCGCGTACACGCGACCAGCCAAGGCGAAGGCCCACCTTGCCTCGAAGGTCCTGGTCAACCAAGTCGGCTACTACACGAATCTGGCCAAGATCGCGACCGTCGAGTCGGACTCCAAGAAGCAGCTCGACTGGAAGCTCTACGCTGCCGACGGCCATGAGGCGGCTTTCGGAAAGACGCAGCCTCTGGGCTTCGACGTTCCCTCGGGCGAGCCGGCCCACGTCATCGATTTTTCCGCCTTCAAGGGCACCGGCCGCGGCTTCGTGTTGGCAGTCGGCAACGATCGCAGCCCGCCTTTCGATATTGGCAACGCCGTCTACCGCAAGTTGAAGTACGACGCGCTCGCGTACTACTACCACAACCGATCCGCAATCCCGATTACGATGCCTTATGCCGGCGGCGCCCAGTGGACCCGTCCGGCGGGGCATCTGTCGGACAACAAGGTTCCCTGCGCGCCCAATTCGGGTTGTTCGTACAGCCTCGACGTGAGCGGCGGGTGGTACGACGCCGGCGACCACGGCAAGTATGTGGTCAACGGCGGCATCTCGGTGTGGACCCTGCTCAATCTCTACGAGCGCGCTGTGCACATCGGTCACTCGGCTGCGACCCTGGCCGACGGCACCATGAACATCCCCGAGCGCAGGAACGGCATACCGGATCTGCTCGATGAAGTGCGCTGGGAGATAGATTTCCTGCTGAGGATGCAGGTCCCCGACGGCCAGCCCAAGGCCGGAATGGTCCACCACAAGATTCACGACAAGGCCTGGACCGCGCTAGGCCTCGCGCCCGACGAAGACCGCATGCCGCGCTTCCTCTACCCGCCGAGCACCGCGGCGACGTTGAACTTGGCGGCCGTGGCGGCGCAAGCCGGGCGAGTTTGGAAGAGTATCGACCCCAAGTTTGCCAAGCGCTGCGTGGAAGCCGCCGAGAAGGCTTGGGCTGCGGCGGTCGAGAATCCCGCCGTGCTGGCCACTCCGGGCGGGGAGGGGGGCGGTCCCTATGGCGACAGGCAACTCGACGATGAATTCTATTGGGCCGCCGCCGAGCTGTTCATCACCACCAAGCGCCCCGAGTACCACAAGTTCCTTGCTTCGTCACCGCTCTTTCTGAAAGTGTCCTCGCGCCTCAAGGATGGGGAAGGCGAGGGTGTGCCGTCGAGCATGACCTGGCAAGATGTCGGGGCGCTCGGCACGATTTCCCTCGCGGTGGTTCCGAATGCGCTGTCGGCTGGCGACCAGAAGACGGCCCGCCAGGCCATCATCGCGGCGGCGGATGACTACCTAGCCATTCTGAAAAAGCGTCCCTTCCGCGTTCCCATCGACTGGGGCGAGAACAACCAGGCACCGTGGGGATCCAATTCATTCTTGCTCAACAATCTCATCGTTCTCGGCTTGGCCGGTGACTTTACCGATGCGCACAAGTACCTGAACGCCGCGGTCGCCGGCATGGACTACGTGCTCGGCCGCAACGCCATGGACCAGTGCTACGTCACGGGCTACGGCACGCGACCGCTGGTCAATCCGCACCATCGCTTCTGGGCCTACCAGAGCAACCACAAGTTCCCCCACGCGCCGCCCGGCGCCATATCGGGTGGTCCCAACTCGGGACTGCAGGATCCCTACGTGAAGGCCGCGAACCTGGCGGGTTGTCCAGCCGAAAAGTGCTTTGCCGACAACATCGAGGCGTGGTCGACCAACGAGATCACCATCAATTGGAATGCGCCGTTCGCGTGGGCTCTGTTCTACCTGGACGAAAAGGGCACGGCCAAGGGCGCGAAGTAGCGGACCGGCTTTGCGACCCGACTTTCGTGCCGGGACCGGGTTAGAATTGCGGCGTGGCCCCGCGCAAACCAGAGGGCGACCATCGCCCGAGTCCGATTGTCCGTGCCCTCGACCAGGACGAACAGCGGATGTTCGAACGCGAGTTTGCCGGCGTTCGCAAGTGGCAGCGTGGTGCAAATCGGATTTCCGCGGTCGACTTTGAGTACCGACCGCTGCCGTCAGGCGAAGGTCGCGGCATGGGTTCCGCCCGGACGACCCACGGGCCCCGGCATGACATCGAGGTCGATGCCCAGTCGGATGGGATCGTGGGGATCGCGTTCGGAGTCTCTCGCCAGACCGTCGGCGCCCTTCGCCGCGGGGAGTTTCCCTTTGAAGCCCGTTGTGATCTGCACAAGCTCCACGCCGATGCGGCCCGGCGGCGCCTGCATCAGTTCGTCGAGGAATGTGTCCGTCGAGACCTTCGCGCCGGACTTCTGATCTGCGGTCGCGGTGCTCACTCAGGCCCCGAAGGACCCGTGCTGGCGGGTGTGGTGACCTCTGCGCTTGCGCAGCCGCCGCTTGCCAGGCATGTGCTCGCCTTTACGCCGGCGCCGGCCGAGCACGGCGGAAAAGGAGCCATCGCAGTCCTCTTTCGTCGTTCGCCGCCGTCCCGCCCGCGCTGACGACGGTTTGCGATTCCTCTCGGCGACGGCGCTTTCGGGAGGTAGATTCGCGCCCATGGTGAACCAACCCGCGACCCATCCGAAACCCGCCCACCGTGCCCTGGCCGACGAGATTTTGCGCATGGGGCGCCGTGCTGGCGAGTCGATCGTGACTGGGCCGCTCCCCTCTCCCGACGAGATCTCTGCTATCATCTATGACCTTCTCTCGGTGCTGTTGCCCGGCACCCGCCGCACCCGCATCACCGAAGAACATTCGCAGGGCGATGCCAGGTCTCGTCTGGCCGAGGTGTTGGCCGATCTGGAAATCAGACTGGAAGACGCGCTTTTTCTGACTTTGCACCGGCGGCATTTGGGCAAGCGCAAGCAGGGCGACCCCTGCAGGCGCAAAGCACGGGCCGTCACAGCGCGAACCATGGCCGCTCTGCCCGAGCTCCGCGCCATCTTGGTACAGGATGTCCAGATTGCCTTTGAGGCGGATCCCGCCGCCACCGGCGCCGACGAGGTCATCGCCTGCTACCCGGGGCTGTTCGCAATCGCGATTTATCGCGCGGCCAATCGCATTCTGCGCGAAGGCGGAGAGCTGCTGCCACGCATGATGACCGAGCACGCCCACGCCCACACCGGCATCGACATTCACCCTGGCGCCACCATCGGAACGCCGTTTTTTATCGACCACGGAACCGGCATCGTCATCGGCGAAACTACACGCATCGGCAATTCGGTACGCATCTACCAGGGCGTGACCTTGGGTGCGCTGTCGCTCAAGCGCAAGAAGGCCGAGGGGCCCGAGACGGGCAAGCCGAAGATCCCGCAGCGGCATCCCACCATCGAGGATGACGTGGTAATCTATGCTAATGCAACAATCTTGGGAGGGGACACCGTGATCGGCAGGGGGGCGATGGTAGGCGCTAATTCGTGGATCACCTATTCGGTGCCCGCTGGCCGCCGCGTGGGTGGCGGCTAACTGGAAACTGCCGATGGCGATCTCGGAACGGCTGGTGAGGCTGCTCGGCGAGGTGTCTGCCGAGATCCTGGAAGCGCAGAAGCCGGTACGGGTGATTCCGGCGCTTGCCTGGCCCGACGAGATAGAACAGGAATTCTTCGCCAGCGGCGCAAAGGATCTTCCTCGTCCAAGCTACAGCGTCTCCCCCGAGGTCGCGGATTCGCTGGCGAAGTTCCAGGCGATGGCCGCGCGCTTTCGGGGTGACAACGAAATCGAACGCTTTCTGCGCGAAACCTGCGTCGCGATGGCGACGGCCGCCCGGATGCTGCTGTCGGTTGGCACCAGGGATTTTTACTTCCAGTCGGTCGAGCTGTTTGGGCGGCCGGCGAGTCTTTCGTCGGATCGCCAGACCACCAACCTGGATCTGGCCAGACACTTCGAGCAAGTGATTGCCAGCTTCGAGCCGCCGCTGTCGGCCGTCGATCAGCCGACCCTCGGCGCCGAGGAGGCGGCGCGGGCTCTACGCGATCGGTTCGCGCTGTTCTTTGGCGATCACCCGGTGAAAGTAAGGGTCGTGGATCGCCTGGCGGCTTCCGCGTCGTCGAGCGGAGAAGAGATCCGCCTCAAGCACGACGCTCGCTTTTCCCAGCGGGACCTGCGCCAGATCGAGTTTCACGAAGGCCAGGTGCACATGGCCACGACCATCAACGGCCGTGCCCAGCCGCTGCTTCCGTTCATCGGGGTGGCCTCTCCGCGCACCACGCGCACGCAAGAAGGACTTGCGGTGTTGACCGAGTTCATGACCGGCTCGACCAGCCTGCCGCGCGTGCGCCGCCTGTGCGAGCGAACCCTTGCCATTCACATGGCCGAGGAGGGGGCGAATTTCATCGACATCAATCGCTTCTATCTGGACCGCGGCAGTGATGAGCACACCGCGTTTGAATGCGCCCGACGGGTGATGCGCGGCGGGCTTCCGGAGGGCAGGGCGCCGTTCACCAAGGACTGTTGTTACCTGGACGGGCTCTTGCGCGTGACCAACTTTTTGCGCATCGCCCTGGTCAAGGGGCAAAGTCAGATGGTGAGGCTCCTCTTCGCGGGCAAGTTGGCGGTCGACGACATTGCGCTGTTCGACCGCCTGGCTCGGGAAGGGCTGGTGGCCGAGCCCATCTACCTGCCGAAATGGGCCAGGGATCTTTCGCACCTGACTGCGTTCATGGGCTACACCGCGTTCCTAGGGAAGAGCCAGCTCGGCTCCGACGAGCGGCGCCTGGAAGACCAAATCGCCAGGGCCGAGGCCGACATGGTGTAGGCCTACTATGTCGTCGCGGCGGCTGCCTTGCGCGCGCGCACGAGGTCGTGCTGGTTCGCGGCGTGGTAGCTGGAGCGCACCAGCGGGCCCGATTCCACGTGGGCAAAGCCCATCGCCAGCGCTTCTTGACGAAGTTGCGCGAATTCTTCGGGCGGAAGGTGGCGCACCACCGGAAGGTGCTGGCGGGATGGACGCAGGTACTGGCCCAGGGTCAAGATGTCGACCCCGGCGCCGCACAGGTCGCGCATGACCTCGCGGATTTCGTCGGGGGTCTCGCCAAGCCCGAGCATGAGGCCGCTCTTGGTCAAGGCGCCGCGTTGCTTAGCGTGCGAAAGAACTCGAAGAGAGCGCTCGGCGCTGGCTTGCACCCGCACCTCGCGCGCCAGGCGCGGCACGGTTTCCAAGTTGTGGGCGAAGACATCCGGCCCGGCCTGCAAAACCAGGTCGACGGCGCTGGTGTCGCCCTTGAAATCACTGGTCAACGCCTCCAGGACCATCTCGGGGCAGCGCTGCTTGACCGCACGGATGGTTGCCGCCCAGTGGGCTGCGCCACCGTCGGGCAAGTCGTCCCGGGTCACGCAGGTGATCACCGTGTGGCTAAGGCCAAGCTCGGCCAGCATGGTGGCGACGCGTTCTGGCTCCTCCGGGTCAGGGGCCAGGGGCTTGCCGGTGGGGACGTCGCAGAACTTGCACGAACGCGTGCAAAGACCGCCGAGAATCATGATGGTCAGGGACTTGGCGTTCCAGCATTCGCCCAGGTTAGGGCAGGACGCGCTTTCGCACACAGTGTGTAAGCCCAATGCGTGGACGCGCTGGCGCAGGTCGAAGTAGGTCTTGCCGGTCGGCAGGCGGGCGCGGATCCACGGGGGATGGTTGGGCCGGTCGATCGGGCTGGCCGGGGCCGTTTCCCCCTGGCCAAGAACGCGCAGCCGGCGCGACCGGGTGTCGACAACTGTGCTCACGGCTAGAATCTGAGCCATCTGTGGCAGGTTGTCGACGGCAGATCGCAGATTCGGCGCCTCGTGAGGTGGGCTTGCACGGGACCAGGCGCTCGACTTTTTGGACGGGCTGGTATGATGGTCAAGTTCGATGCAACGAACCATCGTCGTTGGGGACGTTCACGGTTGTTTCCAGGAGCTCCAGATGCTGCTCGGCAAGTGCGGGTATCGGCAGGGGGATCGTGTGGTGTTGGCCGGCGACCTGGTGGCCAAGGGGCCAGATTCACAGGCGGTGGTGCAACTTGCCCGAGAAGATGGCCTTCTGGCGGTGCTCGGCAACCACGACGCCTTCGCGCTGGCGCATCGGCACGACGCTGGCAAGGTAGACCGGATACGCGGCAGGCGGAGTTACCTTGGCCAACTCCTGCCCGCGGACTGGGAGTACCTGGCGTCGTTGCCTTTCTTCTTGCGTCTTGGACCGGCCAAGCCTGGTGGCCCCGAAATGGTCGTGGTACACGCCGGTGCGGTTCCCGACATTCCGCTGGAGCAACAGAAGCGCGAGCACCTGCTCAGCCTTCGCAGCATCGACGACACCGGGGCACCGACCAGCCGACTTCTGGTGCACTTCCCATGGGCGGCCAAGTGGTGCGGTCCGGAATCGCTGGTCTTCGGTCACGACGCCGTTCGCGGATTGCAGAAATTGCCCCTTGCCACCGGCATCGACAGCGGCTGCGTGTACGGTAGGGCCCTGACCGCGCTGGTTCTGCCCGAAGGCGACATCGTGCAGGTCGCGGCGCTGCGGCGCTACAACGGACGATAGCCTTCCACCGTGCTAAGCTGGCCCCGTTTTGTTCGCCGAGCTCAAGAAGATCTACACGTTTGAAGCCGCCCACCACCTGCCGCGCGTGCCCTCAGGACACAAATGCTCGCGTATGCACGGCCACAGCTACCGCGTGGAGATCGCCCTGCGCGGTCCCGTCAATCCGCAAACCGGATGGGTCGTGGACTTTGCCGTCATCGACGAGGCGTGGGCCGAGCTGTTTCGGCTGTTCGACCATCACACGCTGAACGATGTGCGCGGCTTGGAGAATCCCACCTGCGAGGACCTATGCGGCTACATTTGGGAGGCGGTGGGGAAGACCGTTCCCCACCTCTCGGCGGTCACGGTGTGGGAGACCGCCGATTCCTGCTGCACCTACCGCGGGGAAGCCGGCTAGGTGAAGCGCCTTCGTTGCCTCACGCTGAACCTGTGGGGGGCCGAACCGCCGCTCGACCGGCGCATGCAGGTCGTGGCTGCGGGTTTGCGCGCGCTGTCACCTGACGTCGTTGCGCTGCAGGAAGTACGCGAGGTTCCCTCGCAGCTCCCGAACCAGGCCGAGACCCTGGCCAACGCCGTCGACTTCCACCACATCTTTGCGCCGGCCACGCCCTTTGGCGGCGGGCAAGAGGGCTTGGCGATTCTGTCCCGGGAACCGATTCTCGAACATGCAGTATTGGAGCTACCGCATGCCCAGCCGACCGAGCGGCGGATCCTGTTGTCGGCCCAGGTTGCAAGCGGGCAGGGCGGCGTCTGGGTGCACACGACCCACCTCAACTATCGCCTGGCGCACGGAAAGCAGCGCGAGGATCAGGTGCAGGCCATCGAAGTCAGCGTGGCCGGGCGGATCACGGATCGGCCGCAGATTTTGATGGGCGATTTCAACGCGCGGCCCGAGTCTGACGAAATCCGCTGGCTGCGCGGGCAGGTGACCCTGGGCGGCCGGCGCACTTACCTTCAAGATGCTTGGGAAAGGGTGCACGCGGGTGAATCAGGATGGACATGGGCGTGCGCCAATCCGTACACCGCCAAGCTGGCATTTCTGGAACCCGATCGCCGTATCGACTACATCTTCGCAAGTCCGATGCGAGGCGACGGCCGGGGAACCGTGCATGAGTGTCGTATCGTCTTTGACCAGCCCGACTCGGACGGCGTGCTCGCCTCCGACCATTTTGGCCTTCTGGCAGAAATTCAAATCGAGCCAACCTGATGTTTCGCCTTGCCCACGTTACCGACCCGCACTTTCAAAGCCTTCGCGGCGTCAAGCTTCGCGACTTGCTTGGCAAGCGTCTGATTGGCGCCGTGAACCTGCTGGTTCGCCGCCGTCGCAAGCACCGGATGCCGCTGCTCGAAGCGGTCGGCGAGGATTTGCGTCACCGTCAGTTCGACCACCTGGCTCTGACCGGCGATTTGTGCAACATCGCCCTCACGTCAGAGTGGGCCGCGGCCTTGCGCTGGATCGAGGCGTTGCAGCTTGGCCCCGACCGGGTAACAGTGATTCCGGGCAACCACGACGCGTACGTGCCCAAGGTCTTTCACGAAGGCACGTTCGAGAAGATGTTCGCCGCATACCAGACTGCCGATCTGCGGGTTGGTGGAAATACCTATCCCTTCGTTCGTTTTCGCGACGACGTGGCTGTAATCTGCGCGAGCACGGCCGTTCCCACCGGCGACATCGGTGCTTGGGGAAGGCTGGGCGAGGACCAGCTTGCTAGGTTGGAGTCTTTGCTGACGGCACCCGAAGTACGGCGCCGCTGCCGGGTGCTTCTCATCCATCACCCGCCCCAGCTCAATCGCGCGGGCGAGGATCAGAATCTTCGCGATCGAAGCGCGTTGCAAGCCGTGCTGGCACGAACCGGCGCCGAATTGGTCTTGCACGGCCACGACCATCGCGACTTCTTCAAGCAATTGCCAGGCCCCGACGGTACCCGCATCCCCGTGGTAGGCGCCGGCTCGGCCTCGTACGAGGGCAGCGCCGAGCGCCGTTCCCGTTACAACATCGTGGAAATCGAGGGCAGGGCGATCTCGATCATTACCTACGCCCACGATCGGGCGAGCGGCAAGCTGGTGGAATTCGCGCGGCGAAGCGTAAGCTAGAACCGCGCCGCGACTGCCGGCACGAAGGTGTAGCTGCCGCCGGCTTCCTCGACCGCGGACACGGCCACCGAGTATCGCCGGTAGCCCTCGACGAAGCCCATCGCCATGCCGAGACAGGTGCCAGAAAGCACGCCGATGGCACCGCCAAGCAGGACGTGCTCGCCCTTCTTGGTGGACAGCGCCGCCAGTCCGCCTGCGATGACGCCCAGCACGGCGCCCAAGCCGGCGCCGTAGAGCCCGTCGCGCATGACGTAGCCATTGCGACCGGGCTTGCTTTGCGACATGTCCACGATTCCGAGCGAGAGTCCGATTACAGCGCCGGTCAGCGCACCGATGCCAGCGCCGTAGGCCAGCGGCTTCCAGTGGGTGGACCCGATCTTGCCGTCTTGCCTGGCGAATAGGTAGCCGGTGGCCAATCCGGCGGTCGCTCCCACCAGAAGCCCCTGGTAGGCTCCGTCGAAGACGGTGGGCGGCGGTAGCCTTTCCGCGAGACTTGGGCGCGCCGCGGTCGTGACCAGCACCAGCAGAGCCGCTACCAGCAGGCGTCGCATCGTCATCCCTTGACCAGGCTGGTGGCGGCGCGAACCATATTGTCGACGGTGAGGCCAAACTGCTTGATGAGAACCGGGCCTGGCCCCGAGGCGCCGAAGCGGTCGAGTCCGATGGCGATGCCGCGGTCGCCGACCCAGCGATGCCAGCCGAGCGTACTGCCGGCTTCCATGGAAACGCGCGCCGGAACCTCGCGCGGAATCACCGAGTCGCGATAGTCGGGCGTCTGCTCCAAGAACAGCTCCCAGCTTGGCATGGACACCACGCGTGCGCGGATGCCTTGCTCGGCCAGCTTGTCCTGCGCGCCGAGGGCGATGGCGACCTCGCTGCCCGACGCGATGAGCACGACTTGGGGCGGACCGCCAGTCGACTCGCTGAGCACGTAGGCGCCCTTCGCGACGCCGCTGGCGGGCGCCAGCTTGCCGCGGTCGAAGGTCGGCGCCTTCTGTCGGGTGAGGATCATGGCCACAGGCCCGTCGGTGCGGCGCATGGCCAAGCGGTAGGCCTGCGCCACCTCGTTACCGTCAGCCGGGCGGAGGACCCACAGGTTGGGAATTCCGCGCAGGGCGGCCAGGTGCTCGATGGGCTGGTGGGTCGGGCCATCCTCGCCAACGCCGATGGAGTCATGCGTGAACACGAAAATCACGGGCAACTTGCTGAGCGCGGCGAGGCGCACCGCCGGACGTTCGTAATCGGAGAACACAAAGAAGGTCGCGGTGAACGAGCGCATCCCGCCGTGGTAGGCCATGCCATTGGCGATGGCGCCCATTGCGTGCTCTCGCACCCCGTAGTGGATGTTGCGGCCAAGGCCGGTGGTGCCCGAGAAATCGCCCAATCCCGGCAGTGCGGTCATGGTCGAGCACGAAAGGTCGGCATCCCCGCCCAGGAACCATGGGACCTTGCTGGCGATGGCCGCCAAGATCTTTCCGCCCGAAACGCGGGTCGCCGGTTCGTCCTTGACTGTGAAGGTCGGGATCGCCGAATCCCAATCAGCGGGCAGTTCCCCGCGCAGTGAGAGTCGCCACTCATTGGCCAGCTCGGGATTGGCCGCTGCCCAGGCGTCGAACGTCCTTTGCCAATTCGCTTCGGCTTGCGAGCCTCGCTCGACGGCCGCCAAGAAGTGAGCCTGCGCTGCTTCCGGAACGTAGAACTGCTTGTCGGGATCCCACCCCAGGGCGACCTTGGTTGCCTTCACTTCGTCGACGCCGAGCGGAGCGCCGTGGGCTTCGGAGGTACCGGCTTTGTGGGGCGAGCCGAAACCGATGGTGGTGCGAACCATAATAAGCGACGGCCGCGGGTCGGCCTTGGCGGCAACCAGAGCCGCATCGATGGCGGCTACATCGGTGTCGCCGTGCTCTACCTTCTGCACGTGCCAGCCGTAGGCATCAAATCGCTTGGCGACGTCTTCGCTGAAGTGCAGCGAGGTCGGACCGTCGAGCGAGACCTTGTTGTCGTCGTAGAGCCAAGCCAACTTGCCAAGCTTGAGGTGGCCGGCCAGCGACCCAGCCTCGTGGGTGATGCCCTCCATCATGTCACCGTCGCCGAGCATGGCGTAGGTCATGTGGTCGACGATGGCGTGGCCAGGGCGATTGTACCGCCCCGCCAAGAAACGCTCTGCCATTGCCATTCCGACTGAGTTGGTCGCACCTTGACCGAGCGGACCTGTGGTCGCCTCGACGCCCGGCGTGCAGAACGATTCCGGATGTCCTGGCGCGCGCGAACCCCACTGTCGGAATGCCTTCAGCTCTTCGATTGCCAGGTCGTAGCCGGTGAGGTGCAGCATCGAATACAGCAACATCGATCCATGGCCGCCCGAAAGAACGAACCGGTCGCGGTTGGGCCACTTGGGATTCTTGGGATTGTGCCGCAGGTGCTTTTGCCAAAGCACGTAAGTCATCGGCGCCGCGCCCATGGGCAGACCGGGATGGCCGGCATTGGCCTTTTGCACGGCATCGACGGAGAGCAAGCGGATCGTATTGATGGCAAGTTGGGTCAATTGGTCCATCGCGCAGTTACTCCTAGGAAGACTCTTCTGTCGTGGAGTTTGCTAGCACGGCGCCGCGGGAATTCCTAGATTCCTTCGCTTGTGCCGGAGCGAAACGCCAACGTCTTAGCTTAAGGGCTTCCAGGCGTGGTTGCCGGCGTGGATGCGGACAAGCTCGTCGCTATCCAGGCGCCCTGGCTGCGCGGCGCGAGTAACGGATCGATGGACCGCCCGGGCTAGCTCATCGGTGGATTGGCGAAGGCGCCGGATGGCGGCGATGGTCAGCTTGTCCGCAAGGGTAGCGCAAGGTCGGTTGTCGCCCTTGAAGATCTCGAAGAGCTCGCGGGGGCCGATCTCGACCGCCCTGACGTCCTTGGCGGCCCGCAGGGCGACCGCC
>CAZBIU010000067.1:0-3423 GCA_964491625.1 uncultured Myxococcales bacterium
CGAACACCGCGATGAACTCCCGGCCGATGATCTTGCGCTTCTGCTCGGGCTCTTCCACGCCCGCCAACTTTGACAAGAAGCGCTCCGCGGCGTCGACCACCACCAGATTCATCTTGAAGGCGCCGCGAAACAAGGTCTCGACCTGCACCGCTTCGCGCGCCCGCAAAAGCCCGTTGTCCACGAAGATGCAGGTCAGCCGGTCGCCGACCGCCTTGTGCACCAGCGACGCGGCCACCGACGAATCCACGCCGCCCGACAAGCCGCAGATCACGCGGCCGCTACCGGCCCTGCGCTTGACCTCGGCCACCGCCTCCTCGACGAAATTGGCCATGGTCCAGGTGGGCGCGCACTTGCAGATGCGAAACAGAAAGTTGCCCAGGATTTCCATCCCGCGCGGGGTGTGCGCCACCTCGGGGTGGAACTGCACGCCCCAGAACTTGCGTTCCACCGATTCGACCACGCAGAAGGGACAGTTCGCGCTGGTAGCCACGCAGCGAAAGCCGACGGGCAGCGATTCCACGCGGTCGCCGTGGCTCATCCACACCGCGACGTCGTCGCCGACCGAGAAACCGTGCAAGAGCTCGGACGCCTGGTCCAGGTGAACCGCGGCGCGGCCGTATTCCCGGTGGGTGGCCGACACCACCTTGCCGCCGAGGAGCAGGCTGGTGAGCTGCACGCCGTAGCAGATGCCGAGGATGGGTACGCCGAGGTCAAATATTTCGGCGGAGATCCGCGGCGCGCCCTGGTCGTACACCGACGACGGTCCACCCGACAGGATGATGCCGGTGGGATTCATGGCGCGGATGCGGTCGAGCGGAAAATTGAACGGCTGGATTTCCGAATAGACGTTCTGCTCGCGCACCCGCCGCGCGATGAGCTGCGTGTACTGCGACCCGAAGTCGAGAATCAGAATGACTTGTTTGGCTGACATAGGTGCCTGGCTGCTTGGCTACTGTTCTACGCGATAGTTGGGTGCTTCCTTGGTGATGATGACGTCGTGCACGTGCGATTCGCGCAGGCCCGAGCTGGTGATCTTGATGAAGCGGGCCTTGGTGCGAAGCTCGTCGAGGCTCCTGCAGCCGCAGTACCCCATGCCCGAGCGCAAGCCGCCGATCATCTGATAAATCGACTGCGACAGGCTGCCGCGATAGGGGACGCGGCCCTCGATGCCCTCCGGCACCAACTTCGCCTCAGTGGATACCTCGGACTGGAAGTAGCGATCCTTCCCGCCCGCACGCATGGCAGCGACCGATCCCATGCCGCGGTACAGTTTGTAGCTGCGGCCTTGGTAAAGGATGATTTCGCCCGGCGCCTCGTCGGTGCCGGCGAACAAGCTGCCGATCATCACGGTGTGGGCGCCGGCCGCGATGGCCTTGACCATATCACCCGAGTATTTGATGCCACCGTCGGAGATGACGCGCACGTCAGTCTTCGCCAGCGCCCGCGCGCAGTCGGACACGGCGGTGACCTGCGGCACCCCGATGCCGGCCACCACGCGTGTGGTGCAGATCGACCCCGGCCCCATGCCGACCTTCACCGCGTCCGCACCCGCCTTGGCCAGCGCCAGCGCACCCTCGGCGGTGGCCACGTTCCCGGCGATGATCTGCGACTTGGGAAAAGTCTTCCGCACGTCGGCGACCGCTTCCTGCACAGCCCTGGAGTGTCCGTGTGCGGTGTCGATGCAAATCACGTCGACGCCCGCGTGCAAAAGCGCCGCCACACGCGCCTGCAGATCCGACCCGGTGGTCACCGCGGCGCCCACGCGCAGGCGGCCCAGCTCGTCCTTGGCCGCGTACGGGTGCTGCTGCGCCTTCTCGATGTCTTTGATGGTGATAAGGCCGCGCAGCTTGCCGGCGGCGTCCACCACCAGCAGCTTTTCGATGCGATTCTTGTGCAGAAGCTCTTTCGATCCTTCCAGGCTCATGCCTTCGTGAGCGGTGATGAGGTTGGTGGTCATCACGTCGCGCACCGGCTGATCTAGGTTGCGCTCGAAGCGCACGTCGCGGTTGGTGAGAATGCCTACCGGCCTGCCGTCGCGCCCGACCACGGGCAACCCCGAGATCTCGTGGCGGCGCATCAGCTCGAGCGCGGCGAAAAGCTTTTGGTCCGGATCGATGGTAACCGGGTCGATGACCACCCCGGTCTCGGCCTTCTTCACCTTGGTGACCTCGAGCACCTGCTCGTCGATGCTCATGTTCTTGTGGATGACGCCAAGGCCGCCGTCGCGCGCCATGCAGATGGCCGTCGGGGCCTCGGTCACGGTGTCCATGGCGGACGACAGAATTGGAATGGCCAGGGTGATGCTCGCCGTCAGGTGGGAACGAACATCGACATCCTTGGGAAGAACCTCGCTCTCGGCAGGGACGAGCAAGACGTCGTCGAACGTGAGAGCCTCGCGCAGAGGAGTATCAAGCAGCATCTCGGGAGACTAAACATTTGGTGCTGCCGGTTCAAGAGGTTCTCGCAACCAAGTCCGAAACTGCGCTCAAGCCCGTCGCTACCGTCACGTCGCGGCGGTTTCCGCCGGCTTCCAGGACCAGCCTCGGCCTGGACACTCCGTTGAGCAGCCTATCGACCACTCGCCCGAATTCGACTTGGTCGACCTGCGGTTGCTTGCAGACCGCCCGCTTTGGTGGTTGGGCCGTCGCTGTCGTTTTCTCGTGTCGCTTCGCCGGGTTGAAGCGGCCGCCTAAACCGCGGCACAAATATACCGAACAATTCATATTGACCACCGAATGGCCATTCGGCACACTGGAGTCACCATGAAGGCTGAACAACGACGGGAACGAGAGATCGCGCACGCTCGTTTGGACATCCTGGATGCGGCGGTGCGCGCCTTCGCGCGCTCGGGGCTGCACGGTACCACCATGCAAGAGATCGCGCGCGAGGCGGGCTACACGGCGGCGTCGCTTTACACCTATTTCAAGAGCAAGCAGGAAATCATCGATGCGATGTCGAACCAGCTCACCGACGAATACGTACAGATGTTCGAGGAGCCGCTGCCGAGCGGGCTTACCTTCCGCCAGCGCTTCGAGCTGATGCTGCACAAGCAGCTCGAGCTGGCGCAGCGGCGCCGCAACATCTTCACCATCTTCCTGAACGATGAACCCAACGGAAGCCCATGCTCGTCCGACGACCGCACGTTCCATAATAACTTCGAGCGGCGCATCGAATCCCTGAGCGCCTGGCTTCAGCACAACGCCAAGTCTGACGACTTGGGCGGGAACGATCCCAGGCTCATCGCTCGCATCTTGTTCGGCATGGCGTTCGGCTTGTTCCACCAGTGGGGCGACAAGACGCAGCCGCCGAGCTTTGTCGACTACGCCCCCATCATCACCGAGTTCTTCTTTCATGGCGTCAGCAGCAAGCCTAAGACCGGAGCACGCAAGAAATGAATAGGACCACCATTCACATGGGAACCCC
>CAZBIU010000067.1:3523-23011 GCA_964491625.1 uncultured Myxococcales bacterium
CGAGGGGTTCCCAAACCCTCCCGCGATGGTTCGTCGCCAGCAAAGCTGGCGAGCTATTGTCAAAATGGGAACCCCCGAGGGGTTCCCAAACCCTCCCGCGATGGTTCGTCGCCAGCAAAGCTGGCGAGCTCCCCACGCGATGGCGCTCCTCCTAACCACGACTCTCGTGCCCATCGCCGCGCGCGCGGAGACGCTCACCCTGGACCAATGCGTGTCGATTGCGCTGAAAGAAAGTCCGGACACGGCGTCGGCAGACTTCGAGGTGGATGCGGCCATCGCGAAGAAGAAGGAAGCCTTCGGCGGCTACAGCCCCAAGCTGAAGTTGGACGCGGGATTTCAGAGGTGGGACAGCGAGTTCGCGACGCCGTTGTTTGGACTGGTCGCTCAGGCGTGCCCGTCCTGTGACCAGGGCATGCTGACAACGCCGTTCGTGCTTCGTCCGCAATGGACCTGGTCAGCCGGCGTCACGCTCGCTCAGCCCATCGGGGCGCTTTGGACCATCCGTGAGTCCAACGTTCTCGCCAAGCTCGGCATCGACGTTGCCGAGATCAAGCGCAAGTCGGCCAGACGGGATGTCGCCTACCAGGTCACGGAGGCTTACTACCGTCTGCTACAGGCCGAGCGCCTGGCGGAGGTCGCCGAGAGCTCGGTCGAGCAAGTCGCCGCACAGGTCAAGCGCGCGCAGACCTTCTTCCAGCAAGGGGTCGTCGCCCGCAACGACGTGCTGCGAGCCCAACTTGGCTTGGCCGCCGCTCAGCAGCGGTCTATTCAAGCCAAGGGAGGGGTCATCCTCGCACGCGGTCGCTTGGCCACGCTTATGGGGCGGGCGCCGGATAGCGACATCGACGCTGCGGCCGTGCCAGAATCTCCGATTGTCGAGCCGATCGTTGCGCCTTCGCAGGCGGAACAGCTCGCCGTCAGCCAACGCCTGGAAATCAGGGAAATCGCTGCGCACATCGATCAGGCGGGTGCTGGCGTTCGCATGGCCAAGTCGCAGTTCGTGCCCCAAGTAAACGCTGTGGCGAACTACACGCGACAGAGCGCCTCATTGGTGGGGCTCCCAAAGGCCTGGTTCGTTGGCGCCACCGCCTCCTGGGAAATCTGGAGCGGCGGCAGCACCTACTACGGGATCGACGAGTCGAAAGCCCAGCTCAGACAGGCGCAGGAGGCCCTTCGCAAAACCCAAGACCTGATTCGCCTCGACGCCCGCAGCGCGCACGTTGGTGTGACCACGGCGGCCGAGGCCCTCGACGTCGCCAAGCACGCGGTCGAGCAGGCCGAAGAAAACTTCCGCATCGAACAGAAGCGCTACGAGAGCACCAGCAACACGTCGTTCGACGTGCTCGACGCCGAGACCCAACTGACGACCGCACGCGGCCAGTACCAGGCCGCCATCTACGACGTCATCATCGCGAAGTCGAACCTCGCCCGCGCGATGGGCGAAAAGCACCCCTCCATCAAGGCCGCCCTATGACCACCTTCAGCAGAGGAATCAGCATGTCTCGCACCCCACTTCTTAGCCTCGGTCTCTCGTTGGCCCTCCTGGCATCGTGCAGCCGTGAAGGTGGCGAGGTCGCGCACCTGCCCCCAAGCTCGTCCGTGCCCGCCGCCGCGCCCGCGCCGAAGCCGGCACCGGCCGAAGCCAAGCCGGCCGCCAGCGACGACAAGTCGTCGGCGGAAGGCATTCCGGCACCGCCGTCCGGCAGCTCAATCCTGTCCGGCCAGACCGAGGCGCACCGCCGCAGCACCTTGACCCCGAAGGTGTCGAGCACGGTCACGCGCGTGCTGGTACGCGACGGCGACATCGTGAAGAACGGCCAGGCCCTCGTGGTGCTCGACACGCAGGATTTCGCCCTTCGCGCCCAGCAGGCCGAGGCCGCGCTGCAGTCCGCCAAGGTGCAGCTCGACTCCGCCAAGCTCGACTGGAACCGCACCAAGGCCCTGCTCGACGACAAGGCCGTGCCGCAGGCACAATTCGACATGGTCGATGCGCGGCTCAAGGGCGCCCAGGCCGGCGTGGCCCAGGCCGACGTCGCAGTGGCCGTAGGCCGCAAGGCCCTGCGCGATGCCACGGTCCACGCGCCCTACAACGGCATCATCGTCAAACGGACGGTGAACGAAGGCGAGTACGCCTCGGTCATGCCGGCCACCCAGCTCGTGATCATCGAAGAGGTCGATCCGCTCGACCTGCGCATTCAGGTCCCGTCCACCGAGGCGGCGAAAGTGAAGGCAGGCGACGTGGTGAAGGTGCGCTTTCCCGCCACCGGCCAAACCCTTGAAGCGAAGCTGACCCGCGTGGTTGCGGCGCTCGATCCGCACAGCCGCACCTTCTCGGCCATCGCCGAGCTGCCGAACCAAGACCACAGCTTGCGCTCGGGCCTTTACGCCGAGGTCAGGTTGGGTGGCAGCAAGGCCGCCGCCGATGTCCCAGCCAGCAAGCCCGTCGCGGGCAAAGCGCGCAAACCGGCCGCGACGAAGGCGCCCGTCGCCAGCAAGGACTAGCCATGAAACTTGCGGATATCTCCATCAAGCGCCCCGTCTTCGCGACGGTGATGGTAAGCGTGCTGGTGGTCTTCGGTGTGTGGGGTTACCGGCAGCTCTCGCTCGACATGTTCCCGGACGTCGAATTCCCCATCTGCACCGTCACCGCCACCTACCCCGGTGCCGACCCTGAAACCATCGAGTCGCGTGTCATCGACAAGCTGGAAGAAGCCATCAGCGGCGTCAACGGGATCAAGACGCTGCGTTCGACGTCGATGGAAAACGTCGGCCTTGTCTTCGTGCAGTTTGAGCTCGAGCGCAAGGCCGACCAGGCCGTGCAGGACGTGCGCGACAAGGTTTCGGCCGCGCTGAAAGACCTGCCCAAAGACTTGGAACCGCCTTTGGTCGAGCGTCTCGATATCGGGGCCGCGCCGGTCTTGGCGATTGCGCTCGCAAGCAACCTGGAGAAGCGCGACCTGACCGACATCGCGAAGAACACCATCAAGCAGCGCCTGCAGGCCATCAACGGCGTCGGCGGCGTGGACATCATCGGCGGCCAGGAGCGCGAATTCCACCTCTGGATCGACCCGCATCGGCTCGATTCCTTTGGTCTGGCCCCGGGCGATGTGGCGCAAGCCGTGGCCTCGCAGAACGTCGAGATCCCGGGCGGTCGCCTCGACACGAACGCGCTGGAGCTTTCTATCAAGACCCGCGGCCAGGTCCACACCGCCGAGGAGCTTGGCGACATCATCATCACCGCCGCGGCCGGCGCGCCTGTGCGCATTCGCGACGTGGCCCGGGTCGAAGACGGCGCCCAGGAACGCCGTTCCTACGCCACTTTCAGCGGAAAGTCCTCGGTCACTCTGGTGGTGAAGAAGCAGTCTGGCTCGAATACCGTGGACGTCGCGCACAAGGTGAAGAAGGTGCTCGACAAGCTGAGGCCGCAGTTCCCCAACATCAGCATGACCGTGGCGTCGGACAACTCGGTTTTCACCGAGCACGCCATCGACGACGTCAAGTTCGATCTGCTGTTCGGCGCCGCCCTCGCGATTCTGATCATCATGTTCTTCCTGCACGACTGGCGCGCGACGCTCATCAGCGCCACCGCGCTGCCGGCTTCGGTCATCTCGACCTTCGCCTTCATCTATTTCATGGGCTACACGCTCAACATGATGACCATGCTGGCCTTGTCACTCTCCATAGGTATCTTGATCGACGACGCCATCGTGGTCATCGAGAACATCCACCGCCACCTGGAGATGGGTAAATCGCCCCTGAAGGCCGCCGCCGACGCCACCGCCGAGATCGGCCTGGCGGTCATGGCGACCACGGCCTCGATTCTTGCGGTCTTCGTTCCGGTGGCGACCATGAAAGGCATCATTGGGCGATTCTTCGTCCAGTTCGGTCTGACGGTCGCGTTTGCCGTCGCGGTCTCGCTGTTCGTCGCCTTCACCCTGACCCCGATGCTCTCGTCGCGCTTCCTGCGCCCACACAGCGGCAAGGGCCCGGTCGGCAAGGCCATCGAAAGCTTCCTCGACGCCATCGAGCACGCCTACAGCAAGTTGCTGGGCACGGCCCTGCACCACCGTGTCCTGACCGTGCTGGCCGCCCTCGCCGTCTTCATCGTCAGCATCTTCCTGGCCGCCGTCGTGCCCAAGGAATTCATGCCGGTCGAAGACCGCAGCCAGTACATGGTGAAGCTAGAGATGCCGACTGGCTCGTCCCTGTCCGCCACCGAGACCATGGCCGAGCAGGTCGCCACCAAGCTGCGAGGCGTGCCCGGCGTCCAGGACACCCTGGTCACCATCGGCGGCTCGGCCTTGTCCGAGATCAACCGCGCCGACGTTCAGGTCAACCTGGTGGGCAAGAAGAAGCGCGATTTCTCGCAGGCACGGATGATTCAGTACACCCGCGACCAACTGCCGGGTTGGCTGGGGCGCAACGACGTGAGCTTCGCGGTCGAGCCCTTCAACATGACGGGCGCCAGCAGCGGCGCCATTCGCAATTCGATGATCCAATTCAACGTCCGCGGCAAGGACTACGCCGACATCAGCAAGGCCACCGACCAGATCATCAAGTCGCTCCAGGCCGAAGAGGTGATCGTCAAGGGCGACAAGAAGAACGGCTACGTTGACATCGACACATCCTACCGCGGCGGAAAGCCCGAAATCGGCATCAACATCGATCGCGACCGCGCCGCCGACTTGGGCGTACCGATGGCCGTGATCGCGATGACCATGCGCAGCCTGATGGCCGACGACAAGGTGTCGGAGATGACCGCCGAAGGCGAACGCTACGACGTCCGCATGAAGCTCGACGAGAAATTCCGCCAGAAGGCGCAAGATCTCCTGGCACTCAAGGTGCGCTCGACCACCGGCCAGCTCGTCGACCTGTCCAACGTGGTGTCCGTCCTCAATGAGAGTGGGCCGGCTAAGATCGAACGCCAGAACCGCCAGCGCCAAATCACGATCTTCGCCAACCTGAACGGGATCGCGCTCGGCACGGCCACGCAACAGATCGAGGGAATCGCCAAGAAAGCGGTGCCGTCCAGCATGACCACCGACTGGGCAGGCCAGGCGGACATCATGCGCGAGTCAATGGGCTACTTGCTGCAAGCGCTGCTCCTCGCCGTCATCATCGTGTACCTGGTGCTGGCGGCCCAATTCGAAAGCTTCTTGCACCCCTTCACCATCATGCTGTCGCTGCCACTTTCGATGGTGGGCGCGCTGGGCGCGATCTACCTCGCCCACAGCATGATCAACATCATGACCATGATCGGTATCATCCTGCTGATGGGACTGGTCACCAAGAACGCCATTCTGCTGGTCGACTACACCAATACGCTCAGGCACAAAGGCATTTCTCGCAAAGAGGCGCTGCTCAAGGCCGGCGCGGTCCGCTTGCGCCCCATCCTGATGACCACCGGCGCGATGATCTTCGGTATGGCGCCCGTCGCACTCGGGATCTCCGAGGGTGGCGAGCTCCGCGCGCCCATGGCCATCGCGGTGATTGGCGGCCTCGTCACCTCGACCCTTTTGACCCTGGTCGTGGTTCCGGTGGCGTATACCATCATCGACGCTATCGCCGAGCGCGCCTTGGGCCACGCCACGGTCATGAAGGAAGGCGAAGAGACACCGCTGCAGATGGCGTCCGAGCATGGGGCGTAGTTGCACGCATCGTGCGACCTATCGCAACCGGCGATCTACAGCTGCGACACCCACCACCACGTGCTGCTGCAGGAAGCTCCGGTGCCAGCAGAGAATTGCAGGTACCAATAGCCGTCGCTGGCTCTTGCAATGGACGTGGCTACAGTGCAATTGCTCCCGGGCGTGCAGCCCGAGCTTGTTCCGTTGATGGTCACCGTGCGCCCGCCGCAATTGCTCATCTCAATTCCGGTAATGACGTCAGTGGCGGAAGCCACGGTGAACCTGAAACAAGTCGCCACAGCCGGGACACCCGTGTATTCGGTGGAAGTTGAAGGGAACGTGCCTAGGTCGGTGTACGTCGCGCAGTAGGCGCCATTCGAAGTGCTACCGCCGGTGCTCGTCGTCCCACCCGTGCCTGTCGCCCCGCCACTCGCAGGCGTTCCGCCAGTGGTGGTCGTCCCCCCAGCGCCCGCCCCGCCGGTAGTTGTCGTCCCGCCGGCGCTTGTGGTCCCGCCTGAGATCGAGGCCGCGTCAGTGCCCGGTGTACCACCAGCCTCGGTTCTGCCGCCCGAGTTCGTAACTGCGTCGATGCCTGACGCGCCACCGGCCCCGATGGTGCCACCTGAATTCGCTGGCGCATCGACGCCCGAGGCACCACCAGCGCCGGTCGCGCCGCCCGACCCTCTGGCACCGCCTGCGCTGGTCTTGCCTCCTACGCCAGCAGTATCGCCCGAATCTCTGGCTGCGTCTACTTCCGTCGCGCCACCGATTCCCGTCTGGCCGCCAGCCCCGGTCGCACCACCGACACCCATCGCACCGTCGGCGCCGATCGCATCCGTCGACGCCATTGGCGGGATCTCAGCACCAGCCGCTTCGCCACCTACGTCCGCTCCGTCGAAGACATCGCTTACATCAATTGAAGCGAAGACGTCTTCCGAGGGCCGCCCGCCGAAATCGAGTGGTTGCGCGCCATCGGCATTTCCGTCGCGCCCCGCCTCCTCGCCGGCGAGCGACCTATCCAACGCCCCGCGAGCATCGGTCGGAATTGCCGAAACGGCATCGCCACCGTCGGCTGGCTCCCTGCCCGCAGGAGCTTGATCGAAAGCGACGCCCGCGTCACTGTAGGCATGTGCGCGCAACCTGTCAGGGTCGAACGAGCACGCGGCAGTGGCCGCAACTGCGACCAAGAGAAGCCTCCGAAACCCGGTCGAGCACAATGACATTGAATCGAAGGTGACATCGTCAGACTTGGAACCCAGCTTAACTTAGTGCTCCAGCCAGGCTTCCTGGACCGCTTCGCTAGATCAGGCCTCTCGCCCTACCTACAAGTTGAATTGTGCCATCAAGGTCTTCAGCTGATTGCTCAGGTTTGCGAGATCGGCCGCGTTGCTGCGAACCTGGTGACCGTTTTGGTCGATGCCGTCCACCGACCGATTCACCTCCGCGATGTCCTGCGCGATCGATCTCGACACCGTGGCAATCTGGGCCACGCGTTCCTTGGCGTCTTTGACGCCGAGCGAGGCCTGCGCGATGTTGGATGCGAGATCCTTGGTGACTGCCGATTGTTCCTCGATGGCCGCGGCGATACTCTCCACGATGGTTCCTACCTCGCTGATGATGCCCGAAATCCTGTCGATGTCCGCCACAGCGCCCCCGGCGGACGCCTGCACGCTGGCGATCTTGCCTTTGATGTCCTCGGTGGCAGCCGCCGTCTGGCCGGCAAGCTCCTTGATCTCGTTGGCGACCACGGCGAAGCCCTTTCCTGCCGATCCGGCGCGCGCCGCCTCGATAGTGGCGTTGAGGGCCAAAAGATTCGTCTGAGACGAAATGACCGTGATGGTCTCGGTCACCTTTCCGATTTCCTGTGCCGATTGGCCAAGCTGCTGCATCAGCGTGGTGATGCCCCGCGCTTCCGCGGAGGCCTGCTCGCTGATGGAACGCGCCTTCTCCGAATTGGCGGCAATCTCGCCGACCGTGGCGCTCATCTCTTCGGTTGCGCTAGCGACCGAGGTCAGGTTGCTCGAAGCCTGTTCCATCCCGGCAGCGACCGAGCCGGTGTTGGCGCTCGACTCCTCCGCGGCACTCGCGACAGACGCCGTCCGCGCGGATACTTTCGTGACGCTTGAGATGGTGTCCTCTGCGGCTGACGTCAGCGAAGAAGACGACGAGGTGAGAGCCTCTACCCCATGATTGATGTCGCCCACCAGCTTGCGCAGATTCTCGGCCATGCCCTGCAGGGCATGGGACAGATCGCCGATCTCATCACGTCGCTGCAGGTCGATCCTTTGTGCCAGGTCTCCCTTGGAGATCGCGTTTGCCAGCCTTACGCCTTGGCCGAGCGGCTTGGTGATGAGCCCGCTCAACATCCGACTCAACGCCACGACCACCAGCACCAAGACCAGGGCCGTGCCGATCATTTCAAGAACGGCGTGATGGATTGCCGCTCTTGACGATTCCTCGATGGCGGCATTCGTCCGATTGGCCTGCTCGACAACTTGGTCAATGGCGGCTCGATGTCTTGCGTACAGGGTCTTTAACCGGCCCGACAGCAGCGCGCCCATGGCTCTCCGATCACCCCTGCGCGCTGCGGGAATGTACTCGTCTTCAAGCAACGAATAGAGCTCCATCGCGGGCTCGAAGGAGACGCGCACCATCAGATCCTTCAGCTCACCTTGGGGTAGCGTCTTTTGCCAGAAGCTATGACGGTCCATGTAGTCTCTCTTCAGGGAAGCACAGGTTTCGATCAGCTTGGCTAGCGCAGAGGGATCCTTTTCCTCCATCATCTGAAAGACCGTCAGATACGTTTCGATCACGTACTCCGGGGGAGGAAGCACGTCGGAAATCAGGTCCTTGTTGGCGGCGATTTGCTCGTAGATGGGACCGTTGACCATGACCCGGTTCAACGTGGACAGCGAGAGCCCCGCGTAGAGGGCGAAGCCTGCAGCGACCATTCCGCTTAGCAGGAACAACTTCCATTTCATTTTCAAGTTGGCGAAGAATTCAGTCATGGCTCCTCGGAGTTGACGCTGGGCTGAGCTCTTTCACGCCAGCCACAATCGGTAGAAACGGCCCGGCGCATGAGGCTGTCCCCCTGGCCGCCGCCGCAACGCCTAGGCCGAGCGCGTTGCCCGGCCTGTTGGCCGTTGCGCCCATCGGCTTACGCCGACTAGCCGTGCCGCAGGCTGTCCCGTAGGTAGTTCTCTTTGGTGCGCACGTACTTGGCGGCCAGCGCCCGATGCTCGTCGCCCATGCTGGCATCGATGGTACGCACGACCTTCGCCGGCGTGCCCAGGGCCAGGCTGTGCGGCGGGATCACCGTTCGTTGGGTGACCAGTGCGCCGGCACCGACGATCGATCCTTCGCCGATCACGCAATCGTCGAGCAGCGTCGCCTGCATGCCGATAAGGCAAGCATCTTCCACCCGGCACGCGTGCAACATCACGCGATGCCCGACCACCACGTCCGCGCCGACCACGCAGGGCGAGCCGTCGGCGACGTGCATGACGCTGCCGTCCTGGATGTTGGACCGATCGCCGACGATAACAGGCGCCAGATCCCCACGCGCGACAGCGTTGTACCAGACGGACACGTCCTTGCCCAAGCGCACGTCCCCAACCACGGCCGCGCCGGGCGCAAGCAGGACCCGATCGCCGAGCTCTGGAATCAGGCCCAAGTACCGATCGATAATCGCCCGGGGGAATCGCCTGCGCAGCCACCCGATCCGTTCATCCAGCTGTTCGGCATCGGCCAGCGGACCGCCAATCATCTCCACCGAAGACGTGATAGTCGCCATGGTCTCGCAAGGCTAGCGCCCCTGCGCCGCCAAGGTCAACCGCGCTGGTACCGCCCCCGCTGCTACACGCCGGGCACTTCGGTCAGCATCTCGTACATCTGCTGCGCCCGCTGATCCGACGGGTCGTGCTCCAGCGCCTTCTGGAATACATGGGTCGCCTCGAACACCTTGTGCGCGTTGTAGTACGCCATGCCCAGGTGATAGGCAGCGGCCTGGTCCTCGGGGCAGACTTCAAGCACGCGCCTGAAATTCGCGATCGCCTTCTCGTGGTTGCCCATCGATGCGTAATTGACCCCAAGATGATAGTTGGCAATCACCGATGCCGGGTTCAGCGCGAGCAGATGGCGGAAGGCCGCAATGGCTTCGGTCTGCTTGCCCACGTGGTAGTACGTGATTCCCAACCAGTAGTACGCAGCCAGGTAGTCGCGGTCGATTTCCACACACGTTTCCAGCGACTTGATCGCGCGGTGGATCTGCCCGGTCCGGTAGTACGCAAGGGCCAGATCGTAATGCGCATCTGGATAGTCCGTTTTTATGGCGACCGCCTTGCGAAAGACTTCGATCGACTTCTCCAGCTCGCCTGCGCGGTAGTAAAGGTTCCCGAGCCCGGACAGAAGGTGGGCGTTCTGCGGAGCCAGTTCGCACGCCTTCCTGATCGCTTCGATGGACGTCGACAGATCCTCGCCGTCGAGCCGCGAGGTCAGCGCCTTGCGGCCCCAGTAATTCGGGTCGCCTTCGTTGGCGAACGGAACGCCGCACAGCGGGCAATACTTGTAGTCCGCGGGAAAGTCTTTCGCGCATCTCGTACAAGAAGTCATGGTCACCCCCGTTGATCGAAACGGACCCTCGGGTCTCGGGGCCCACGCTCCCCGCGGCACCTAGACCCTATCAGGAATTATCCGCTTCCCATGTCCTTCTTGCTACCAGAAAAATCGCACCAATTCGGTCCCTATTCATCCGCCCGATGACGTCCATCGGAATCCCCTTGGGACAGACCGCCGCACATTCGGTGACCGCGGTGCAGTGCCCAAACCCCTCCTTGTCCATCGTAGCCACCATGGACTCCGCTCGACTCCAGCGCTCGGGCTGTCCCTGGGGCAGAAGCCCAAGGTGCGAGATCTTTGCGCCTACGAACAGCATGGCCGACGCGTTGGGACAGGCCGCCACGCACGCGCCGCACCCGATACACGCCGCCGCGTCCATCGCCGCGTCCGCTTTGTCCTTCGCCACCGGAATCGCGTTGCCGTCGGGTGCAGAGCCCGCCCGCGCGCCGACGAAGCCGCCGGCCGCGATGATCCGGTCCAGCGCGCTGCGGTCCACAATCAGGTCGCGTAGCACCGGGAAGGGCTTGGCGCGGAAAGGCTCGATCACGATGGTCTGCCCATCGCGAAACTGGCGCATATGGAGTTGGCAGGTCGTGGTGCCCGGCCGGGGGCCGTGAGGCACTCCGTTGATGACCACCCCGCACGAGCCGCAGATCCCTTCGCGGCAGTCGTGGTCGAAGGCGATGGGCCGCTGCCCGGACAAGGTCAGCCGCTCGTTCACCACATCCAGCATCTCCAAAAAGGACATATCCGGTGTGATTTCATCCGCGTCGATTCGCTGCAGTTGGCCGGGCGCCTCCGGACCTTCCTGGCGCCACACCTTAAGGACAACTTTCATTGCGCTTGGCCTCCAGTGGTCATTTGTAGCTCCTCTGAGCCAGGTGGGCGGTCTCGAAGCTCAGCGATTCCTTGTGCAAAAGCTCGTCCTTGTCTTGACCTAGGTATTCCCAGACCGCCACGTGGGCAAACTCCTCGTCGTTGCGCCTGGCCTCGCCGTCGGCGGTCTGGAACTCCTCGCGGAAGTGACAGCCGCACGATTCTCGGCGTTCCAAGGCGTCCCGACACATGAGCTCCCCGAATTCCATGAAGTCCGCGACGCGTCCAGCATATTCCAGCGCCTGGTTCAGCTCGGCGCCAGCACCAGGCACGATGACCTGACTCCAGAACTCTTCGCGAAGCTGAGGGATACGGTCGCGCGCAGCGCTCAGGCCGGCTTGGTTGCGCGCCATGCCGCAGTTGTCCCACAGAAGCTTGCCGAGCTCGCGATGGAACGACAGCGCGGTTCGCTTCCCCTTGTTGCCGACCAGCCTCTTGATCCGTTCCCCGACCTCCGCCTCGACCTTCTTGAATTCAGGACCGCCTTTGTCGACTTTCGCCAGCCGGCTCGCGCCGAGGTAGTTTCCGACGGTGTACGGGATAACGAAGTAGCCGTCGGCCAGCCCCTGCATCAGCGCCGAAGCACCCAGGCGATTGGCCCCGTGGTCGGAGAAATTGGCCTCGCCAGCCACGAAAAGCCCGGGAATCGTGCTCATGAGGTTGTAATCCACCCATAAGCCTCCCATGGTGTAGTGCACCGCCGGGTAGATGCGCATGGGTACCCGGTACGGATTCTCGTCGGTGATCCGCTCGTACATCTCGAACAGATTTCCATAGCGCTCGCGGATCGCCACCTCGCCCATCCGCTCGATGGCGTCGGCGAAATCGAGGTATACGCCGCGGCCTCCAGGTCCTACGCCGTGGCCATCGTCGCACACCGCCTTGGCCGCCCGACTGGCCACGTCGCGTGGAACCAAATTGCCGAATGCCGGGTAGCGCCGTTCCAGGTAGTAGTCGCGCTCGGCCTCGGGAATATCGGCCGGCTTGCGGTTGTCGCCTGCCTTGCCGGGAACCCAGACCCGCCCGTCGTTGCGCAGCGACTCACTCATCAGAGTCAGCTTCGATTGATGGTCGCCGGACACGGGAATGCAGGTCGGATGAATCTGGGTGAAACAGGGATTGGCGAAGCCGGCGCCGTGCTTGTGCGCCCGCCAGGTCGCGGTGACGTTGCAGCCCTTGGCGTTGGTGGAGAGGAAGAATACGTTGCCGTAGCCGCCGGTGGCCAGAACCACCGCGTCGGCGGCATGCGATTCGAGCTTTCCGCTTACCAAGTCGCGGGTGACGATGCCGCGCGCGCGCCCATCCACGACCACCAAGTCGAGCATTTCGGTGCGTGGATACATGGTCACCTTACCCGCCGCAATCTGCCGCTCCAGCGCCTGGTACGCGCCCAGCAGCAATTGCTGGCCGGTCTGCCCGCGCGCATAGAACGTGCGCGAGACCTGGGCGCCGCCGAAGGATCGATTGGCCAAAAAGCCGTTGTATTCGCGCGCGAACGGGACGCCTTGGGCCGCGCATTGGTCGATAATCGCCGCCGACAGCTCGGCCAGGCGATACACGTTATGCTCGCGGGCGCGAAAGTCGCCGCCCTTGACGGTGTCGTAGAACAGGCGAAACACGCTGTCGCCATCGTTTTGGTAGTTCTTGGCCGCGTTGATCCCGCCCTGGGCGGCGATGCTGTGCGCGCGGCGCGGGCTGTCCTGATAGCAGTAGCACCGAACATCGTAACCCAGCTCGGCCAGCGAGGCCGCGGCCGACGCGCCAGCGAGCCCGGAACCGACGACGATCACATTGAACTTCCGCTTGTTGGCGGGGTTCACCAGCTTCATCTCAAACTGATGGCGCGACCACGCGGTGGCGATGGGTCCAGGTGGGACATTGGATTTCAGCTCCATCGCCATCAGCCCCCCACCAGCCTGAAGAAGACCGCGCACGGCAAGAAGATGAAACCGGCGACAAACACCAGCGTCGCCGCGCCCACGATGGTGCGAATCGCGCCATCGATTCGACCATCCCGGACACCGATCGACTGAAACATGCTGAATCCCCCGTGCAAAAGGTGCAGCCCAACCAGGCTGGTGCCGACGACGTATACCCAAACCACCCATCCGTACTGGAAGCTGTTCGAGATGTTGGCGTACACATCGCCCTCGATATAGGGTGCCGGCGTCACGTTCAACCCCCAGGTAAAATGCGCGAGGTGGAACACCACGAAGGCCAAGACCATGGGCCCCGAATACTTCATGGTTCGCGCCGCGTATGAGAACGTACGCCAGCTCCTCGCGTGGTAGCCCACCGGACGGGCGGCCCACTGCCGCAGCACCAAGCTCGTCGCGGTCCAGATGTGCACAACCACGGAAGTCAGAATCACGCTTCGAGCAGTCCACAGAGCCGCCGGTGAGATGCGAAGCAGGCTACCGTATCCGTTGATGGTCGCCGGGCCCTTAAAGAACAGCATCATGCCGACCAGGTGCTCCACACAGAACCCGAACAGAATGAAGCCCGAAACCGCCATCAGCACCTTAAGCCCGATGCTGGATCGCAGAAATGACCAGAGTGCCGCCATGGTTTTCTACTTACCATGTCCTTACGCGACGTCACCAGAAAATAGCAAGCGGGAAGTCCTGATTTTGCCGCAGGTGCGAAGCATTCTCATAAAACAGGCAAGGCAGCTCCTGTTTTCAGGAGGCCCGGCGGATCGACGCGAATCGCGAGGCCAGAGGACATTGGCAGAGCACGTTCACGCCGCGCACCCGACCTGTGGGATAATTTCGACCTATTGGGTCCTCTTTTATGCGTCCCTTACCCTCCGTGTGGTACACTGCCAATCCAAGCCGCGAGAGGGAGGCGACGTATGAGCGATTCCACAACCACAGAGCGACCTGGAAAGGGTACGGTGTTTGTCAGGACCGAGATCTGCAAGGGCTGCTCCTTCTGTATCGATTTCTGTCCCACCGACTGCCTGGCCTTTTCGAAGGACTTCAACCCCAAGGGCTATCACTTTCCGGTTCTGCAGACCCCCGAGGCGTGTACCGGCTGCGATCTGTGCGGTCTCTATTGCCCCGATTTTGCCATCTACGGCGAACGCTGGAAAGACCTCGACGAAAGAAAGGCCAAGCGGCCGGCTGCGCTGCCCACGCCCGTGGCCAAGGCATGGCCAGCCCAGGTTCCCACCGCCGCCGAGCCCGCTGGCGTCCTGACCGGACTGCAATTCATCGACGGCGACCACGCCGCGTGTGAGGGCGCCATCGCCGCCGGCTGTCGCTTCGTCGCCGGCTATCCGATCACGCCGTCCACGGAAATCGTCGAACGCTTCGCATTGCGCATTCCGACAGTGGGAGGGGTCTTCATCCAGATGGAAGACGAGCTGGCGTCCAGCATCGCCGTGCAGGGGGCAGCTTGGGGTGGCAAGAAAACTCTTAGCGTCACCAGCGGTCCGGGATTCTCACTGATGATGGAGCACATCGGGCTGGCGATCATGACCGAGACACCTGGGGTCTGGGTGGACGTCCAGCGCGGCGGCCCGTCCACAGGCCTGCCCACCTTACCCGCCCAAAGCGACATGATGCAGGCACGCTGGGGCAGCCACGGCGACTACGAAATCATCGCGCTGGTTCCCAACTCCCCGCAGGAATGCTTCGACCTCATGATCAAGGCCTTCAACCTGTCCGAGATCTACCGCACGCCCGTCATGTTCATGATGGACGAGGTGGTCGGACACATGGTCGAGCGGGTAGAGATACCAGCGCCCGAGCAGATTCAGATCATTCCCCGAAAATTCACCAGCAAGTCGAAGGCGGAGTACCGCTCCTTTGCGACCACGCCCGACGACTTGGTGCCCGAGATGACCAAGGCGGGCGAAGGCTACCGCATCCACGTCACCGGCCTCACGCACGACGAACGCGGCTATCCGGCGATGAACAGCGCGACCCAGGACAAGCTGGTGCGGCGATTGATTAACAAGATCCGCGACCACGCGGACGATCTGGTGGACATCATCGAGGACTACGTCGACGACGCCGAAATCATCGTGGTCTCGTACGGCATCACCTCGCGCATCGCCAAGTCCGCCGTGGAAGACGCCCGCCAGCGCGGAATCAAGGTGGGCCACCTGCGACCGCGCATCCTGTGGCCGTTCCCGGGGGGCCGCATGCGCGAGCTAGCAAAACGGGTCAAGACCTTCATCATGCCCGAGCTGAACATGGGCCAGATGGTGATCGAGCTGGAGCGCGCGGTGAAGGGCAGCGCCGAGGTGATCAGCATTCCCCATGCGGGCGGCTCGGTGCACGAGCCAGAAGCCATTCTCAAGAAGATTGTCGAGGTATCGCAATGACCACCAACACCGCCCCCGAGCTGCTGCGCGACATCGACACCGTGAATCCGGTGATGCCCTACTTGCGCCAGGAACGCATCCCGCACATCTGGTGTCCAAGCTGCGGCATCGGGACCACCGTCAATTGTTTCACCCGGGCGCTCACCGAGTCTGGCATGGACTTGGATCAGATCGCCGTGGTATCGGGCATCGGCTGCACGGGCCGCGTGGCTGGGTACATGAACCTGGACTCCTTTCACACCACGCACGGTCGCGCGATTCCTTTTGCCACCGGGCTTAAGCTGGCAAATCCGAAGCTGAAGGTGGTTGTGTATTCGGGCGACGGCGACCTGACCGCCATCGGCGGCAATCACTTCGTGCACGCCGCCCGCCGCAACATGGACCTGATGATCGTGTGCGTGAACAACTTCACCTACGGCATGACCGGCGGCCAGGTCGCGCCCACCACGCCCATCGGCGCCAAGCAGACCACCATGCCGTTCGG
Source organism: uncultured Myxococcales bacterium (assembly GCA_964491625.1). Classification (GTDB taxonomy): domain Bacteria; phylum Myxococcota_A; class Polyangia; order Fen-1088; family Fen-1088; genus Fen-1118. Next base: position 19,461 of record CAZBIU010000067.1, read on the forward strand.
CAACTTCGAACAGCCTTTGAATTTACCGTTTCTCGCGGACGCGTGCGGCGCCGTCTACGTCGCGCGCTGGACCGTGTTCCACGTTCGCCAACTGGCCAAGGCGATGCTGGAGGGGCTGCGCAAGAAGGGCTTCGTCTTCATCGAAGCGATCTCACCTTGCCCGACCCTGTACTCGCGCCGTAACAAGCGCGGCGACGGCATCGACGAGCTCAAGTACTACAAGCAGAACAGCCTGGTGAAGAACGGCGCCAACACGCAGGAAGTGGGGCTTACCTTCGACGGCAAGATCGTGGTCGGCAAATTCGTGGACCGAGAGCGACCCACGTGGCTCGACGCCATGAATGATCACTTCAAACAGAGCATCGGGCCCCACTATTCGCCGTACGGAGGGTAACGTGACCAGAACTGAAATTCGCGTCGGTGGACTGGGTGGTCAAGGCGTCATCCTGTGCGGCTCCATCATCGGCAAGGCGGCTTCCATTTACGGCGGCAAGCACGCCGCCATGGTGCAGGCCTTCGGGCCCGAGGCGCGCGGTAGCGCGTGCAGCGCCCAGGTCATCGTCTCGGACGACGCTATCGGGTATCCCTACGTGCGCCGACCCGACATCCTGGTGCTGATGTCCCAGGACGCATTCACGCAATTCGCACCGCAGCTCAAGCCGGAAGGGCTCGTGCTGTTCGAGGAGGAATTGGTGCAAACGACGGGCAAATTGTCGGCGTCGTCGCGATCGCTTGGAATCCCCGCCACGCGCTTCGCCGAGGAGCTCGGCCGCAGGCTGGTGCTGAACATCGTAATGGTGGGCTTCTTCGCCGGGGCCACCGGCCTTTTGCCCTGCGATGCGGTCGAAAAGGCAGTTCTCGATTCAGTTCCCAAAGGGACCGAAAGCCTCAACCTGCGCGCCCTGGGCAAGGGCTACGAATTCGGCCAATCGAAGCTGGCCTAAGGGGTTGCATGACCGACGCGTTGGAGCTTCCCTGCATCCTGCGTCTCAAGAACCGCAACGTCGCGACGCTGTCGCTGGTGGGGCCCACCGACGGCGGCGGGCTTCTGGAATTCTATCGAGGCATGCCGCCGGAAGACCGCCTGTTGCTGATGGACGACGTCACCACGGCGGACTGGCTTGACCGATTTCTCGCCAAGCTCGCCTGCGGAGAAGCCATCAGCGTGATCGGCAGAGTCGACGGCAAGATCCGCGGTGAGGGCACGCTGCACCGGACGCTTCACGGCTGGAGCCGACACGTGGGTGAGATCCGCCTCAGTGTGGACCGCTTGGCGCGCGGCCAGGGGCTTGGCTTGGCCCTGGCCCGCCAGATCGTCAAGATCGCCACCGACGCCGGCATCGACAAACTGATTGCCCAGATGGTGGAGGGCCAGCCCGCGGCCAAGCGCACCTTCGAGAAGCTGGGCTTTCACAAAGAAGCCGAGCTGCCCGGCCACGTGACCGACGTCCACGGCAAGCGTCGCGACCTTCTCATCTACGCCGACGACGTGTCCCACATCTGGTCGGCGATGGAAAACCTGCTCGTCGATTTCCGGCCCGACCGGGCGAGTCGGTAACAGGTGGCGGCTACTGCAATCTCGCCGCTGTTCACCTGCGCCCGAGCGCAGCGGGGAGAAGGAGTATGCTTGCCGGCACATTGCGCCAGCACGACGATGCGTCCTTACGAGTTCGGTCATTTCCTGCAGTGTCCGACTGAAGAGAGCCCCAACGGGCGGAAACAGGTGCGGCGACCCGATCGCTGGTAGCTACTTCATCATCGCGACAACGGTCTTCCCAAGATCCGCAGGGGTCGGTGCGATGGCGATGCCGGCCTCTTTCAGCGCGGCGATCTTGTCGGCGGCCTTGCCCTTGCCGCCGCTGATGATGGCGCCGGCGTGGCCCATGCGCCGTCCGGGAGGCGCGGTGAGGCCGGCGACGAAGGCGGCCACGGGCTTTCTCACGTTCGCCCTGATGAAGGCGGCGGCGTCCTCTTCGGAGGTACCGCCGATTTCACCGATCAGCAGAATCGCCTTGGTCTGCTCGTCGCGCTCGAACAGTGCGAGACAGTCGATAAAGTCCAATCCCTTCACCGGGTCGCCGCCAATGCCGACGGCGGTGCTTTGCCCAAGACCCAGCTCGGTGATTTGAAAGGCGGCCTCGTAAGTCAGGGTTCCCGACCGGGACACGATGCCGACGGAGCCCGGCTTGTGTATGTAGCCCGGCATGATGCCCAACTTCGCGGCGCCGGGCGTGATCACGCCTGGACAGTTGGGGCCAATCAGTCGACACTTCTTGCCTTCAAGCGCCCTTCTCGCACGGACCATGTCGAGCACGGGGATGCCCTCGGTGATGCACACGATGACTTCCACACCTGCGCCGGCCGCCTCCAAAATCCCGTCGGCCGCGCCGTGGGGAGGAACGAAGATCACGCTGGCGTTGGCGCCCGTAGCAGCCACGGCCTCGGCAACGGTGTCGAAGATCGGAAAGTCTTCGTGAACCGTGCCGCCCTTGCCGGGCGTGACGCCGCCCACGACCTTGGTCCCGTACTCGCGCATCTGCTTTGCGTGGAAGGTGCCTGCCGAGCCGGTCAACCCCTGCACCACGACCCGCGTGTTCGCGTTCACAAGAATCGACATGGCTAGTTTTTCCTCCCCGACACCAACTCGACAATGCGCCGGGCACCGTCTGCCATGTCGGTTGCGGTCGTGATAGGTAGCCCAGATTCCTTCAGCATCTTGCTGCCCAACTCGACGTTGGTGCCCGCGAGCCTCACCACCAGGGGAACCCGCAGGCCGATTTCACCGACCGCCGCGATGATCCCACCGGCAATCACGTCGCACTTCATGATGCCGCCGAAGATGTTGACGAAGATGCCCTTGACCGAGCGATCCGCGGTGAGGATCTTGAACGCGGCGGTCACCTTTTCCTTGCTCGCGCCGCCGCCTACGTCGAGGAAATTCGCCGGACTGCCGCCGAAGAACTTGATGATGTCCATGGTTGCCATGGCCAGGCCCGCGCCGTTAACCATGCACCCGATCGATCCGTCGAGCTTGATGAAGCTCAAATCGAAGGCGCGCGCCTCCCGCTCGGTGGGATCTTCTTCGTCGAAGTCGCGCATCTCGGCGAGTTCCTTGTGCTTGTCGAGCGCGTTGTCGTCGAAGGTCATCTTGCAGTCGAGCGCCAGCACGCGGTCGTCCGACGTCACCACCAAGGGATTGATCTCGACCAGCGAGGCATCCAACGCCACGAATGACTGGTAGAGCTTGAGCAAGAACGACGTCGCGCTCTTCGCCGCATCGGCCTTGAGACCGAGCGCATAGGCGAGATTGCGCGCCTGGTACGCCGCCAGCCCGACCGCGGGATCCACGTGCTCCATCAGGATGCTGGCCGGCGACTTCGCGGCCACCTCCTCGATTTCCATGCCACCCGCGGCCGACACCATCACCACCACGCGATTCCTTCCTCGATCCACCAGCACCGAGGCGTAGAGCTCGCGCGCGATCGAGATGCCCTGCTCTATCAGCAGGCGATTGACGATGCGCCCCTCCGGGCCAGTCTGGTGCGTGACCA
>CAZBIU010000068.1:0-22959 GCA_964491625.1 uncultured Myxococcales bacterium
CCTTGACCGCTTGGATGACCTGCTCGCGCGTCGCACGGGCGCGGGCCTCTGCCTGGGCGCGCGCCTCGGCGCTGCGCTGACGCAGAATCTCGGCGGTCTGCTTCGGTGTCAGGTCCACGAAAGACAGGGTGACACGAATCGGCGAAAGGCGCCATTGCCTCACCGTCGTCTCACTGCCACGCGTATAGCCCGGCCGGAGCGGCCTTTCTCCTCCCCCGAAAGTGGTGTAGCTTCGCATCGACGTAGAGGGTCCGCCATGCAGGTACGTCTCACACTTGCGGTTCTTGTTGTCACCTTCGCTGCTGGTCAGCAAGCCAGGGCGGCGAAGCCGCACTACGCGGCAAAAGAGCAGGCCAGGGAGCGGCAGGCAAAGACGGCGTGTCTCTCCGGCGACTATGTCAAAGGGGTCTCCATTCTGGCCGAGCTCTTCGTTGAGACCGAGGATCCGACTTTTCTCTACAACCAGGGCCGTTGCTACGAGCAGAACGTGCGCTACGTGGAGGCAGCCGAGCGCTTCAAGGAATACCTGCGCAAGGCCGGGAAACTCAGCGCATCGGTCAGAGACGACGTGAACAAGCACATCGCCGATTGCGAAGCCGCCGCCGCCAAGAACCAGCCGCGCGTGGCTGCTGAACCTCCGCCCGCGCCCGTGCAATCGCCGGCCCCGGTGGCGCCCGGGCCGGCGCTCGCGTACCCACCACAGGGGTACGCGATGCAGCCGGCGGCCACCGCAACCAATCCCACCCCAGCCGCCGCCCTTCCCGACGAGCATCCCTGGCAGCACACGGCCAAGTGGATTGCCACCGGCGCCGCGGCCGCGTTTCTTGGGCTCGGCATCGTCGAGCACGCGCGCTACTACTCGAAGAATCAGGACTACAACAACGACCCGACGTGCGGCGCCCCGGGACAATGCAAGGACTTGGCTGACGCTGCCGACACCGCGCACACGGTTGCCATTGTCGGATACAGCGCCGCCGCGCTGGCCGCCGGTCTGGCGATCACCTTCTGGCTGACCGATTCGCCGCGCACGCCGTCGGCACAGCACGCTGGCATTTCGGTGACCTGCGCGCCGACCCTGGCTGGGGCTGCCTGCGGCGGCCGGTTCTAGCGATCGCTACACGAGCGGCCCAAGAATTGGGCAGCGGCCATCGCGTGCACCGGCGTGCCCGCGGTCGCCTACTTCGTCGCCACCGGCTCGACGTCGGCCCACAAAAGGCCGAGCTCAAGCTCGATGGCGTCGAAGGGCTCGGCGCGCACGCGTTCGTCGTCGGCGAAGGTCGCGAGCAACGACCAGTGGGCATCGGCCGGTGGCGCGGACAGGACGTCGTCGTACGTGGCGACCTTTCTCGCGGCGTCTGCCATGGGGCAACTATACTCGTCGCGGTCGGCCGGGCCCAGCGCGGACCTCATGCCGATGATTCGCCGCCCTGCCGGGCAGTCTCGCCCGAAACCCGCTTAGTTCTTTACTCGCCCAGCCTTGTCGTCGGGCTTGGCGCTGTCACCGAATTTTCCGCCCAGGTAGGCCTTGGCCATGTCGTCGAGGGAGACCGCCGGGACTTTGCTTGCCTGGCCGGCCTGACCGAACTGGCGCATACGCTCTTCGCAGACCTTCTGCATGGCGGCTCGGGCCGGCGTGAGGTAGTAGCGCGGGTCGAACTCGGCCGGCTTGTCGACGAACGCCTTGCGAATCGCGCCGGTGATGGCGAGCCGGTTGTCGGTGTCGACGTTGATCTTGCGCACGCCGGCGCGGATACCACGCTGAATTTCTTCGACCGGGACGCCATAAGTCTCTTTCATCGCGCCGCCGTACTTGTTGATGATGCCGCATAGCTCGGCTGGCACCGAGCTGGACCCGTGCATGACCAGGTGGCAGTTCGGGAGCTTGGTGTGGATTTCCTCGATGCGTTTCATGGCCAGAACGTCGCCGGTCGGCTTGCGCGAGAACTTGTAGGCACCGTGGCTGGTGCCGACGGCGACCGCCAGCGCGTCGAGCCCGGTGCGTTGGACGAAGTCGACCGCCTGGGCCGGGTCGGTAAGAAGCTGGTCCAGCGAGAGCTTCCCCTCGGCGCCGTGGCCGTCTTCCTTTTCACCGGTTCCGTGCTCAAGTGAGCCCAAGCAGCCGAGCTCACCTTCCACGGAAACGCCAAACCGGTGCGCAATGTTCACCACCTCGCGCGTGACCGCGACATTGTACTCATAGCTCGACGGGGTCTTGCCGTCGGCCTCGAGCGAGCCGTCCATCATCACGCTGGTAAAGCCGTAACGAATTGCGCTTACGCACGTTTCCACGGAGTTTCCGTGATCCTGGTGCATGACGATGGGGATCTCGGGATACAGCTCGGCCGCGGCCAGCATCAGGTGGCGCAGGAAGTTGTCGTTGGTGTACTTGCGCGCACCGCGCGACGCCTGGACGATGACCGGACTCTGCGTGGCGCGTGCAGCCTCCATGATGGCCTGGATCTGTTCCATGTTGTTGACGTTCAGGGCGGCGACGCCATAACCGTTTTGTGCGGCGTGATCAAGCAGCGGGCGAAGCGGGATAAGCGGCATGAGAAGAGCTCCAATCGAGGAATTGAGTTGAGTGTGTCAAAAGAGGATTGCCTAAGTCCTACACCACGGATCCGGCCTTCGGTAGGACGAAGTGCGCCGTGGGGCCGCCGATTCTTGCGGCCAGACGGACGCGCCCGAGCCGGGCAGTGCCGCACTTTAGACGTCGATTTTCGCATCCATTTGCCGCAATGCCCTTTCGCGGGGGATCCCGGCTGGGGTAGATTGCGCGCGTGAAACGACGGCCAATCTGTCCGACGTGGCTTCTTCTGTGCGGCCAGATGCTGGCGGCCATCTCGCTGCTGCCGACCTCCGCGTCTGCCCAATCCCAAGCTGTCGCGCCGTCGACCATCGCAGAAGGAGGCGTCAATCTTGTGGAGGACGCGAGGGTCCTGATGCGGCTGGCCGCCTGCTTGGGCGACGCCCCGCTGTCGGACGCGTGGCCCAAGGCGGCTCTCCAGAGCTACTGCCGGTCGCTACAGGATCTGATCGACAGGTACCGCGCCAACTGGCTCGATCGCACGCGAGCCCACCTGGCCCAGGTGGTGCCTGCAGATCTGCCGAAACGCGTGGTGTATCCATTTGGCGGCGGTGACCTGTTCACTGCCTTGAACACTTTTCCTGATGCAGAGGAATACACCACCATTTCGCTTGAGCGCGCGGGCGACATCCGCAATCTGGCGTCGATCAGCGCAGCCCAGATCCTGATCAGCCTGCAATCTACACGCGAGCGACTGCGCTGCCTGTTCGCGGTCAGTCACTCGAAGACCACCAACCTGCGCGCCGGCGCGCGGGACGTGCTGAATGGTGAGATTACCTTCTCGCTCGTCGCGCTGTCCGTGTTCGGCTACGAGCCGGTTTCGCTGCGATACTTCCGGCTGGATCCGGAGGGCAACATCGTCTATCTGGACACCAAGGATCTCGACGACAAGACAGCCGAGCGAAGTCCGTTCTGCAATGTCGAAATCGCCTTCCGTGCAAGGCAGGATCCTCAGGCAAAGATGCGCGTGTATCGTCACTTCGCCCAGAATCTCGACGACAGGCATTTTGCCGCCAACAACCCGCTCGCGCTTCACCTGGTCGCCAAGGGGCGCGTGACGGCACTCGTCAAAGCGGCCAGCTATCTCTTGTGGTTCGGCACCTTCTCTCACATCCGATCGTACCTGCTCGATCATGCTGAATGGATGCTTTCAGATTCCACTGGCGTTCCGCCGTCGCTGGCGCGCGCTGCCGGGTTCGAGCAGGAAACCTGGGGGCTGTTTCACGGCCCGATGCTCGCCGCGTACTCGCAGGTGAAATACGAGTTCATGTCGCTCTGGCAGGCCAGCCCCAAGCGCTTTCTCCCCTTCTACTATGGCTACCCCGACAACGACGGACACGGACACATGATGGTCACCCGGCGCACCGCCAGAGCTCCATCAACCGGAACCAGCGAGCCCGCCACCGACCAAGTCTCCGGTGGGGCGCACTGGCGCCTTCTTACCCCCAAGGGGCCGATTCATGTCTGGCAGCCGCGCGGTTACGACGCCGCAACGGCCGGTACGGTGGTTTACGTGCACGGCTACTACGCCAGCGTCGACGCTGCATGGGTCGACCACGCGTTGGCCGAGCAGTTCGCCGGCAGCAAGGTGAATGCGATCTTCATCGTGCCCGAGGCGCCCACCAGCAGCACTGAAGAGGTGGTCTGGCCCGTGCTTTCCGATCTTCTGGCCGAGGTCGAACGGCAGCTTCCCGGCATCACCGCCCGCGGGTCCATCGTCGCGGTCGGACACAGCGGCGCGTGGCGCACGCTCGGCCCGTGGACCGATGAAGAGAAGCCCGAGCGAAGGGTCGACAACTTCATCCTGCTCGACGCGCTCTACGGCATGGAAGACAAGTTCCGGGCCTGGCTTGCCCAACACCGGAAGGCCGACGAGCCGCGCATGACCCTCGTGACCAAGGACACCGTCAAGCACGCGGTGCCATTCCTGGCGGAGATCCCGTCGGCCAGGCGGCGCGCGAGGCTGCCCGAGGCCTACCACGACCTCTGCCGGGCGGAACAAGGCGCCGAGGTTCTAGAAATCGCGTCGGGTCTCGGCCACATGGAGATCATCACCAGCGGCAAGGTATTGCCGGTGCTCTTGCATCGTTCGGCGTTGCGATCGGTGAAGGCACCGCCCAAATTCACCACCGCCCTGAAGAGCAAGGAGCCAGCGCAGTGAGCTTCGCCCACTGGCTGAGGTCGCCCAGCGTGATCATCGTGGCGACCCAGCTGCTGTTTTCTGCCGGCGACCTGATGGCGCGCGGGAACATGCGCAAATACGGATTTACGGCGACGGCCTTCCTCAAGCTGTGGTTCGTTGTGTACATCGTCAGCCGGCAGGTCGCGACCGTGGGGCAGCTTTACATCCTGGCCACGGTGCCGATTGGTCGCACCATGGCTCTGTTCGGCGCCGCCTCCATCGTGCTCGCCAACCTGCTCGGCGTGCTGCTCTTGGGGGACTTCCTGTCGCTGCGCTCGTACGCCGGAGTTGTGCTCGCTGTCCTGGCCTTCACCGTGATGAGCGTGGCGCAATAACGCCCGGCCTTTGACGTCGGCGCCTAACCTGATAGCTCTATAGCCGAATGTCCATTCCGCGCTTGCCCGCCGTGGTATTTCGCTCTGCCGTCCTGGCGGGGTTATTGGTCGGCCTGGTGGACGGTGTGCGCGCCGCCTGGCTTTCGCACTTGCCGGTTGGCGGATTCGTTGGCTGCACAGTGTTGACCCTCGGGTTCGATCTGGTCGTGGCTGCGGCGGGAGGCGCGGGACTGGCGTTGCTGATGGCGCTGGCGGCTTGGGGCCGCGGTCGCAGGGGCGGGCGCATCGCCTCGGCACTGGGCTGGCTTGTGGCGGGCGGCGCCGCGGCCGGCGGGGCCGTCGCGTCCGTCACCGGCACCGCAGCTCGCAACAACCGTTTTCTGGCCGCGGGCGTGGTGACGTTGGCGTCGCTGGCCGCGGCGGTGGGCGCGACCTTCGTCGGTCCGGCGGTCGGACGCGTGCTTGGATACATCCCCGGCCTGCACTCGGACCGGTCCCGGCGGGCGAGACCCATCAGCTCGGCGGGCGTGCTCGTGTTGGCGCCCACCCTGGCGTTGCTGGTGGAGACCGCGATCTTCTTCGTGGTCTGGCGTACGCGAGCACCCTTGCGCAAGGACGTGCTCGCTTCGCGCGCGACCTGGGCCGCCGGCTTTGCGGCGGCCATTCCGTTCTTGATCGCGCTGGCAAGTGGGCTGCTGCCGCGCATTCGACTTTGGCAAAGCGTGCTTTCGGCGCTGGCGCTGTTCGGCGTGCCGGTCGGGCTTCTCATCCGCATGCGCTGGGTGAAGGATTTTCAGTTCATGCCGTGGACGGAAGTGCTGGTTGCGGTCGGGCTGGTGCTTGCGACGACCGTGCTTTCCTTCCTGCTGCGAAGGAAGCTCGTCGCGAGCTCTTTCAACCTGGCTTTGACGGTCGCGCTGCCGTTCTTGGCGCTGGTCGCGGTCTTCACGATTTCCGAGTCCGAGGCCGCGCGCAAGTCTGCGTCGGCGCACGCGGGGTTGGCTGGCGAGCTTTTAGCGCAGGGCCAAAAGTTGTTCGATTTCGACCACGACGGCTACGCGCGCTTCTTCGGCGGCGGCGACTGCGACGACAGCGACCCGGAACGCAATCCCGGCGCGCGCGACTGGCCCGACGACGGCATCGATCAGGACTGCGACGGCAAGGACGCGACCGCCGCGGCACTGCGCTCGCCGCCGTTCCAGACGGTGCCCGACGCGGTCCCGCACGACCTCAAGATCCTCCTCGTCACCATCGACACCTTGCGTGCCGATCACGTAGGCACCTACGGGTATGGCCGGCCCACGACCCAGAACATCGATCGCCTGGCCGCCGAGAGCACGGTCTTCGTCAACGGCTGGGCGCACGCGCCGTCCACGCGCTACTCGATGCCTGCCATCGCCACCGGACGCTGGCCGTCGGCCATCGACTGGGACGAATCGATTTGGTGGCCGCGTATCGCGCCCACCCAGCGCATGATCGCCCAGTCGCTCAAGAACCTGGGCTACACAACCGGCGCACTCTACGCGTACCTCTACTTCAATCGCGCCGATCAGCGCGGCTACGAGCGCGGGGTCGACTACTACGACGACACCTGCGCCGCCCTGCACGTCAACGTCAACGGCCCCGCCGAGTCTGTGGGCAGCTCCGCGCGCCAGATGGCGGACAAGGGCATCGCTTTTCTGCGTGCGCACGGACAAGAGAAGTTCTTCCTTTGGATGCACTTCTACGATCCGCACCTCAACTACGAGCGCCACCCGGAGGCGCCCGACTTCGGCTCTTCGCAAGTCGACCTGTACGACGGCGAGATCTGGTTCGCGGACATGCACTTCGGCCGCGTGCTCGACGAGCTGCGCGCAGAGGGCCTGTGGGACAAAACCATGATCATCGTGGTCGGCGATCACGGCGAATCGCTGGGCGAGCACGGCATCGTCGCGCACGGCTATCACCTGTACACGCCCCACACCAAGGTGCCGTTCATCGTGCGTGTGCCAGGGCTGCCCGCGCAGCGTTTAACCACACCGGTGGGACACGTGGATCTGGCGCCCACCATGGTGAACCTGGCGCGCGGGCGGCACGAACCGTCCTACCTCGGGCGCACACTGGTCAACCTGCTCGCGGGCAAGCCCGACGACCCGCCCCGCGATCCCGTGTTTCAGGAAGTCAGCTACGAAGGCAACGTCAAGCGCCGAGCGCTGGTGACCGCTACCCATCATCTGATTTGGAACTGGACGCCCGACAACACCACCGAGTGCTACGACATCGCCCGTGACCCCGGGGAATTGAAGGATGTGTGGGGCCAGCCCGCCGGCGAGCCGCAATGTTCACAATTGAAAGCCGAGCTGCGAGCCAAGGTGGCCCTGTTGTCACTACCGGCCGGCTATGCCGACAAGATGGCCTTCGGGCTCGCTCAGGGCAATCCGCCCGCGCATCCCATCAACGCTCAGATCGGCCCAAGCTTGCGCGTCGCCGGCTATGATCTGGCATCGCCCACTGTTCGCCGCGGCGATAGCGCCGAGCTGGTGACGCACTTCGAGCTCGCCGGCAAGCTCGATCCCGCCTGGCACCTGTTCTTCCACCTGGACGGCCCAGCCGGCTTTCGCAATCTCGACCACGTTCCCGTGGAGGGCGTGTATCCGATGGAGCGCTGGCGCCCGGGCCAGCACATTCGCGATCGCATGAACATCGCCTTCACCCCCAACATGCCAGCCGGCACGTACACGGTCTACGTGGGCCTCTTCAAAGGCAGCCAGCGCCAGCCCGTCACACCCGCCAGCGCCAGCGACGGCCGCGACCGGCTGCGCGTGGCCAGCATCGTGGTCCAGTAGCGGTGGCTTCCCCGCCGTTCCCGATGCTACGATCGCGTTGGTATGTGGCTCGGACTGGTCGTGGTCGCGACTGCCGTCGTCGCCGGTTCGCCGGCTGGGGCCACCGGCGAGACACAGGCGGCGGTCGACGAGAATCCGTGCGACGGCCTGAGCACGTCCATCGTCATCTACACCGACAACCATCGCCTTTGAAGAATCGGCCGTACTTCGTGCACATCTACTAAATCGGGTGGTTGAGGGACCGCTTCCGCGCTAAAGCATCCTCTTCCCCCATCGCCATGATTTACGCAGACCACAATGCAACCACGCCCGTCGATCCCGAGGTGCGGGCGGCGATGGCCGTGGCGCTGGAGGACAGCTTCGGCAATGCGTCCAGCTTGCATCAGGCAGGTCAGGAGGCGCGTCGGCTGGTGGAACGTGCGCGTGCGCAAGTGGCGAACCTGATTGGCGCGCAGCCGGACGAAATCATCTTCACCAGTGGAGGCACGGAGGCGGACAACCTGGCCGTGCTGGGCGCGGCTCGGGCGGCCGGGCGGGAACGAACCGGCGTGGTCACGTCGGCAATCGAGCATCAGGCCGTGCTGGCTCCGTGCAAGTGCTTGCAGGAGGACGGCCACCCGGTCACGTTCTTGCCCGTCGATCGCGAGGGCAGGGTGGAATTGGGCGCGCTCGCGGATGCAGCCAAGCCCGACGTGGCGCTCTTCTCCGTGATGCTGGCCAACAATGAAACCGGCACGATTCAGCCCGTCGCAGAGGTGGTCAAGGCCGCCGCGGCTTGCGGCGCGCTTGTGCACACCGATGCGGTTCAGGCGGCGGGCAAGTTGCCCATCGACGCAAAGTCGCTGCCCGTGGCGTTGCTCTCGCTCTCGTCGCACAAGATTCACGGACCCAAGGGTGCGGGCGCGCTCTTCGTCCGGCGAGGGACATGCCTGTCGCCGCTGGTGCTGGGCGGCCGCCAGGAACGCACTTTGCGGCCGGGAACCGAAAACGTCCCGGCCATCGTTGGATTCGGCAAGGCGTGCGAGTTGGCAGGCGCCAGGCTTGTCGCCGACGCCCGGCGCTTGGCCCTTCTGCGCGACCGCTTTGAAGCACAGATCCTGGCCCGGGTCGTCGGCGCTCGCGTCAACGGCGGCCAAGCACGGCTGGCCAATACCTCGAACATCGATTTCCACGGCCTCGACGGCGAGGCCATCGCCATCAACCTGGATATGCTGGGCATGGCCGTGTCGAACGGGGCCGCATGCAGCGCCGCTGACCACGCGCCGTCGCACGTGTTGCTGGCAATGGGACAAAGCGAGACTGAGGCACGATCCGCGGTACGGTTTTCCTTCGGCCGCGACAACAGCGACGAAGACATCGAACGCGCGGCGGAGCTGGTGGTCCGGGCGACGACGCTTCTGCGCAAGGTGCGGTCATGAGCGAGCGCATTGCGATCGCCATGAGTGGCGGCGTGGACAGCAGCGTGGCGGCGGCTCTGCTCAAACAAGAAGGGCACTCGCTTATCGGCGTGACTTTGAAGCTGCAAGAATGCCACGACGCCCACGGCAGCCGTTCCTGCTGCGGCGTCGACGGCATCACCCGTGCGCGCGAGGTGGCGGGCCTTCTCGGTTTTCCCCACTACGTGCTCGACTGCGTGAAGGACTTTGCCGACCTGGTGCTGGCGCCGGCCTGGCGCGAATACGCCGGCGGACGCACGCCCAGCCCGTGCCTCCTATGCAACGAACGGGTGAAGTTCGGGATCCTGCTTGCGTGGGCTGAAGGGCTCGGGATTCCGCGCGTCGCCACCGGGCACTACGCGCGTTTGGAAAGAAGCGACGCCGGTCGGCCTGCGCTCTTGCGCGGTCGCGACGGCGCGAAGGATCAGTCGTATTTCCTTGCCGGTCTTTCACCGGCACAGCTGGAACGCGCCCTGTTTCCCGTCGGGCATCTGTGCAAGCCCGAGGTGCGCGCGTTGGCGAGGCAACACAGCCTGCCCAGCGCCGAAACGCCGGAAAGCCAGGACGCTTGTCTTGTAGAACCCGGCCAATCGTTTGCAGAGATGCTGCGCAAGCGCTTCGATGCGCCAGCGCGCTCCGGCCAGATCGTCGACGAAGACGGTCACTTGGTTGGGCAGCACGACGGCATTCACGTGTTCACCATCGGACAGCGCAAGGGCCTGCCCGCGGGCGCGACCGCGCGGCGTTGGGTCCGATCGATCTCGAAGGAGTCCGGGCAGGTCACGATCACCAGCCGCGCGGACGAATTGGTGGGCAGCGAATTCTTTGCTAAGCAAGTGAACTGGCTCGACGGCGAGCTGCCCGTGCAAGCCAGGCCATGCTCGGTCCAGATTCGCTACCGCCATCCCAGCGCGCCCGCCACGATTGTCGCCGAGCCCGACGGCAGTCTGCGGGTAACCCTGCAAACGCCAGTGAAGGCGATTACACCCGGCCAAGCGGCGGTGTTCTACGACGGTGACCGGACCCTGGGTCGTGGATGGATCACGCTCGGGCAACACGTCTGAAGATTTGGAAGAAGTCCCGGGCGTTCTGGTTGACAACTGTCGGCACCGCGGGCGGTCGGTGTGCTCGTCAGCACGGCGCCCGGCCGCGACGGTCATTGCAATCACGAAGAGTCTGGGCTAGGAGACGTGCAGATGCTGGAAAAGGCGGAGAAATGGCTGTTTCGGTTTGTCGGGGACATCGAGGCATGGCGTGGGCATCTCGTCGTAGTCATGCTGCTTGCATTTCTCTTGACCGGGATTGCCGTCGGAACCGCCCTGCCGCCCTTCCAGATCGCCGACGAGTCCAATCATTGGAGGATGCTGCTCGGTCGCTGGCTAGGTTTGGCGGGCGGGAAGTCTTCTTGTCTTTCCATGCCGCCGGTCTGGGAGGAATTCGTCGCCAGTCTGGGCCACCACATGCCAGTCGGCATCTTCGCCAATGTCGCCCACCAGAAGCTGAGCTGCACGCCCAAGATTCACATGTATGGCACCCTGCTGACCTATCCGGGCGCGCTGTTGTCGCTGATGCTGTTCACTGGCCAAACCAGCACGCCCACGGATTTTCTGCGCGCATTCTACGCAGGCAGAATTCTCCAGGGCATGGTGGTGGCGCTGGCGCTTTGGCGCTTCGCCCGCCTGACAAGCAAAAGGCAGAGCCCAGGTGCGTTGAGTGTCATCGCATTCCTCTTGTGTGGGCTCGCCTTGCAGGAGTCGTTTGGGGTCACCGCCGACGGCGTCATGTTCGGGTTCGCGGTGTCGCTTTGTGGTGTCATGGTTGCGTGGGACCGGCTGGAGGTGATCGACGCGGTTTTGTTTGGGTTGCTCGGCGTCGCCGCCAGCACGACCAAGCCCTTCCTGACCCCGGCCATTGTTCCGGCGCTGTTCGCAGGTTTTGTCAACGCACAGCCGGCCGACTCTCGGTTGGGGGTTTTGGGAAGTCTGCGCGCCTTCGCAAAGCTTGCGCTTCCGCGCCTGCCGCGGGTGAAGTTGGCAAACGCGATGATGTGGATCGGACTCGGCCTTTGCGTGGCTTCCGTGTTGAGCGCCCGACGCGACTTCGATACGGTGGCGAAACGATTCGACGTCACCGACCAGCCGAGCTTCCTGCTGCACAATCCAAAAGTGCTCTTGCTTGACCTGCCACGCTCGGTTCTCGAGCAGATTCACGGACCGTCTGATTTCATGGGTCCGCTCGGGTACCTTGATGCGGCGATTTCGCCGGATGCCGGCTCCGCGTGGTTCGGCTTGCTCCTGCTGGCCACCGGGCTTGAGCTGGCGTTCCTGCTTCCCAGGGTTAGGGCCAAGATACTTCGACGAATGGGGGCGGTTCGGGACTCTGATGCTGCCGGCAAACCGCGCCGAGGCATGGGGGTGGCGAGAGGGGTCGCGCTCGCGGGCGTCTTGCTGTCGGGGGCCCTCTGCCTCTACGCAACCATCCTGTCGCTGTACCTCACCTGGACGCGCCCGGGCAGTCGCCGCGTCGATGGGTTCCAAGTCAGATACGTAATTCCCACGGTTCTCATTTGCATGGGCGGCTTGTTCGCCTACCTGTCGACAGTCTGCGCGCCCCGCCCAACCTATCTCGTGGCGCCGAGGGCGGCACATGCGCGTACCCTCGACCGCTTGGTGGTTCGGTCGGTGGTGCTCGCCATCGCAGTCGCGATAGCGTTACTGTCATTCTCAATCCTAAGTCACCTCTATTACGACATCTCTGCGAGATATCACTGATCGCCGTCACCCGTCGCGCACCTACCAGCCGCCGCAACCTGACACAATGATGTCCTGGGTGACGCTGCCGTAGAGATCGTTGAAATTCGCCACATCCGGGGCGAACGCGCAGTCTCCCGTCGGGCGAATCGCATAGGATCCCGGCGGCAGGCCCGCAAAGACGAAGCCGCCGCTCCCGTCGGTCACGATGCGCCCCTCCTGCGACCCGGCCAAGGTGACCATGATGCCGGGCACCGGCGCGCCTTGCATGCTCATCACACGGCCGCTGATGGTGACGCCACCGCCGTAGGCCGGGCCCGGCGCTTCCGGCGCGACGTAGATCGGGCCGTGGTGATGGCGCCAATAGCCTGGGGCGTATTCCCAGCGACGGCCGTGCCGACGCCAGCGAGGGGCTTCCCAGACGTAGCCCGGCTGCGGCGGCGTGGCCCACTCGCCCTCAATCCAAATGTGGGCGCCGTTCTGCCAGCCCCAGTAGCCATCGATCCACACGTGCCCCGGCGACGGCCTGGGCGGAGGAACCTCGTGGCGCATGCGCGGCGGCGCGACCTCCACGTAGATCGGGCGGCTGGGCGCAAGCGGACGGCCGAAATGCATGGGCGCAGGTGCCGGGCGGGCCGGCTCAAAGCGTGGCGCGGGTGCCGGCATCGGCCGCCCGCGCTCGACGTGCATCGGCGGCCCGGGAGGGCGCGCGGGCTCATGGCGCGGCCCTGGTGCCGGGCGCTCTGGGCCGCGCGGCGGCGGCATCGGACGCCCTGGGTGCATCGGCTCGGGCTGGGGCCGCGCGTGGTCTTGCGGCTCCGGTTGGCGGCCGTGGTGATCGCCGGGTGCCGCGCCCCAGCCGTGCTGCTGGCCCTGCGGCGGTTGCGGCGGCTGCGCCTGCTGAGGCTGCTGGTTGCGGTGATCGCCGGGCGCTGCGCCCCAACCGTGCGGTTGCGCAGGTTGTGCCTGCGGCTGTTGTCGCTGCGCCGGCTGTTGCGCAGGCTGCGGGTGCCCTTGCGGCTGCGCTGGCGACGGTCCTTGCGAGGGTCCTTGTCGCTGGCCTGCGCGCGGATCCCGACGCTCGTGGTCGTGGTCATGCTCGTCCGCGAGCGCGCTGCCGGTAGCCAGCCCGGCCACGACGATAAGTGAGGGCAGCCAGGGCGACAGCGCATGCACGACACGAAAGCGGTTGAAGTTCTTCATCGAGGCCTCCGCCCCCATGGTAAGCGATGCCGCCTCCACGGCGCAATCGGAGCGCGCAACCTTGTCGCCGGCGTGGTCTCTCGCCGAGGGGTATAGTTGGCGCTCATGGTCTCGACCACCTTGACGGTCTGGTGCAACATGCCGCTTCCCGAGCGCGCGCTTGCCGCGCTTGGCTCGGGGCTAGCTCCGCATCGTCTGATTCGCGCCTCGTTTTCGCCCCAGTACAACCAGCCGCTGGGCCGGCCGGATCCCCTTTTACCCGAGGCCGACGTGGCCTTCGGGCAGCCGGAAGTGGACCAGTGCGTGGCTTCCAGTCGACTCCTGTGGGTACAGTTGGCCAGCGCCGGCTACACGACCTTCGCCAGCGCCGACGCGCGGACCGCGCTGGTGGCGCGAAGCGTGCCGGTGACTACCAGCTCGTCGGTGTACGCCGAGCCGTGCGCCCAGCACGTGCTGGCGTTCATGCTTGCCGAAGCAAGACAATTGCCGCGATCACTTTACGACCAGCATCGCGACCGCGGCTGGAACACCGTCCCGACGCGTGCGGATTCCTTCCTCTTGCAGGACAAGACGGTCTTGTTGGTGGGTTACGGTGCCATTGCGGCGCGCCTTGCCGAGCTGCTGGCGCCGTTCGGCCTGAAGCTGGTCGGTCTCCGGCGTCGTCCTCGCGGCGACGAACCCATCGAGGTGCACCCGATCGAGGATCTTCCGGCCTGGCTTGCGCGCGCGGACTTCGTGATCGACATCTTGCCCGCGCACTCGGACACCGTGGACTTCTTCGACCAGGGCAAGTTTGCGGTCATGAAACCGGGCTCTACCTTCATCAACATCGGCCGTGGCGCCACCGTCGATCAGGCGGCCCTGCTGGCAGGTCTACGCAGCCATCTTCGCGCGGCGTACTTGGACGTGATGACGCCCGAACCATTGCCGCGCGAGCACCCGCTGTGGACGCAAGCGAACTGCCACATCACGCCCCACGTGGCTGGTGGACACGGCGACGAATACGATCGCCTGGTCGCCTGCTTCCTTGCCAATTTCGAGCGCTTCCTGCACGGCAAGCCACTCGCGGGCCGAGTGTACTGAAGCTCCCTCGCAACCCGCTTTCCTAGTAAGCTCCCCGCCGGAGGCGCCCTTTGAAGGTCAACAAGGCAGTCATTCCCATGGCCGGTCCCGTGCACCGGGATCTTCCGCTCCAGCACATCACCACCGGCGAAGGTGTCACGCGCCACGTGGCCGCCCTGCAGATCGATGAGCTGCTCGGGGCAGGCATCCGCAGCGTGGCCCTGGTGATGGCTCCCGGCACCGAGCCCTTCTTCGATGTGCTGCGCGCGCAATTCGGCGAGGCATTGGCGCGCATCGAGCAGCCCCAGCCCAAAGGCTTTGGCGACGCCATCCTGTGTGCCGAGTCGTGGGTGGCCGCCGAGCCCTTCATCCTGCAGGTCTGCGACCACGTCTTCGTGACCCAGACGGCCGAGTCATGCACCAAGCAGCTCGCCGCCGTCGCGGCCACCGAAGAGTGCTCGGTCTCGGCCGTGCTGGCGACGCCCGAAAGCCAGCTTCCCTATTTCGGCGTCGTGGGCGGGCTGCGCGTGCAGGGGACCACGGATCTCTACTCGGTCTCCACCGTCATCGAGAAGCCAACCCCGACGGTGGCGGAAGAGCTGTGCATGGTTCCCGGTCTGCGGCAAGGGACGTACCTGGGGCTGTTCGGCACGCACGTGCTCACGCCGCGTATCTTCGCGGTTCTGCGCGAACAGACTAAGGCCGTCAAGCCCGGCGGTCGACTGGGGCTGACCGAGGCGCTTGCGGTGCTCGCCAATCGCGAGAAGTACCTCGCACGTGAAGTGAAGGGCTTGCGGCTCGATCTAGAAGGTCCGTTCGGGCTTCTGCGGGCCCAGGTGGCCCTGGCACTGCACGGACCCAGGCGGGAAGAGGTGCTCGAAATCCTGCTGGAAGAAGTCGCGCATGCGCAGAGTGGCCGGAGCTAGCGTCGCGATGAATGCCAAGGATCTGCTTGCGGCCGGGGCGAAACCCGAAGCCAACGTCGGCCGGTTAGACCGCTTTGCCAGCCAGGCTTCGTACCAAGAGCTATGTCAGGGCGCCCTAACCCTGCACGAATTCTCCAGCCACGGCGACGGCAACATGTACCAGCGCGTACGGGCGATCTTCCAGGCGCACGCCATCTATCGCTATCTTCTGCCCTTGCGTCCCGAGCTTCCGCGCATCGGCACCATCCCTCGCCGTGGGCAAGAGCTGCTCTTGCGGCGGCATTTCTCCGCGGCGGCGGACGTCTTCCTAGAAGCCGCACGCGAGGGTGGCCTGACCGATCCGCTCGCCAGCGCGCTCTCGGCCGCCTACTACGGGCTCGGCTTCCAGCTCCTCGCCGCCCAGGTCCAGCATTCGGTTCGTTCGTTGCGCGGCAACCGCTGGATGTTCCGCGTGGGGCACGCGCTCGACCATCCGCTGCGCGTGCGGCCCGAGCTTCTGCAATGCTCCCCGTCGGGTTTCTTTCCCGTGCTGGTGGAAAAGACCCCGGTGCGCATGGATCTGTCGCACTCGGGCTGGAGCGACATCTTCTTCCTGGGCATGGACTACCCGGAAGGCGCGCGGGTCTTGAACGTGTCGGTGGACCTGGCGGTCATGGGTCGGGATCCCGCGTGCGAGCCGCCCATCACTTGTTATTTGCGCATCATCGACGAGCCGGTCCTCCGTCTGGTCAGCGTGGATCTCGACACCAGCGCAACCTTGACCGAAGTGGCAGAGGTCTTCGACTACGGCCGCGATTATCTCGGTCTGCTGAAAGCGGCGGTCATCGCCGCCGGCATCGTGCCCGCCGCGCTCGAAGGCTCGCAGCAACCCATCGCGCTGCTCATGCGCCAACTGGCCGGGCCCGGACGCGGCATCGAGCTGGTCAGCGAGGTCAACGGCATTCCCAAGGGTAGCCGTCTGGCGGTCTCCACCAATCTGCTCGCCGGCTTGATCGCGATTTGCATGCGCGCCACCGGCCAGACCCAATCGCTGACCGGTCCGCTCGCCGAATCCGAACGACGCGTGGTCGCGGGCCGCGCGATCCTTGGCGAATGGCTGGCGGGCTCGGGCGGCGGCTGGCAGGACAGCGGCGGGGTCTGGCCCGGCATCAAGTTGATAGAGGGCGTGGCCGCCGCCGAGGGCGACGTGGAGTGGGGCACGAGCCGCGGCCGCCTGTTGCCGAGCCACAGCTTGCTTGGCAGCGACATCATCGGCGAGGCGGCCGAGCGCAGCCTGGAGGAGTCGTTGGTCGTCGTGCACGGGGGCATGTCCGCCAACGTCGGGCCCATTCTGGAAATGGTCACTGAAAAGTATCTGCTCGGCGGCCAGACCGAATGGCAGGCGCGCCAGAGGCTGGTGACTGCCTTCGACGAGGTCGTGACCGCGCTTCGTGCCGGCGACATGCGACGACTCGGCCGACTGACCACCGAGATGTTCGAAGGCCCCTTGGCCGCCATCATCCCGTGGGTGTCGAACTATTACACCGAACAATTGATCGCTGACGCCCGCAGCACCTTCGGCGCAAATTTCTGGGGCTTCTGGATGCTGGGCGGAATGTCGGGTGGCGGGATGGGCTTCATCTTCGACCCGGCGGTCAAAACGCAGGCCGAAGAGCAGCTCCTCGCCATCATGAGGCGCCGCAAAGACGAGCTCGGGGCCAGCATCCCCTTCGCGATGGATCCGGTCGTGTATCGATTCTCGGTGAACAAGGTCGGCACGCGGGCCGACTTGCGCACCGGTGACGACGCCATTCTGTCGCCCGGCTATTACCTGCTGCTCATGCCCCACTGGCTGCGGGAGGGCTCGCGCACCTTCTCCGAAGCTCGTCGGCGCGAGATCGACGGCTTTGCCCGCCGGCACCTGGCGGGCGGTTCGTCGGCCAATCTCGGGCAAAGACTGATAACTCGCCTGCTGCCGGCAACCCAGGACGCCATGCCGACCGAATCGCTGGACGTCTTGCTTGAACGCTGCGGTTTCGATCCGGAGGCGCACGAACAGATCCGCGCCGATTTGAAAACCGGTCGTATCGGCCTGGCGAAAAATCGCTTGCCCGCCGACACCGTGATCGAAGACGTGAGGCCGGGCGACGTGACCCGCGCCGAGGCCGTCGACGAAAAGGCCAAGTCGCGCGGCCTGGCCGCGATAGCGGAGGGACAAGCGCTGGTGGTTACGCTGGCCGCGGGCAGCGGCAGCCGCTGGACCTCGGGCGCGGGCACGACCAAGGCGCTTTACCCGTTCGCGAAGATGCAGGGCCGGTTCCGATCGTTCTTGGAGGTGCACCTGGCGAAATCGCGATACACCGGCAAGACCGCGGGGAAGCTCCCGCCCCACGTGATCACCACCAGCTACCTTACCCACGCGCCGATTGACCGGGCGCTGGCGAGAGCGAAGAATCACGGCTACCAAGGGCCCATTTGTCTGTCGCACGGCCGGTCCATCGGGCTGCGCATGGTGCCCATGGCGCGCGACCTGCGTTTTTTGTGGGAAGAGGTGACCGAGCAGCGGCTCGAAGAGCGCAAACAGAAAGTGCGCGACAGCGTGCGCGCGGCCCTGCTCGGTTGGGTCGGTGCGGTTGGCGAGGGCAGCGACTATCGCGACAACCTGCCCATGCAATGCCTGCATCCGGTCGGGCACTGGTACGAAGTCGCCAATCTTCTGCTCAACGGGACCCTGCGCGCGCTGCTCGGCCAGCACCCGCAGCTCGCCTACATTCTGCTTCACAACATCGACACCCTGGGCGCGAATCTCGATCCCGCGCTGTTAGGCCAGCACATCGGTTCGGGCGCGACCCTAAGCATCGAGGTCATCGAGCGCCGCATCGAGGACCGCGGCGGCGGGCTCGCGCGCGTGAACGGAGCCGCCCGGCTGGTGGAAGGGCTGGCGCTGCCGCGCGAAGAAGACGAGTCCAAGCTCGGCTACTACAACAGCATGACCAGTTGGATCAGCATCGATCCGCTGCTTGCTTTGTTTGGCCTAAGCCGTGCGACCCTGGGCGACGAAGCACGCGTGAAGAGCGGCGTGCGCGCCCTGGCCGCCCGCTTGCCCACGTATCTGACCCTGAAAGAAGTGAAGCGTCGCTGGGGCAACGCCCAAGAAGACGTCTTCCCAGTCGCGCAGTTCGAGAAGCTTTGGGGCGACATGACCGCGCTTGCTGACGTGCGCACCTGCTTTGTGGCAGTCCCGCGCGAACGCGGCCAGCAACTGAAAGACGTCGCCCAGCTCGACGGCTGGGTCCGCGACGGTTCCGTGGCATACGTAGAGAAGCTAGCGGACTTCGGCGAAAAGTGGGGACCGGGCTCGACTTTGCCGAGCGCGAGCTAATCGAGGCGACCTCGGCGGGGACGCGATGGGGTGAGCTGGGTCCCGCGGTCAAGCCACACCTTGCGAAACGCGTTATGCCTGCGAAGCTCGGTCGGACGCGATGAAGGCGGTCGTGTCGGAATGCGAATGCGACACCTGCAACGGGCGATTCGAGGTCACCCACTGCCATCGCCCTGCCCTCTGCTTCGATCTGATGAGAAGAGTACGTCAACTTGATTGAGCTGACCGGCGGCAGGAAGGTGCCACGGCGCAAGCTGCCGCTTTCATTACAGACCGATGCCTGGCCCGAAACCTGCTGTAGGTCCAATGGGCATCTTGAGAAAAGCTGGAAAAATGACAACCCAAACACGGTCGAAGGCCTCTCTGCTACCGCGGAGACCGCTTTTGGGCAGGAGGCCTCCATGCTGCGGACCATCGCCGTTGTCCACAACCCAACCGAAGGAATTCTCATGACAGACTTGAAATTGGCTATCCCGTTGTTCATCGCCGCAGCAGCAATTGCGGGCTGCAAGTCGACCACCGACAAACCAACCAATGAAACAGCGCAAGACTCAGCGGCGGCTCTTCAGCTCGGCAAGGCAAAGGCGGCAACGGCAGAAGCTGCACAAGCGATGGAAGACTACACTTACGCGCGCAAGGCCGAATTCGTCGCCAGGATGAACAAAGACCTGGGCGTGCTCCAGGATGACCTGAACCTCCTTGCCGCCAGGGCAGAAAGTGCCGGCGGCGCGGCGAAAGCCGATGCCAAGGCCCAGCTCGCGGCAGCGCGCGAGAAATGGGCCAAGACCAAGCAACAGCTTGACCAAACAGAGAACGCCACCGAGTCAACCTGGAATGATGTGAAGCGCGGCTTCAATGAGTCCTACGCCGGGTTGAAGGACTCTGTCGACACCACACGACGGTGGTTGAGCGAGAAGATCGCTCCCTGACCCGACGGCAGCTTCCAATGGACCGCCGCGAGAACATCCGGGTGGAATCGAGGAAGACCACGCCACCCCCGCTGACAATTTGCGAGCGCGAGGTGGTGGACAATGAGCTCCGTGCCTCCTAGAGCCGCTATCGAAGGCTGTTCGAGTCGGCCAAGGATGGCATTTTGATTCTAGACGCCGAGACCGGACAGGTGCTTGATGCCAATCCATTTCTGATTTCCTTGCTCGGCTACTCCCACGCGGATCTTCTTGGGAAGAACCTGTGGGACTTGGGGCCGTTCAAAAACATAGCCGCCACGAAAGACGCCTTCAAGCAACTGCAAGACAAAGACTATATCCGCTACGAAGACCTGCCACTCCAGAATCAAGACGGTCGGATCGTCAACGTCGAATTCGTCAGCAACGTGTATTGGGTCGGCCAGACCAAGGTCATTCAATGCAACATTCGCGACATCACTGAGCGCAAGCGCACCGAGGAAGAGCGCAAGAAGCTCGAAGCGCAGCTCCAGGCTTCTCAGAAGATGGAAGCCATCGGCAGCCTCGCTGCCGGGGTAGCGCACGACTTCAACAATCTCCTCGCGGTGATCCTGTGCCATACCGAGTTGGCGCTTCAGGATCTGCGAGAGGCTGACCCTCTCAAGGACAATCTTCTTCAGGTGAAGAAAGCCGCCGAACGGGCGGCGGGTCTAACTAAGCAGCTCCTGGCGTTCGGCCGCAAGCAGTTGCTGCAGCCCATAGCGCTAAACCTGAATCAGGTCGCCGAAGGGGTCGAGAGGATGCTTCGCCGGATCCTTGGCGAGGACATCGAATTTGTCCAAGTTCTCGCCCCCGACCTTGGCGTGACGCGAGCCGATCCTGGCCAGATAGAACAAGTGCTCATGAACCTGGTAGTCAACGCTCGCGACGCCATGTCGGAGGGAGGCAAGCTGACCATCGAGACATCCAACGTCGAGATCAACGATGCAGATGCGGCACTCTACGTGGCGGTGAAGCCGGGTAGCTATGTCCGAGTGGTGGTCACAGACACTGGCTGCGGCATGGACGAGCAGACCAAGACGCAGATCTTCGAACCCTTCTTTACCACCAAGGAAAAGGGCAAGGGCACCGGGCTCGGTCTGTCCACGGTGTATGGAATCGTCAATCAAAGCGGCGGCACCATCTGTGTCACCAGCGAGCTGGGTCGGGGTACCTCATTCAAGATCCATTTTCCCCGCGAACTTTCAGTCAAGGCGACGTCTCCCCGACTTAGAGCATTCCGTACGCCAGACGCAGGAACTGAAACCATCCTCGTCGTCGAGGATGAGGAGGCGATCCAAGAGGTCGTCACGAAATCCCTTGAGGCGGCTGGCTATCGAGTGCTACCTGCGGCCGCTGCAAGTGAGGCGCTGCAAATCGCTGCGCGGTACGCAGGTCCGATCCATCTCCTACTTACTGACGTGGTCATGCCGCGCATGGGCGGCAAAGCGCTTGCGGAAGAGCTTGCGAGAATGCGTCCAACAGTCAAGATCCTCTATATGTCCGGCTACGCCGACAACGCGTTCGTCCACAACGGTGTAATCGATGAAGGAACCCATTTCATCGGCAAGCCATTTTGCGCAACCGACCTGGCGCACAAGGTTCGAGAGGTCCTCGACACACCCAGCGAGCTCTTCGCAAGTCCCGACGGTTCGATGGTGCAACAAGACGACCGCAAGTCCTGAGGTTGCCAACCAACGTCAACGCATCGCCCGAGAAGGAATTGATTCGCTCAATTTGGTTGGAAGGAAGTCTCGTAATGATGGAATGGTCGATTGACGACAGATCCCTTAAGAGGAATCGGTAGCATCGGGGCCAGCCTGTCCGGTGGCCTGAGATCTGCTTACAGGAAAGAAGCGCAGCTCAGAAAGACTGAAGGGAGCAAGAAACACATGAGTAAGCTGAAGCAAGAACGTTCCGATGGAGGCGACGCATTCATTCCGGAGTCCGCGCAGGTCTCCGGTACTTCGGATGGTGTGGCGGAGCTCATGGCCGAACAGTACCTCCGAGGAGCAAGCGGCGACGAATGCGAAGGGGATACCCGTGATGAGGAAGTGTCCGAAGAGCTGGGCGGTCCCTTTGTCGAAAGTAGGCCACAAGAAGAGTTCGGATCCCCTCAGGGGGCTGAAGACCTGGACATCGAGGGCAAAGGAGCGCGGCAACCGACCACACAGCCGCTGCGCAGTCCCTTGCCCCAAGCAGTGGGGCCCTTGGCCGTCGCTGGTCCTGACGAAGACATCGACGAGGAAGGGTCGGTATCCGATCGAATTGGGGTTCCAATGGCTGCTTCGGAAGTGCGGGCTGAGAGATTGGCTTCGGAGACGGGATCGATCATGGAACCCGACATCAAGATCGAATCTCCAGCTTCAGAAGTGCTGAAGACATAGGCGGCGGCTCAAAGGGGAATTTGAGTCTATGCCAAGCTTTGAAAGACTGGAAGCCGCGGCAAACATCGCGTGGGGACTACCGTTGCTTTTGGGGCTCGAAACTTGCTCGGGTCATCGGCAAGTCGGGAAGCTGGACGGCGAGACCTCGGCCTTGACGGTCAGGATGCGGCGACACACGCGCATCGCTGCCCAACGAGGGGGGCAGTCTGCATGCGCACATTGCGGGTAGCGACCATCAACATTCACAAAGGCCTTTCCTGGGGCAACCGACGCTTCATCTTGCACGATCTTCGCCAAGCACTCCGCTCAGTTGACGCTGATGTCGTGTTCTTGCAAGAGGTGGTCGGTGAGAGTTTTGCTCGGGCCCGGAAGCACAGCGATTGGCCGACGCAAGCACAACACGAGTTTCTTGCCGATTCAGTCTGGAAGCACTCTTGCTACGGTAAGAATGCCTTCTACCCGGACGGTCACCACGGAAACGCCATCCTGTCCAAATTCCCAATCCTTCATTCCGAGCAAATCGACACTTCGACCAACAGGCTTGAGCAACGCGGCTTCCTTTACTGTGCCGTGAGCGTCGCTGGCTGCGCAGATCCACTCCATTGTCTTTGCATACATCTCGGCCTATTTGCAGCTTCGCGCCGCAAGCAGCTTCGTATGCAGGCCAATTACATCAACTTGCGGATTCCCCACACGGCCTCTCTCATCATGGCCGGTGATTTCAATGACTGGCGTGGTCGGGGTATCGACGACTTCGCGTTGCTCTTCGGCATGAAGGACTCATCGATTGAGGTAAGCGGCAAACTTGCGCGCACATTTCCGGCACGTGTTCCCATCCTGCCCCTTGACCGCATTTACGTCAGGGGATTCACGACGAAGCTCTCGACGACCTACCACAAGGGCATCTGGAGAAGGCTTTCCGATCATGCCGCATTGTGCGTGGAAGGCGAACTGAACTAAG
>CAZBIU010000069.1:0-22720 GCA_964491625.1 uncultured Myxococcales bacterium
CCTACCGGCTGGGTGGAAAGGCGGACAGAGCTTTGGCCACCTACAGCGCGTTCTTGCGCGCAGCCGGTAACAACAACAAGTATCGCGGACAACTCGAGCGAGCGGCGGATGAGATCGAGAGTCTCACCTCGTTCATGCTCAACCATCCCAAGGACAGCCGCCCGACGGAGAAGGTTGCCGGCCTGGTGGAGGGAACACCCGCAAAGGAGGCAGGCACCGCTGCAGTCGAGCCTCCCCCGACGGAGAAGTCCGCCGATGAGCAGCCGGCGTCTGAGGCCGCGGTCACGAAGGTCGAGACGCCGCTTCCCCTTCCCCAGCCCGAAACCCCACCACCCTCCGCGCTTGTGCTTGTCTCCGACAACACGCAGCCACCGCCCGAGGGCAACGGTCGTCCGGTGTACGGGCGCTGGTGGTTCTGGACCGGCGTCGCCGCAGTGGTCGCAGTGGGCGCCGTGGCTGCTTGGTACTATTCTCAACCGACCAATCAGTCGCCGGCCTCCACCTACGGGTCGGTGAAGGTCTTGCCATGAAAGGGCGTCCCCTTTGCGTCGCGACAGCTGCTCTCCTCCTGTTGGCGTGTTGCTCGTCAGACAAGGACACTTATGTCGTGGTGCATTCCGACGTGAGCTGTGACGTTCCCAGGGTTTTTCAATTGCGGATCACCGTCTCGAGCGGGGGGATGGCCGATGAGAAGTTGGTTCCGGAAACCGCTGGGGCGGAGATGGGCTTCCCAAGCTCGCTCACGCTGATAATGTCCGGTTCACGCAGTGGCAATGTCGATGTGGTCGTCGAAGCCATCGACAACGACAATCAGGTCGTCGGCCGCGGCCTTGCGAGCGGCGAGCTGGTCGCTGAAGAGCGGATTGATCTTCAAATTCTTATCGGTTCAGGCACAAGCGCAGGATCGAGCATCACCCTGAATCACTAGGGCAGCAAACAAGTTGCAATCGTTGACACATAGGCGAAATCGGATGCGACAGTTGGCGAGGTTCATTGTTGCGGTCGCCGCCGGGCTCTTGCTCGGCTGCGGCCGGTCACCCTCGCCCGGCGGCAATGTTCACGTGACGATGCAGGCCTTCATCTCGACGCCGATTGCAGCCGTGCAGCTGGTGCTCCAGTCGCCCACTGCGCTTGGCGCCCCGAAGCAATATTATCTTATCGTCAAGGGGAACGAGAGCTCGGTGCTGATCCGGAACCTCCCGCCGGCCAGTGACTATGTCGTGACGGCCGATGCCCTCGACGGGAACAGCAGCGTCCTCGGCCACGGCGCGGTCGCTGCGGTGTCGATCGTCAAAGGAAAGACCACTGAAGTCATCATCTACTTGAACTCGATCACCCCACCCCCGACGAACCTCAACTCGAGCCCACTTATCGATTCCATCCTGCTGGCGGCCAATCCCGTGCCGGTTGGCGGCCAGATCGACCTCCGGGGAACTGCGCACGATCCGGATCCGGGACAGACGGCAACCCTGAGCTTTTCCTGGACGGCCCCGGCGGCGTGTGGAAGCCTGCTCGGCGAAAGCATCGTACCCGGCACTGATGCAAGAAATCCGTCGCAGTCCAAGGCAACCTATCTCGCACCCAATGAGCCACGCGATTGTGAGCTAACCTTGACGGTCACGGACGTCTTCAACCTGTCCACCAGTGCCAGGTTCACAGTCCATGTCCAGAAGATCGACGAGGGGGCTGACGCAGGTTTACCGGATGCCGGCGCCGAGGATGCCGCCGGGGATGCTGAACCGCCCCCGGTGGACGCTGGATTTGCTGAAGATATCGGAGTCGAGCAGCCAGTCGACGCCGAGGTTGAGGATGCCGCAGCAGACACGGTGGACGGGGCAGGCGTCCCGGATGCCGCCGCACGCGTCCCAGATACCGCAACCGACATCGCTGATGCCGCCGTCGGAGACGCCGCAGCAGATGCCGGGGATGCCGCGGATGTTTCAGCAGTCGACGCGCGCATTGATAGCTCGGTTCCTATCGACAGCGGGCTGGATGGTGGTATCGATGGCGGTATCGACGGCGGTATCGATGCTGGCGAGCTCGACGGCGGAATTGACGGCGGCCCGGACGGCGGGCTCGATGGCGGGCCCGATGGCGAGATCGACGTCTCGCGTGCCATTGTCTACGTGGAAGTCACGGTCAGCGGGCCTGCGCTTTCGGCGCCGATAACCATTCCCCTGGTTCGCCAAGGGCAAGGACCCGGAAGCTCCTGGGGAGCCATACTCAGCGACATTCCTGTGGGCTCGAATTACGTCTTCGTCTTGAAGGCGTACGACGCAAGCCACGTGGTAGTGGTCGAAGGTGTCACGTCGAATGTCGTGATCGAGAAGGGGAAGACCACCGCGGTAACGATTGAAGGCTTTGAAATCCAGCTCGACGCGACCGGCAGCGGCTCTGGCATCTGAGCCTTAGCATTGCGTCTCGCAACCAGGGACAGCCTGATGGGCGCGAATCCTGCCATCACGGCGGCGACCGAAGGCTCAGTCTTGCACGTTGACCACGAATCCGATTGTCGCGCTTCCACCTTCCGGGTCGCTGGCCGTCGCTACGATCTCGAACGCCGCGCCCGGCGTGGCCGGTGCGGTCCATTGCACGTCGCTCGACTGCCCATCGTCGATTTGGCCAAAGAACGTGCCGTCCTTTGCGGTCCACTTCCACGCCAGGGTTTCGCCCTCGGGATCGGTGGCCGTTGCATGCAGGGCCACGACATCGCCTGCGGCAACCTTGTCGGTCGACTGATAACCGACGCCCATCTTCGGTGCGACGTCGATGGTAGGTTGCACGGTGGTCAGCACCAGAATTCCTTTGCCGACGCCTCCGTGCCCGTCGCTCACGTCGACCTCGATCGAACAAGCTGCGAAGCCAGCAAGCAGGCTCGGCGTGAAGGTAGCTCGCTCCGTGTCCGAGCGGTCGAAGCTGCCCGGACAGGTGCTCGTCCACGCGTAGCTCAGCGAATCGCCGTCGGGGTCATTAGCCGTCGTGCACAACGTGAGGGGTACGCCTGTCTCCGGTCGTCCGGCCGAGCTCTCCATCGACGTGACCTGAGGAGGATGATTGATGATGATCTTGACCGCCATGTCTCCTCCGCTGGTCCCCTGGCTCGATGCGCTGGAACGATCGAAGCTGCTGGGCGGCTCGGGTGTGCTTGAACCGTCACAGCCGAGAGCACAGCCGCAGAACAAAAGGAACACCGACCAACTGGCTTGGACATGACCGAGATGCATCGTCGTTCTCCTTCTGTCGTCGGCCAAGAGGGTGACCGCGATGATCTGGAATTCGGCTTTGCAGCCACGGATATGAAGAACGCGGAAGCACTATTCACAAACGAACAAGATTTTGACTGTCGTCAGGGAACCGATGCCGTGGTCTGTGAGAGAGGCACCGCCAAGAACCTCCGCCCAACCTATCGAAAAACGGCCAATCAGAACGAACGATGGCGCACTTAGCCGCCGCATCTGCATCGCCGTTACTGTCGGAAAAGCGACAGCCGTTTTTTGTGCGGGCCAGCTTGGGCGTCCCCCTGAAAGCCCGACCGTGGCCCGCCGGCACAAGCGTTTCACTTGTGTAACCGACACTATACAAATCCGTTGCGATTGCAGGGTGTCCGCTCCGATATGTTCTCACCAAGGCGTCATGGACGCATTGCACTATGCAGCGGGCAGGACCACGATGAAACACGCAAGAGCCACGGTGACGGCGGCAGCCATCTCCACCATTCCCCTCAGGGATTTACTCTGTGTCCAATCTGCGCCGCAAACCACCAGCTCGCTAACACCAGCGTGAGATGGTGCCCACCGCTGTCGTGACAGGATCCGGCACGACCAGACGCGTTCTGGCCATCGCCGAGGACGACGCCGCGGACAGCATTGCCTTTCGCTACAGCCTGGAGGCCGCAGGCTACGAGGTACAGATGGCTGGCACAGGGGCAGAAGGGCTTCGACTGTGCGCGGATTTTCGCCCCGATTTGATTCTGCTCGATATCAATCTTCCTGATATGTCGGGCCTCGATCTCTGTCGAACCATTCGCAGCAGCACCGACCTGGTTCAGCCTGCCATTATCGTCGTCACGGCCCGCACCGAGGAAGCCGACCGCATCGCGGGTTTCGGCGCAGGCGCAGACGACTTCGTGGCCAAGCCGTTCAGTCTTAGCGAGCTCCTCCTTCGCATCCGGGCTCGACTGCTCTCGCGGCTTCCCGCCGAGACCTCGGCCACCACTCTGGTGGCGATCGACGAAGGCGGTCCGAATCGCATTACTCTCGGCCCTCTGGAGATCGACAAGGCGAGCCATCGCGTCTACTTGATGGACAATGAGATCAGTCTGAGCGTCCAGGAGATGCGCCTGCTCATTTACCTAGCCGCCGAGCCGGGCAAGATGCGAACCCGGCGGGAGCTGCTGACCGCGGTGTGGGGCTACCACCCCGACGCTAGCAGCCGCACGCTCGACACGCATATCAAGCGCCTGCGGGACAAGTTTGGTCCGCTGGCCACGATGATTCAGACGGCCCACGGCGTGGGCTACCGGCTCACGCTATCGGCCCCCGACGCCAAGCAGAGCCCTCGCTCGCCCACATCCCGTCCTACCCAGCGCCGCAGATAGGGGCATCGGACGGCTACACGAACGCCTCGTCCGACTGGCCGCCTTCATACTGCCGACACGGGGATTGTCTCGTTGTCGGCCCGGCCAGATGCTCACAAAGATCCCTCACCATGGTGCGCGCTTCGACCTTCGCCCCGATGAAAAGCAGGATCAGATCCACCAGTCGTGGGATAGCGCTCCACACCTCTGGGCTAAACGAGGTGCCGTAACAAAGGAACTGCCGGCCCTGCACGCCCGCGATGGCGACGCTGGCCGGACTGCTGCCGCAGGCGACATAGCGCACGAAGTCTATAGTCTGCAAGACAGTCGCCGAGTGCGCGCATTCTGAGCTGGCGATGGCGGCGGGGAGGTCGCTAACGTCCACCACCGTACATGCGCCGGGCTCGACTCCGTTGTCGAGCGCATCCACAAGCACAATCTTGTCAGCGGTCGCAATCTCGTCGAGCAGGTCGAAAGACACCCGCGCGGCGGTTTTGACTGTCACTTCCGAGGGAAGTGGCAGCAGGTTAAGAACCTGGGCCACGATGGCGCCGATTCCGTCATCGCATACCCGTTCACTTCCGAGACAAACAATCAGAGTTTCCACACCCTTCTATACACAACGAAGCCGAGGACCTGTGGGTGAGAAGGACGTGACAAGATCGTGGCATCGCGGTGAACTCGGACCGGTGGCGTCCGGCGATCCGTTTCGTGAACGTAGCCATTCTGCCAGATACCAAGGCGTAGGGTGCCCCCGACCACTTAGGAGGCTCCCCATGAACACCTTCCGTCCGACCCCAAGGCTCAACTATTGGCTCCCCCTGGGAGCCCTGGCCGGTCTACTGCTTGCCGCTTGCGGCAACGAGACCACCCCCTCTCCGACGGGCAGTGCCGAGCTGACCGTGCACGCGCTCAGCGCAGCAGACGTGACTTCGGTCACCGCGACGGTCTCGGGCCCGGCGCTCAGCGCCTCGAGAACCGTCACGCTCTTTTCGCGAAGCACCCTCGATTGGGGCGCGCTTATCGGGCTTCTGCCGGCAGGAAGCAATTACGTGATCACTGTCGCCGCCAAGGATTCCGCTGGCAACGACCTCTACGACGGCGCCGCATCGAACATCACCATCATCAAGAACCAGGTGACCACCGTGCTCATCACCGCTCAACAAAATGGCGCTCCCACGCCGTTCAAGAATGCGGTGCCGGTCATCGACTCCCTCTTGGTTTCGCCCACATCTATCACCCCTGGCGCGACGATATCCGCGAAGGCAACCGCCCACGACCCCGACACGGCGGACACCATCACGTTCGCCTGGTCGACTAGCCCGGCAGGTGGACTATTCTCGGCGCCAACCGCGACGACCACCACCTGGACCGCGCCTGCCACGGAAGGAGATGTCACCCTAAACATCTCTGTGAGCGACAACCACGGCGCCACCACCACGGCTTCGGTGCTGGTACACGTGTCGAACAGCAACGGCACCGGACAGGCCTCGGTCGGCGTTGTCCTCAACACCTGGCCCGTGGTGAGCGACATGGTCGTGTCACCTGGGTTCGTCGAGCCGGGCCAGCCGGTGTCGCTCACTGTGATCGCCGCCGACGCCGACCACGATCCGCTCACCTACGCCTGGACCACCACCTGCGCTTCCGGTGTTTTCAGCGCCCCCAACGCCGCGGCAACCACCTTCACGCTGCCGGCGGGCGCGACGGACACGAGCTGCGAGCTCGACGTCGCGGTCGCGGACAACCGTGGTGGCTCCACCAGCGGCCAGACCGTGCTGCCTGTAGGCAAGCCGGTCGCCCTTGATGCGCCCGTGATCTCGGCCAGCGAGCAGTCTGCATCGGTCGTTGACGTGGGTGCAGAGGCGGTCTTTGCCATCGCGGCGACCGACCCGCAGGGCAAGGCCCTTACCATCGCATGGTCGGCCTCTGGCGGCTTGCTGTCCAACCAAACCGACACCCTGGGTGCCTCCCAGGTGACCTGGACCGCGCCCGCCACGGGCTCGGCCAGCTTCACGGTTTCCGCGGTCGTCAGCGACGCCCTCGGACTTAGCACCCAGTTCGATTTCACCATCAAGACCGCTGCGGACACTACAGCATGCACGGTTCCGGCGTCGTCGGCCTGGAAGTTCGGCGTGATGTCCGATACGCAGTGGACGACCGCGGACCCCGCTGGGCAAAACCCGACCACGGTGGCCCAATCGATCATTGGTCAGATCAATCCGCAGATGATCGCGGCGGGCGTCAAGTTCGTCATCCAGGTGGGCGATCTCGCCGACACCGGCAACGACGCCGACGAGACCGTGCGCGCGAACGATGCGCAGGCGCTCTATGACGCTGGCATCGGTTTCTTCCCGATGCGTGGTAACCACGAGACCTACGGCACCGGCAACCAGTTCTCCATCCCGGTCCTGCAGTCACTCTACCCGCAGACCCGCGGCCTTTCCAACACCTTCGGTGCCACCAACTTCAGCAGCCCGACCTCGGTCAGCACCGAGCTCGACGGCATGAGCTACTCGTTCGACTACAACAGCGTCCGCTTCGTCATCGTCGACCCGTGGGTGACGCCGAGCCGGAACGTTTCACAGGCCGGCTACAACTTCGGCTACTCGATCACCGAGCAGCAGCCGTGGATCACGAGTCGCCTCGACAAGACCACCCGTGGCACCGACCACGCCTTCGTGATGTCGCACCAGCCGCTCATGGCCGAGAACCACCAGGATACGATGTTCCAGGGCTACACCGACGCCAACCCGGACATGCAGAATGCGTTCTACGCCAGCATGCAGTCGAACGGCGCCAAGTACTTCTTGAGCGGCCACGACCACATCAACCAGCACTCAATCATCGCAAGTCCCGACGGCCAGTCAAGCGTGCACGAGCTCATCGGCGCTTCGGACTCGAGCAAGTTCTACACACCGAAGTCGCTTACCGATGCCAACTGGAAGGGCCAGAAGTACCGCGAGACCTCCGTCGCGCAGGAGATGTACACGGTCGGTTACTACATCTTCACCGTGGATGGCCCGCGTATGACAGTCGACTTCTACTCGGACAACCACGGCAATTGGCAGTCCGATGCCAGCTACCCGCTGGGCGCTGGCCGACCTGACACCAACATCACGCCCATCTTCACCTTTGCGAAGAAGCAGACCTGGGGCTACAGCACCAACGGTGTCGAGCTCCTGGTTCCCCAGGGCGCGTCCTACCCCGCGAACAGCTACACCTTCGGCACCACCACGGCGAGCATCCTGGCCGGCACCAACAGCAGCCTGGCCACCGACTACACCGGCCGCAAGTTCACCCATGCGGTGGACCTGGGCTGGGATAACGCCAATTGCCTCACTGCCAGCGCCATTCTGTCGATCTGGGGAACCTCGGACGTTGCCGCCGCCAGCGGCGACACCATCGCCCTGTCGATATCGTTCGACCCGTCGCTCGTCAGTGATGCCAAGCTGTTGAGCGGCAGCTTTGGTCTGGCTACTCAGAACGACGCCGGCAACTGGGTCAGCACGGTCTCGAAGAACGTGGGTGGCACGGCTGCCTTCGTGGCCGGCCCCTGGAATAGCAGCTACGGGCTCGGCATCTACGGCGTGGATCCCACGACCAATACCGCTTGGGCCGTGGTCAATCACGCCGGCCGCTTTGCGGTCGCCGGCTTCTAACAAGCGTCTCGATAGCTCTTCTATCTTAACCTAGCCCCGCGTTACCCAAACGGCCCTGGAATCGCTCGGTTCCGGGGCCGTTGTCTTTCTCGCGGCGACGGCGTTTACCAGTCCGCCAGAAATCCATCCATGCGCCGCTCGTCGAATCCGACCAAGAGCCGGCCACGAACATCAAGGACGGGCACCCGATCGACTTGAGCTCCGAGCCGCGCGGCTTTCTCTTGTAGCTCGCGCATGCCGGCAGAATCGCGAGCAACGTCCTTAAGGGAAAACGGAATCCGATTCGAGCGCAGATAGCGGCGGGCTGCCATACAGGCGCCGCACCAATCCGTACCGTAAAGAACCGCAACCGGCGGCTCGTCGGACGGCGGCAGTTGACCGGGGTCTTCCACCAAGGGGGGACCATGAGGACCCGCCAGTGGACACGCGTCGCCCGGCGGCAGTTGTGCCAGCGCCATAGTCTCGAACGCTTCAAGCGGCATTACTCGAGTCCAGGTCTTCCCGTGCGCCAGCAGTTCTCGCAGGTCGATGACATCCACGTTGGTGTTGTTCCGCCATCGGATGCCGTCCTTGACCTTGCCCATAACGCGCACCAAGCGCCGGGTCGGCTCGGGCACCTTTGCGACTTCATCAGTCGTGGCGAAGACGCCATTGCTTTCGACGTAGGTGAAGAAAAGCGCAGCGTCCACGCGAACCTCTCGGGTCAAAGGTCCGTCCGGGTCCACCGGTGGATGAGGTGCACTCTTCTTGCAAGCTCCCGATAGGCTCAACAGTGCAAGGCAGGCGAGCGATCTGATACGTGTCCTGTGAAAGCACATCGCTTGGTCAGTATACCCAGTCCATGCCATCACGGGCTCGCGGTTGCGAATGTGTGGACGTCATTGCCGAGGGCGCGCCCCGAGGCATCGTTCTTGAAGTTGTCACAATCTGACACAGTGCCGTCAGGTCGTTTGGGATCTCGTAACGCTACCGTGGCAAACAGCACACTAAGAATCTCGTAGGCTCGGCGCCCGCGGTCATTTGAGTCCGCGCAGGCGAGAGTCGGAATGTGTGTATCGGTTACGTTTCCGGAACCCGCCACTTCCTTTCACGCAGCCTTGAGTCGTCGACATCGAAAACCCACTTAGCTTGGCTTAGGTTCTCCCTCTCGCGGCCCTGGAATTTGGTGGTTCCAGGGCCGCATTATTTCCGTCACGGCGTTCAGGGGGTGATCGCAATCTGGTACGACTTGTAGCTCACTCCCCCACGCGAATCGCGCAGCACCAGCCAGAGGTAGTAGGGCTGCTCGTCGGTCGGGGTGGTCCATGTATTGCTGCTGGACCAAGGTGCCGCGTCGACGGTCGTGCGGTCGTGCTGGAAGCTTCCGCCGGTTGCGAACCACGACACGCGCAGGCT
Organism: uncultured Myxococcales bacterium; assembly: GCA_964491625.1. Taxonomy (GTDB): domain Bacteria; phylum Myxococcota_A; class Polyangia; order Fen-1088; family Fen-1088; genus Fen-1118. The sequence goes on from CAZBIU010000069.1 coordinate 9,631, forward strand.
TTCTTGCTGGTCCACCAAGCTGTCTGTCTCCGCGCTATAGACTGGAAATGTCTCGGATGCGCCGTCCGCAAACACGGTCTCAATGCTCACTGCGGTGTTGGCGGGCAGCGGGACCAAACCGGCGTCCAGTGAGAATCGATTCCCGGATGCGTCAACAACATCAGTGTGGTCGATCATGGGATCGTTGTTCGCCGTGTATCGCGTGCTGTACTCGGCAATCAGGTCGGCACGCGCATTGGCGAGGTTACAGGTTATCCGCTCCATCGCGAAGCCGCTGATGGCGGTGGTGGTCGCGGTCGGCAGCCACAATTGAACCGGTAGATAGTAACCGCCAGTGCTGTCCGGATCGCGAGGTCTCACCGCAGGCTGACCGGCCGCCGGCGGTGGCGCAATCGGCCCGAAGAGCGAGCAGGCTTTGGTTGGCGTGGTCGCCGTGAATGTCTGCCCGGCGCTTCCCGCACCGGCATCGGGTTCCCCGGTGCACGCGCTCGCCACCGAGTTGCTTTCCGACGGCGGCTTGGGCGTCAGGCAGATGTCCCACAAGGCCTCGGCGTTGTCTACCGAGCCACCGGGCGACGCCAGCAGAAATGAGTAGGTCACGCTGGTGCTGGGCCTGGACTCGGCCGGCTCGCCGTGGACGGCCAGCAAGGTGTAGTCGGTAATCAGCGATGGCGCCTGCCCCACGTTGGGTTTGCAGGCGCAAAGGCCCAGGCTGGTCACCATTGATACGAAGATTCGACGATGGTGGATACGCATGGTGTTCACCTAGTACTCCAACCGAGCACCTGCCACGGCTAGAACGGGAAGACCAATCAGGTAGTTCTTCGACGTAAAGTCCTCACTGTAGACGATTTCCTCGGGATTCTTTCGATTGGTGATGTTCTGCGCATCGAAGTAGATGCTCAGCTTGCCTCGACGCATGGTGAACACTTTTTCGATGCGAACATCCAGTTGATAGAAGGCGGGAACGCGGATCGAATTGTGATCGCCAAAGATCGGTTCGTATCTCCCGGTGCCGCTGTCGAGGTAGTGTCCGATGACCGGGGTTCTCGGCATGCCCGTCGTGTAGCGGAAGCGGCCACCGACTTCCAACCCCTTGCCCAGGTCGTAGCTGGCCAGCACCGCGAGCACGTGGGTCTGGTCCTGATCGAACAGACGATAGGCAAGCCCTGGGTGGTCTTGCCGTTCGCTGCGCGACAATGAATACGTCAGCCAGCCGAACAGCCCTTTGCTCAGCTCTTTGCGCAGCAGCACTTGCACGCCTCGCACCCGGCCCGTGCCGTCTTGAGTCAGCGCCTGGCCTACGGGCGGCGAAGGGTTGGCACTTCGGGAAACCAGGTCGTAGAGCTTCTTGTAGAAACCCGTGGCTTCCAGGGTCAAGGTTGGCAGCAGCTTGAGCGAAAACCCGCCGGTTAGGTGAACCGCAGTGGATTCGACCACGGATGGATTGCCAAACACGGGCGACATGTCTTCTGGATCCGGCGGCTGACCGTAGACGCCTGCCCCGCTGGTCAGCGTCAGCCTGGGCAGCGCATGCCACGCAACTTGCAACCGGGGATTGGGCATGTTCTGCAACACCGGCACGCCGCCGGGATTGCGAGCCGTGTCGAAGCGCGAATAGCCAACCGGAGCCGAGATCGTACTTAGCGGCAGGCGGTGATCGCCCTCAACCAGGGTCGGCTCGAAGCGCAGTCCCGGTGTCAGCGTCCACTGCCCCAGCTTCACATCAAACGTGGCAAATGCGCCGACGCTGAGGATGTCGACCTTCCATCTGTCGACCGCCAGGTCGCCCGTCGGCGGCACACCGAACACGACGATGTCTCCCTCCCGTGGCGGCTGGTTGATAGAACCGTGCCGAGACAGCTCCATGCTTCGGCCCTGAGCATCGACGCCCACCACGAGCACCGCACTGGAGCTTACCCGGCGGCGGAGGCTGCCGCGCACGGCGTACTGCCAGGTGCTCGCCTTGACTTGCGTGTCGGCGTCGCCGAAGGCTTGCTCCAGGGAGCTCTTGTCGTAACCGATCGACGGCGTTATGCGCACGCTCGATCCGTCGTCGAAAAGGCGAGTATAGGTGAGGATGACACGTTGGAAAGAGCTTGAATCGTACTCCGTCCCGAGACTGCTGGTCGCCCCGGGAATAGTTCGGTTCAGATGGTCGTTGGAACCGAGGAAGGTTGCCGTCACTTCCTCGTCCTTGCGCAAGGCCAGCGCCGCGCGCGCCTGATAGTCTTGGTAGCGCGGGATCGGGAAGTACTCACTGGCGTTCGAGCTGACTAGTGGCAACAGCTTGTCGAGGTAGCTGACCCGTCCCGCGACGGCGAGACGCAGGCGTGGGGTCAACGCAGCGGCAATCTCCGCCGATGTGTCGAGAACGTCGGCTGCCACGTAGCCGTGCACCCCGGCGGTCGGCAATGGCGCCAACTCCACCCGCACAAGGCCGCCGAGTCCACGGCCGTTCTCTGCCCCGTAGGCGCCCGGTGCGAGGTCAATCGACTTGACCAGGTCGGAATTCACAGTCGAACGCAGCCCGCCCATATGATACAGGGCCGGGATCTCCACCCCCTCGACGTTGACCCGGGTCTCTTTGGGTGACGAACCCCACACGACCAGTTGGCCCGAGCCGAGGCTGGCCCGACCCACGCCCGGAAGATTCTGCACGACCTTCAGGGTGTCGCCTTGGGTTCCGGGCACCTTGCGCGCCTCTTCGGTTCGGATGCGGGTCTCGACCGCTTCCTTCTTGATGCGAGCAGCGCGCACCACCACCTCTTCGTCGACGTCCTCTTCCTTCTCTTCGACGAAGTACTTCATGCTTCGCTTTTGTCCCGGGCGAATGGTCTCGTCAGTCAGAACAGTGACAAGCCTCGGATGCCGGATCTCAACCTTGTAGGTGCCGGGGGCCAGGTCGGTAAACGCGAAGGCCCCCTGCTCGTCGGTGTGAGTGACGAGATCGAGCTCTTTGAGCTTCACCGCCACGTTGGCGACCGGTTTCTTCTTGAATCTTTCAAGCACGACCCCCTCGAAATTGATCTGCGGGCCGGTGCTCACCATCTTTGTGACAATGGTGAAATCGTAGCGATAGGTAATCTTCACCGGAACTGGCTGTCCGCCCGCCTCCGCGGGCGCAAACACAAACTGGCGGGCCGCCGCGACCGCCGCCTTGTCGAAGTCGGCTCCGCCGCTCTTTTCGACCTCGACGTCGCCGACCTTACCGTCCTCACCAATGTCGATCGACAGCAGGACCTGGGACGTTATTCCGGCGTCGTGCTTATCCTTGGGATATTCCGCCTGAACGAAGTGCATGAGGCGCGGAGGCTTCATGATGGCGGGCGCCTCTTGGGCGCTTAGCACGGAAGGGGCTAGGCCCACGAGCAAAAGCGTCGTGAGCGCGACAAGACGGTGTTGCAATCAGTCCCCCAGCTCGAAGCGACGGGCAAGCACATAGGTACCACCGGCGACCGGCTTGCCACAGGCCATAGCTGGCTTGAATCGCCAGCGTTTCACGGCGGCGACCGCAGCCGCGTCCAACTCGGGAGACACGCTCGACAGAACGTCAACCGAGACCACAGAGCCGTCGATGGCAACCACCACCCTCAGCTTCAGCTTGCCCTCAATTCCCTCGGCGCGCGCCGCCGCGGTGTATTCGATCTCGGTCTTGAAGACAGGCTCGGGTTTGGATGCCTCTTCGGTACATCGTTCTTCTGCGACCGGACCGCCCGGGCCCAATTCGTGCACGCGGCGCCGGTGCGGCTCACTATCGATCGACGCGACCTTGGCAGGGACTGCTGCCTGCGCCGGGCGCGCCACGACAGGGATCGCCACCGCATCGCCGATGTCCTCGTTGCTCATGGCGATGTCTGTGGTCAGGGGCACGACCGGCAGCTTGGCCGCGGCCGGCGTCGGAGCTGGTGCCAGCTTGGGCTCTGCCACCTGCTTGTGCTCGGTCGGGTGCTCGGCCTTGGCGACCTTGGGCTTAGGTGGCTGCACCTTCGCCTTTTCCTTCTCCTTGATTTCCTTCTTCTTGGCCTCGGTCATCTGGACGAAGAAATTCTTGCCCGATGCCCGATGTTGAGACGCCGTGAGAAGCGCCACGGCGACCCCGCCGTGGATAATGAGCGATACAACGATCGTTGTCTTCTTCACAGCTTTACCTCAGAGCAAGAGGACAAGGCCTGTCTTACGGGGCTTGCATGATGTTGATGGCGAACTTGGTGATCCCGGCCACCTTTGCCATATCCATGATGTGCACCACTTGGCCATGATGCGCGTCCGCGTCCGCACTCACCACCAGGCTCATCTCGGGATCCGCCGCGGCCGCCGACTTCATCATTCCCTCCAAGGCGCTCTCACTCACCGGCTGCTCGTTCCAACGAAGCTCGCCGGTCTTCATCAACTGAACCGTCGTCGGCTTCTCGGCCGTACCGTCGCTCATTTTCGCCTTCGGAAGATGAACCTTCAAGGTCTGGGCAACGATATAGGTCGATGCAACCATCAGGATGACCAACAAGACCAACACCACGTCGACCAGCGGCGTGACGTTGATGGCCGCGATGGTCTTCGCCCTCCCCGAGCCCGCGACCGCGCCGGCCATTAGCTGTTTGCCTCCGGACGGCGAGACCGGTCGTCGGACTCCTCAACATCGTCCATGGACGACAACGGCTTGCTGTTCGACTTGGCCGCCGCCTTGTTCATGCTTTTCGATTTCATCACGGCCAAGACTTGGTTCGCCATTGCGGCCGTGTTTTCCTCGATGTCATTGCACTTCTTCTGGAACAGGTTGTAGGCAATGACCGCGGGAATGGCCACCAAGATGCCTACTGCGGTCGCGATGAGGGCCTCTGCGATGCCGCTCATGACATTTCCCATGCCGCCTCCGCTGGCGGCCATCGCCGCAGACGCCGAGCCCAGCTCTTTGAAAGCCGCAACCACGCCCAAAACGGTGCCGAACAGTCCGACGAAGGGCGAGTTGCTGCCCAGGGTTCCCAGGAACAGAAGACCACTCTCGAAGGTCTTGCGGCGCTGGCGAATTCCCTTTTGCACCAACTCCTGCAGCGAATCGGGGCCATCCTCGTAGTACGTAAGTGCGTCGGCGATGACCTCGGCTTCCACGGCGCGGCTGGCCCCGAGCTCCTTCTGCGCCCCTTTCAGGTCGTGCGCACGCAGCTTCTTGGCAACAGCGTCACTGGCAGTGGCCAGGTCAAATTTCCTGCGTCGGAAGTAGAGCCATCGCTCCAGCACCACGCCTACCGAAAAGACAGACAAGGCCAAGAGCAGGTACAAGACCGCGGTTGCGCCCGTCGAGGCCACTAGCACGAGCTTTTGCATGAGTAGCATAGGTCACCTTCCTTCTACGGTTTGACAAAGGCCAGCGCTTGGACTCCTGCGCCCTGGCCGTGTGGAAAACGTGTATCTGTGTCGGTTGACTGTCCGTACGCTACCAGCGGGGCGTCAAGCTCGGGCGTGAAGACCCGCACCCGCCAGCGCGCGGTCACCTCGCCACAAAGCGAGAACGTGTCGACGCGAACCCGGTACTGCCCGCTGGGAGCATCCATTGGGAAGATCACATTTTCGACTCGTCGACCGTCGATCGCGCATTGGCTGTTGGAATCGAAGTCGAGGTAGCCTGCCGCCATGCCGGCATCCACGGTCGCTTCCGTCGTGCCCGGCGGCAAGCCGGTTGGCTTGCGCGACCAAATCTCGTTCACGCCCGCATCCCCGTCGGTCGGCAGTTGCACGTGGAGATCCAGGTCCGCCTCGGTGTCCCAGTCGAGACTAATCACCAGTGCGCCGCTCGGCACGCTCACTTCGTCCAGCGTCATGGGCTGGATCTTGACGGGTCCAATCTGGCCTTGGCGATCCGTCGCGCGAAGAATCAGGGGAAGCACGCCGCCGTCCTGCGCCACCGTGTTGGCGGCAAAGAATGCCGAGCAGGAAAAGGTGTAGTCGCCTTCCGTGTTCTGGTCCACGTCTTGAACCGGAAAGACCCAATGGCCAGTGTCGCCAAGCAGGCCCATCAGAATCGCGGTCGACCCGGGGCCGGAGGTTCCCGAGATGCTCTTTGCGGGCCCGCCTGGGACCGCATTGTTGCTCATGGTATTGACGAGATGAATCTCTGGCTGATCGGCGTGCGCATCGGTGTCGAGAGGCCCGGCGATGTACTGTGCGCCTTGGATGCGCAGAAAGCCGCTCTGGCCCGAGCTCGGATTGGAACCTGAGCACGCAGCAAAGGCTGATGCGAAGAACAGAGCGGAAAGAATTTTGGCGCGCATCAAAATACTGTCTCCGCTCGCAAAGTGAACACATTGCTAGCAAGGTTTGTCGGCAGGCCGCCCTGGTCTCTGCCGGCGTGGTTGCGATTAATGTCGTATTGCACTAGCAAGCGGTTGGCGAGCCCGCCAATCTTCCAGCGCGCGGCGAGGCCAAGCGCAATTGTAGAAACCGCCTGGGAAGAAAGCAGCACCGTCGCAGCAACGCGGTCGGTGCTGTCCTGGTCGGGATCGTAGTTGTCGTAACGGACACCTGCCTGCACGTGCTTGCCGAAATCCTGCACCAGCGCCAGGTAGTAACCACGTTCCCGCATGTCGCGTCCGAGCGGACCATAGGGGTCAGCGATCAGCATCGCGCGGTCGAGGTTTTTCGCCCACGTAATCTCAGCGTAGGCAGTTGTGGTTCCAAGTCTCGCCGTGGTGACGCTGAAAAGAATGTCGGCGCCCAGTGCGTGACGACTGAAATTCTGAGAGGGCAAGCCCGAGCTGCCCGGCGACGGAATGGTTTCGCTGGGATCGATACGACCATTTTCGTTCCGGTCCTGCCAAATCATGGTCGGCTTGGTCGGCGCGGTACCCTTGTGCAGGCCCTTGCCTACCACTCCCGAAAAGCCGCCTTGGACGTTGACCCCTTCGCCAAGCGACGCTGCCATGCCCAACCGCCCCACCACATCCTTCGCGGCATTGGGATCCCGGTCGGGAAACGTGCTCTCGCCGACCGGCTCGCCGTTCTGCACCGCCAATGCGTAGCGGACAAATCGCCACCCTCCGGCAATTCGCGCCCCCAAGTCATATTCTCCCGGGAACAGAGCGCGCTCTAGATTGCTGCGCTCTGCGAACAGACGTTGGTAGTCCGCCTGGCCGATTTCGAATCCATAGGGAATCTTGAACACCCCGACCGTTGCCGCAACGTAGGGCACCTCATCGCCGGGAAGCTTGATGGTGGCTTCCATGGCCATGGGCCGCGCTTGTGGCCCGTTGACCGTGTTGGCGTCCATTTCCACGATGCCTGCCAGATAGCCGCGGTCGACACTGGCTCGAAAGCGCGCTCGCTTGATGGAAAATCGGTCATCGTTAAGCGGCTGACCGGTGGAGGTATTGAGTTGGTCTTCCGAGCTCTGTTTCGCGTACATGTCGGCCTGCAAGAAGCCAGACAGGGTCAAGCCCTCAATGCCGGAAACTTTCGGTCCCTGCTTCTGCAGCGCCGCCTCGACGATGGCCTTTGCATCCTCTGAAGATTTCGCTTCGGCCGCCTTACGCGCAGCCGTCTCGGCGGCGATGCGTTCGTCGAGCGACCTCCGCAATAGGGCGATCTCTTGCTGCTGTCGAGCCAACTGTTCCGCGAGCTCGGCGGTGCGGTCGACAGGCTGCTCTTGCGTCGCGGTTTCGGGGGCGGCCGCCGACTCGGACGCCTGGGCAGGGGGGGATTCCTGCCCAAGTGTCCGAGAGGGAGCGGCCAGCATGGCTATCCAGCCGAACAAGACAGCCGGCGCCGTCTTGCTCGCGATGCGGGGAACAAAGCGGATTCGGTGAAGAGCGCTGTGTTTTTCAGCGGGTGAGCCATGCTTGTGCACCTTGGTTGCCTTCTTCCAGCGTGGGTCGCGTGCCGTTACTGGCTGCAGGTTGAGTACGCGGGCGGGTTCGTGTTGGGCACATCCTGCGCAACCACGGTGGGATCGACCGCGGCAGTACGAATGGTTACGTCGCAAGCCGAGGCAGAAAGCCCGGTGCAGATGTTGGCCACTGGCTGTCCAGCTTCCGTTGCAAGGCTGTCGACCGCCGTACCACCATCGACTGAGCCGCCGGTTCCACCGGTCTGCGCGACATCGTGCGTTGCGGAGCTGTCTACCGCACTTCCGTCGAGTCCACCGCTGGAACCGCCGGTCGCCAGGGGAGCATCCGGGCCCGAGGTTCCGCCTGCTCCGATGGCCGCATCCGCGCCCACTACGCCGCCCGTGCCGATCGCAGCATCCGGACCCAGGACGCCGCCGGTGCCAACAGCACCACCTGCGCCCGATGCGTCCGGAACCACCGCGCCGCCGGCTCCGGGAAGAACCGCCGCGTCGTTCTTGCCGCTCGAGCCGCTGTCACTGCCACAGCCAACGCCGGCTGCGAATCCAAGTCCGAGTACAATTGCCAAAAGTTTGAACGTTTTCATTGTAGTGTCCTCCAATTGGCTTACTCGCAGTATCCGGTCTGGCAGGTCTTGCCACCGGTGCAGGTTGCGTCGCTGGTACAGGGCACGCAGCCCGCGGGATCAGTTGTTGCCTTGGTTGCGGCCTTTACGTAAAAGCAGTTGCACGAGACCGCAGGCTTGAAGGGAGAGAAATTCCCGCCGTCCTTGTCCATTTGGACCTTCATGGCGCACTGGGGAACGTCACCCAGACGGGCCACCGTCGAGATGTAGTTGACGTTGGCAGTGTCGGTTGGATCGATGGGCACGGATCCGGTAAGCCAATCGAGGACACTCTTCGCGCTGGCCGTCGGCTGGCCGCCGGTCAGGGTGGTGAAGAAGTGCAGCGGCCCCTGAATCACATAGTGTCCATCGCGCACGTTCTTCTTGTCGACGGAGGTCGTATCGGAATCGGCGTAGTACGCCTTGGTCTGGCCGCGGCCACGGAAGGCCACCGAAGTCAGCTTCGACCGCTGAGAGTCATACGAGTCGGCAGCGAGAATGCCGATGGCGGTCTGCGGATCGGCCACCGCAATCAGCGAGGTCACGAGATCTCCGCCGCCGCTGTTGGACTTGCCGTGGAAGGCGCCTTCCGGCACGCCAATCGCCTTTGCGAACATGATCTGGGTTCCCGAGGTCTGGACGCGCTGCTGGATCGCATTTTCGTCGATAAACGGCGTCTGATTACCTTTAGCGCCGCAGCCCCAAATCGCTGCCGCCTGCTCCATCGACATGGCAGTGGTGGTCAGGTTGGCTTTGGGAACGATGATCAGCATGGACTGCACCGGACCGTGCCACTCTCCGATGGTCGAGGGCAGGGTGGAGTTGGGCTGACACGAGTCAAAGGCAACATCGGAAACGCCGATGAGCGCCTTTGTATTGGCAGCGAGCGTACACGACTTTACTGCCACGCCGCTCGCCTGCGTGCTGTCGGCCACGTAGTAATGCGCAGTGCCCGATAGCGACTGGGTGGAGTCCGCGATGTTCGCCACGCCCGAGCAGGAAGAGATCGGATCGTAGACAATCGAAAGGTTCTGCTTGGCCGAGATCTGGACCGCAAGCTGTTGCAGGGTCGGCTCGAAGGCGCTGCTACCGGCCATGTAGACCGGACTTGGCAGCGTGTCGCAGGATTGCGCGTAGGCGGCCGGGGCGTATCCGGCGCCGACGGCAAGGCACGCCATGCCACCGGCCAGAAAGCCTCGCCAAGGCTTTCTAAGAAAGGTTTTCTTTTGTTCTTTTGTCATTGTTGGTGTTCTCCCTTATTTGGTCTCTTTTGCTGGCGCTTGAGTTGCGCGGAAGATAGCGACCAGCCTGCCCGGCGTTTGCAAAGACTCCGAGACGGATTAGTTACAGAATTGCAACACCCGTGGCGCCGACGCGGTCCACGGGCTAGCAGACAAAAAAAGGGCCACCCGAGTACCAGGAGAGTGACCCTTGGGTGGCCCCAGAGAGGAGCTCGCATACGGTTCAGCCCACGATGTTTTTTAGCGATTCGTCTACCCCACCATCGAGCGTCCGCCCGTCTGGTTTCCTAGCAGAGAATTGCGGGCCGGCTCGTTACATCAGTGCAACGGCATCGCTTCGCCTTTGGGTTTCCCGGTTCGGCCCACCGTCGCCGACCTGGTGGCAGACCGTGAGCTCGATGGCCGAAGCGGTGACCGTGCTGACGCCAAGGTAGGCGAATACTGCGGCGCCGAGCCCGAACAACGCCAGCCATGCCGAAGGCGCGCTGGCGAGCCAGGCCGCGCGGTGAATCTCCGGAGCACTCCCGGGGCCAGGCAGCAACAGGATACAGGGAATTACAAAGCCCAGACACACCAGCGCCATGCACTGGTATGCGGTCAGGCTGCCCGTGCCACGGTCATCCGCGCGCAGAAACTCACTGGCGAAGCGCCATAAGAACGCCACGCCCAGCGACACCAAGGCTGCGGCGCGAAGAGAGCCGCCGAGATAAAGCAAGACGCCAACGATGCCGGCGCTTGACAGCAGACACGCCGAGCAAGCGGGCACCGGTAGCAACGGAACACCCTCGCAATGTCCCGCGTAGGCAGCCTTGCGGGTGGGCCCCACCACGATCACGGCCCGTCCGTCGAAGATTCCGCGCAGCCACGGCGGGCAACTGTCCAGCCTGCGGCCGTAACAGCAACCAAAACTGATGCACGCGAGTCGGCCGATTCCTTCGCCCACAGCATAGGCGACCGCAAGCGCAGCGAGGATCGCCAGCGCCCTGTCGGTGCCGAAGCACGCGTCGGCCGCCAGGGCGACGGGCGGCAAAAGCATCGTCGCAACGAAAATGGCGCCACCGACCGTGAAAGTCCCCGAGCGCTTTTCGACCACCCGAGCGACAATGCGAGCCGACGGCAACGCCGCCGCCAGCAGCACCAGTAGGATGAGCACCATCTCCGCCAGGGGGACTTGCGCGGCGAGGGCGAGCGCCAGGGCCAGGGTAACCGCCACCACCATGGCCACCGCCTGCATGACCCCGTACCAGGTCAGGTTGACCCCTTGCCAGCGTCCGTCCGCCCGTCGACGCGTCGGAATGGTGGCCAAGACCTGCATGTTCTCTCGTGGCAACACCTTCAGGCCAAAGGCCAACAGCGCCAAGATAGCGGCAGAGGCTCCCAGGCCGAAGCATTCGTTCGCGCTCATTGGCCATCCCCTTCATCGCCGGCCCGCTCTGCGATGGTGGAACGGACGCGGACTTCGGTCTCTACCAATGGTGCGCTGAACGCCCGCGAGAACCGACTGCGCACGTCTTTGCGCTGCTGGGCACGCACGAGGTCCAGACCCATGTGAATTCTTCCTGGCTCGAAGATCAGGACATCGGTGCTGCCGCCCGGTCGATAGCGGCTCTTGGGCGCGCCTCGACGGAGAAACAGCCCTGGCGCCATCACCGCGGGCGCGGCGTACTTTTCATCGCTGTAGCATTGCACGATGTCCCCGATCATGAGGGCCGCGACCTCCACCATGGCGACCAGGCCGACCTGGCTGCCCCCCGGCACGTCGGTGTCGATGACGGTCACGTGCCTGCGATTCTTGGAAAACGGCGTGACCACCTCGATGACCGCCGCCGGATTGCATGCGTGGCAAGCGCCGTCGAGCGCGAGAAACTCTCTGACCACGCCCGCGACGGGCGCGTGACTGTAGTGGTACTTTTCCGGCGTCAGGCGAAAGATAGCCCAGTCGCCGTCGGTGAAGCGCTGCCATCCCGCTATCCCGCCCAGCAACTCTTCAAGGTCGAAGAACTTGCCTTTGATGAAGAGTGGCGTGTCTTGCCGCAGACTGCCCCAGACCATGCGTGAATCGGCCGGCGAGACGACCTTGCGCGGATCCTTGCTTATCGGTCGGGTTTCCCAGTAGCGGATCTTTCGTTCGAAGATCTGCGACAGGGTTCGCAGGCGGTCGGGACGATCAAGGCATTCGGTGAAGTCGATCCCAGCTTGCCCCATGAAGCGGCGCCCGCCCGACAGCGAACGCCCGACGAAGGAATCGTAGTTCACGAAGGCCAGAAACGACGACATGCGCGGGCTGGTCATCGCCGCGAACAGACGCGGCGAGCTCTCGCGCACCGATGAGTAGAGAAAGCGGATGGCACTGTCCCAGTAGAGGCGCTCGTCGCAGATGTGGCCGGATTGACGTTCCACGTACTGGTGTGCGGATTCCTGCTCACGCATCGCCGCCCTCGCAGGCCACCGTCACCGAAAGCACGAGACCGATGAGCCTTAGAATCTCCTCCGTGTTGAGTCGATCGTCGAGCAGCTCCTCGCGCACGGCCTCAAGGTAGGATTCCGGGTTGCTCGAAAGTCCAAGGTCCCCCCACTGCAGGCCCCACAGTCGCGCGGTCGCAGGCGACAGCTCTTCCTCGAGCAGGCAGAGCGCCTCATCGATCTGCTGCCGGCGCAGGCGACCCCGATAGAATCGCTCCGCAGCGAGATTGAACGTGCGCGCCTCCACCTTGAGCGGATCGCGGGCGCCAACCTCGGCTAGGATCCCGCGCAGAAGCCTGTGCGATGCACGCCCTTCCGGGTTGCGCAAGCGGTCCTCCAATTCATCGAGCACCTGGCCCACCCCGAGCATCTCGACCAGGTCGGGCGCCTCGGCCCGGATGAAGCGCAGAAGCCCGCAGCGGTATTCGTCGGTCTTCACACGACGGTAGCCTGGATAGCGATGGCTCGGACGAATGCCTTGGGTGTGCGCCAAGACCGAGGTCATGAGCTGGTTGCGCGTGGATTGGTGGACAAAGAAGGTCGGCAGGCCAATAGCGCAATCGAAGACCACTTGGCGGCGCTCGCTTTCCAGCTCGGGATCGTCGGGAATGTCGGCGTGACTGAATCGGCCGCTGGCCATAGAGCGGTAGGCAAAGGCCGAAAGCAGATTTTGCAGCGCCACCGCCGCCCCCATGTCTTCGCCGAAGCGCTCGAAGAGGCTGTACTGACGGGCTTCAAAACCCGAGAATCCCATCACCGCCTGCTCGCGCAATTTGATAAGCAGGTAAAGCGACATGCGGGCGTCGAAGACGCCCAGGCTGGCCAGGTCGCGCTTCAGTTGGTCCGAATTGCCGAGCACGCCGTTGAGCGACGGGCTTCGGTGCGTGCTCATCAGGAAGACCAGATAGTCGAGCAGGCGATAATCGGGCACCCAGTCGCCGCGC
>CAZBIU010000070.1:0-22595 GCA_964491625.1 uncultured Myxococcales bacterium
GATCTGACGGTGGTGGGGCTGCGCAGCGAGTACAACTATCTGTCGAGCACCATCAAGTCGTACCTCTCGATCTCACTCATGCCCAGGCCGGACAAGTTCTATTTGATCGAGATCGTCGACGATCCACGTGGGTATCGAACCAAAGAGGTGGACCAGGTCATCGACTCGCGCGCTCAGAACGGGTCATATTCCGTCGAGACCATCAAGACCACCGAGCAGCTTCGTCTGACCTTCCAGTTCGGCAAGCGCATCGGTCCTTTTGTGGGCCGCTTCGGCATCAAAGAGTCGACCGGCGGCATCGGGGCCGACCTCTACCTCTTCGACGATCGCCTTTTCCTCACGACGGATCTCTTCGACATGCGATCGAACCAGTATCCGCGCTTCACCGCGCGCGGCTTCTTGTCCCTCTACAAGCGGTTCCTCTACGTCGTGGGCGGGGTCGACGACGTCTTCAACTACGTCAGAACCCAGGGGACCGCGGGTGGCTACTTCGACTTCTTCTTCGGCATCCAGCTATCGTTCAACGACGAGGACTTGAGGTCGCTGCTCTTGTTCGGCGGCGGCAGCGTGGCCTCGGCCGCCAGCAAGTAGGCGCTGTCGGCTGCCTGTCTTCGCCCGGTCGGCCACTTCAGACCTTGACGCAGCCCCGGCTCCTCTTATAGTTACGGGCTCCCTGTTCCGCCCAAGCGGCCAGGTTTGTCATGCGGTACAAAATCAAAGATATAGGCGAGGGGGGGATCGATGTCTGTGTGGACGTGACCCAGGCCTGGCTCGCTTCGGAGTGCCCGGATCTCTCGGCCAGCTTGTCTTCCGCGGGGGTACGGCTGGTTGGACGCCTGGAGCCTGCGGGCGATGGCTATCTTTTGCGCGGCAACCTGCAAGGTGAGATGAAGGTGGCCTGCGCGCGCTGCTTGGAGCCTGCGCCGGTCGCCGTCGATGCGCCGATGGCGGTTTCCTTTGTCGAGAAGCGCGACGATTCGTCAGGCGATGAAGACGAGGTCCAGGACGACGTGGTTACTTTTGAGCACGGGGTGATCGACGTCGGCGGACCGATCCGCGACGAGATTCTGCTGGACGTGCCCATGTCCGCCGTGTGTCGCCCCGACTGTGCAGGGATCTGTCCAACCTGCGGGCGCAATCGGAACCTGACACCGTGCGACTGCGAAAAGAAAGCAATCGACACCGCCAAATTCAGCGCACTGGCAAAAATCAAACTTCAGTAGTAACAAGTCACCCGGCTAATCTACGCTCAGCAGACATTGCCCCATGCGTTGTGGGGCGTTTTCCGAAAGAGGCGAAAATGGCAGTTCCCAAGAGACGTCAATCGAAATCCCGCTCGGCGATTCGCCGGGCCCAGGTCATGAAGCAGCCCGTACCGCACTTCGTGCCCTGTCCCCGCTGCGGTGAACCGAAGCTTTCGCATCGGGTGTGCGCCGCGTGCGGCTACTACAAAGACCGCATGGTGCTGGAGAAGAGCGAAGAGGAGACCACCTGAGCAAGATCCGCATCGCCGTCGACGCCATGGGCTCCGACGGAGCTCCGCGCGTCGAGGTTGACGGTGTTCTTTCTGCGGTCGCAGCCGGCGGCTTGGACGTGGTGCTGGTTGGGGAGGAACCTCGCCTGCGCCAGGCTCTTGAGGCAGCCGGTCCGGCGGCACCTCTGGGCAGCATTCAAATTCGTCACGCACCAGACACAGTGGGCATGGACGAGGCACCTGCGATCGCTTTCCGGCACAAAAAGGCTTCGTCGCTGCGGGTGTGTTTCGACCTGGCCAAGGCGGGCGAGGTTGACGCCGTCGTGTCTGCTGGAAATTCGGGCGCGCTGATGGCGGGGGCTCTCATCGTGCTTGGCCGAATCGGTTCAGTGGAACGTCCGGCCATTGCCACCACCTTCCCGACCAAGGCGGGTCAGTGCGCGTTGCTCGATATGGGCGCCAACGTCGATCTGAAGCCGTCCGTGCTGGCGCAGTTCGCGGTGCTGGGCGCGACCTACGCGCGCCTGCAGCACAAGAAGCCGCGACCGCGCGTGGGCGTGCTGTCGAATGGCACCGAGGAGCAAAAGGGGACGGCGATCACCCGCGAGGCCTGCAAGCTGCTTGGCCGCGTGTCGGCCAAAGGAAACGCGCCGGAGTTCGAATTTCTCGGCTACGTGGAAGGACGGGACATCTTCAAGGGGACGGCGGACGTGGTGGTTACCGACGGATTCACCGGCAACGTTTTGCTGAAGGGGTGTGAGGGGTTGGTAGAGTGGATCGAGGGCGCGGTCCGGGAAGAGGTCGTGCGAGGCAGCCTGCTTGAAAAGCTTGGCGCGTGGCTGATGCGGCCGGCGCTGCGCCGGTTCAAGCACAAGTCCGATTATGCCGAAACCGGCGGCGCCCCGCTTATCGGCATCGACGGGGTCGTGATTGTCTGCCACGGCGGCTCCGATGCGCGGGCCATCAAGAACGCGGTGGTGACCGCAGCGGAGTATGCCAAGCTCGACCTGCGCAGCGAAATCGCGCGCTCGGTGGCCTCGCACGACTACCTTTGGGCCGATGCCGATGCTTCGTCGGGCGAGGCAAGGTAGGGCCCTTGGAGGTAGGGCACTTGAAGGACCTGGCCGGTCGAGTTGCTGTCGTAACCGGTGCCTCGCGCGGCATCGGCCGGGCGGTGGCCATCGCCCTTGCTGCCGAGGGTGCCAAGGTGGTGGTCAACTATCAGTCGAACCAGGCCAAGGCAACCGAGACCGTCGACGCGATCGCCGGCGCCGGTGGCGAAGCGCGTGCGATGCAATTCGACGTGACCGACGTCGACGCGGTGGAATCCGCCATGAAGCAGGTTGTCGCGGAGATGAGCGCTATCCACATCCTGGTGAACAACGCAGGCGTCGCCGTGAACACGTTGACCCTTGGCGCGAAGGACGCGGACTTTAGACGCGCAGTCGACGTGAATCTGGGCGGAACTTTTCACTGTACGCGGGCAGCCTTGCGGTCGCTCATGCGTGCGCCGGGGGGCGGTCGTATCGTCAACGTAACGTCCATCGTTGGCGAGGTCGGCGTGGCCGGGCAAGGACCCTACGCGGCGGCCAAGGCCGGGGTTATCGGCCTTACCAAGAGCTGGGCGCGCGAATACGCGTCGCGCGGGCTGACCGTGAACGCGGTGTCGCCGGGAATCATCGCTACCGACATGATCGCGAGCGATATGACGGAAGCCCGTAGGGCCGAGTTGGTCAAGACCATCCCCATCGGCCGCGTCGGCACGACCGAAGATGTCGCCCACGCCGTGCTCTTCCTATCCAGCCCAAAATCGAGCTATATCACCGGGCAAGTGGTACGGGTTAATGGTGGACTTTTCATGTAACCTATCTGTTCCACGACGCTTCCAGAAAACGAAGTAGAAGAGGATCCGACGAATGGCTGAGAACATTGAAGAGAAGGTCATGAAGATCGTAGCTGATCAGTTCGAGGTGCCCTTGGACAAGGTCACCCTCAGCTCCCAATTCATGGACGACCTGAAGGCTGACTCACTATCCGTAGTAGAGCTGGTGCTAGCGATCGAAGAGGCATTCAACCTCGAGATTCCCGACGAGGATGCCGAGAAGATCAAGACGGTCGGCGACGTTGTCAACTACGTCAAGGTGCGCGTCAAGTAGTCGATGCCACGCAGGGTTGCGGTTACCGGCGTGGGGCTCGTGACTCCGGTCGGTGTGGGGACAGAAGAAACCTGGCACGCGCTGACAAGCGGCGTGTCCGGGATCGGCCCTATCACACGGTTCGAGGCCAGCAGGTTCTCCACCCGGTTCGCCGGTGAGGTGCGCGGTTTTGATCCCTTGCGCTGGATAAGCGCCCGAGACGTGAAAGGCGCGATTGCGGATCCGTTCATCCAATATGCTGTGGCGGCGGGTGCGATGGCGATGGCGCAGTCCGGGCTGGTCATCGACGGAGAGCTCGCCGAGCGGACCGGCTGTTTTCTCGGCTCGGGCATGGGGGGCATCTCGACCATCGAGGCGACCCACCTGGCCTTGCAGAACAAGCCGCCTCGTCACGCGTTTTCGCCGTTCTTCGTCCCGCAGCTGGCTATCAACCTCGCGGCGGGCCAGCTCTCAATCAGGTTCAACGCCAAGGGGCCCTGCTACAGCCAGGTGTCGGCTTGCTCAAGCGGCGCCCACGCCGTCGGCGACGCTTTTCGGATGGTTCGCAGCGGTGAGGTGGACGTGATGATTTGCGGCGGCAGCGAAGCCGTCATCACGCCCCTGGGGCTTGGTGGATTCGCGGCCATGCGCGCGCTGTCTTCGCGCAACGACGCGCCCGAGCTCGCGTCTCGGCCCTTCGATCTCGAGCGGGACGGCTTCGTGTTGTCCGAAGGCGCTGGGGTCCTGATTCTGGAAGAACTGGAACACGCCAAGCAGCGTGGCGCGCACATCCTGGCCGAAATGGAAGGCTATGCCGCGACCGCTGACGCGCACCATATCACCGCGCCTCCAGCGGAAGGCGAGGGCGCGCAGCGCTGCATGCGACGGGCACTTGCGGACGCGCAGCTTGATGCCTCGCAGATAGACTACATCAACGCGCACGGCACCTCGACCAAGATGAACGACGTGACGGAAACCTTGGCCGTCAAGAGGGTGTTTGGAGATCACGCGCGCCGCTTGATGGTCAGCTCGACCAAGTCCATGACCGGTCACCTGCTTGGCGCTGCGGGTGGGGTCGAGGCGGCATTCTGCGTGCTGGCTCTTGAGCGCGACCAAATTCCGCCGACCATCAACTACACGACGCCTGATCCCGAATGTGATCTCGACTACGTGCCCAACACTGCACGCAGCGCGAAGTTGCGCCACGCGCTGACCAACAGCTTCGGCTTTGGCGGAACCAACGCCAGCCTGATCTTCGGCAAGGTGGCGTAGATCCACAACAGATTGCGCAGCGAGAGCATTCTCGGGATACACTCAGCTCGACGATGCCATCCGACCTCTGTCCCTACTGCGGCAAGGCAGCGCACGGTATGGAATCGAGCTTCGACTGCCCCGCGCGATCCGACCTCAACACGGTTGTGACCGGGACGCCCGCGTTTACGCCGCCGGTTGATGTCCGTCAAGACGCACCTTCGCCGAGCGTTGGGCCGCCCTTGGGACCCTTCGATACCAAGATCAGCACCAAGCTTACGCCTGGGGCGCGGGTGGGCGAATATCAGATCCTCGACCGGATCGGCGAAGGCGGCATGGGCACGGTGTACAGCGCGGTTCATCCGATCATTGGCAAGAAGGTGGCCATCAAGGTGCTGGCGGGCCGGCTGGCCAACAATAAGAATGCCATTCGCCGCTTCGTGCTCGAAGCCCGCGCCGTTAATGACATCCGCCATCCGGGCATCGTGGACATCTTCTCGTTCGGCCAGCTCACCGATGGGCGGCATTACTACGTGATGGAGTTCCTGGAGGGTCGCAACCTCGGCGATGTTCTGCGCGAGCGATCGCGGCTGCCCATGTCCGAGGCGATCCCGGTCTTTTTCGAGGTTGCGCAAGCGCTGGTGGCAGTGCACGCAAAGGGCGTCGTGCACCGTGACCTCAAACCCGAGAACATTCTCCTGTTGGCGTCACCGCAGCCGGGGGGACCCAGGACCAAGCTGGTCGACTTCGGCTTGGCCAAGTTAGTGGAAGGTGTCCCGACCCACCTCAGCGCCGGCAGTCCGCGCACCGCCGCGGGCGTCAACGTCGGCACGCCTCATTACATGTCGCCCGAGCAGTGCCGCGGACTCAAGGTGGATGCGCGCGCCGACCTGTATTCGCTCGGGATCTTGCTGTACGAGACGCTGACCGGGCGCTTGCCTTTCGACGGCGCCACGCCGCTCGACATCTGGCAGGCTCACGTGGAGAAGCCGCCGAAGCCGCCCATCGACCTGTGTCCCAGCGAGATCAGCCCGGGGATGAATAGGATAGTCCTGCGACTCTTGGCGAAGCGCCCCGAGGACCGTTTCCAAAGCGCCTCCGATTTCTCCACCGAGCTCAAAGGGATCGGCGAGGATGGCTATGCCAAGCCGGCGACGCCGACGGATCTGTCCCCCGAGATACCATCGGACATGCGGCAACTCGCGCGGGCGCTCGCCGGCCCGCAGGGGGCATCGGCGCTGGTTGCGCTAGACGCCGCGACGCGCGGGGCGGTGCTAGACTTGCCGCCGCGGAGGCGCGGGCCGCCTGAATGCGATGAGCTGGCCGTCACCTCGAAGGATCTTCCCGCCTTCGAGATGCCTGAAGTTGCTTTCACGGCGGAGGATCGGCGCAAGGAAATCGAGGAACTGCGCGCGAGCCTTGGGTTGCACATCGACGAACCTGCATCCGACAGCCAGGAAGAGGCTCAGATGAGCGCCCTAGCCATCGATTTGGCACCGGGCAGGGAGCGCTCTTCGGAGCCGAGCGATCGGCACAAGAGCGCGCGCGTTCCGGCGGCCTCCCCGATCACGCCCAGGATTCGCCAGGGCATGCGCCCCATCGAGGAACGCAACCGTCACCTGGAGCCCCTTCCTCCAGCATCCGCGCGTGCGCGGCCCACCGCAAACGAAGGTTCTGGTCGGCCTCGCTCGGGCAGGATCTTGGGCGTGGCTCTGGTGGTTGGGCTGCTGCTCGCGGCCACCGCTGTGGCCCTGGTCTTGGTCAGGTAGGCCGGCCCGCCATCGCGGTCTCGACGGCCGAGACGGCCTTCGGGATACTGTCGGTCAGATTTTCGTGACCAGTGCTGGTGACGAGCAGGGTGTCTTCAATGCGGATGCCACGCACGTCGCTAAAGGCCTCGAGACGGCTGCGATGGAGTCGGTTCTTCGCGACCTTGGTGCGTTCGGTATCCTTGAGAATCGCCGGCACCTGGTAGAAGCCGGGTTCGATGGTCACCGCCATGCCCGGCACTAGGTCGCGGTCAAGGCGCAGGGCTTTCAGACCCGGGTCGGCTGAGCGCGTTCGTCCCGGCGCATAGGTCGCGCGATCGCCGAGGTCGTCAAGGTCGTGCACGTCGAGGCCAATCAGGTGTCCGACACCGTGCGGGAAAAACAGCGCCACTACGCCGTCGCCCACGAGCTCGGCGGGATCGCCGGTCAGAATCCCCAAGCGGACCAGACCGTCGGCGATGCTCTTCGCGGCGATCCCCTGCAAATCCAGATAGCGGCGGCCGGGGCTCACAGCCGCGCAGGCGGCCATCTGCGCGGTCAGCACTACCTGGTAGAGGTCGCGTTGGGTAGGCGAATAACGCCCGCTCACCGGCCAGGTTCGGGTGACGTCGCCAGCCCACCCGCCGGCAGTCTCGGCGCCCGCGTCGACCAGCAGCAGGTCGCCGTCGGTGAGCACGTGGTGGTGCGCCTCGTTGTGCAGGACTTCGCCGTGGACCGAAACGATCGAGTTGTACGAGGTTGTCATGTTGCGCGCGACAAGCTCCGCTTCGATGGCCGCGCGGACGGCGCTCTCTCGGATGCCCGGGCGCGTAGCCCGCAGGCCCGCCAGATGCGCTGCCTTGGTGGCAGCGGCGGCCTCGCGAAGACCGGCGATACCAGCGGAGTCGTGAACCAGACGCATCGCGATCAGGGCGTCCGCCAAGGGCTCGTCGACGGAGGCCAGCTTGCCGGGACGGATTTCCCGGCCGAGCAGACTCGACTGTTCGACGCAAGCCTCGACGTCGGGCGCGGGCAAGGCTGCCATCGACGTCGCTACCAGAGCGCCCTGCAACATCGACGTCGGCAGGACGGGCACGCCGATGATGTCGGCCAATTCGGCGAAGCCGGGTTCGGGGCCGGTCCACAGCGCGGCGTCGGGGCCTGGCTCGGGCAGGTGGAGCTGCCAGCGTTCGCCGGTCCAGAGTCCCATCGCCCTCGGCAGGTGTAACCCGAAAAGGTATAGGAAATGGCTGGCACCGCGGAACGCGTGCAAGCCGCGGTAGGTGCCGTGGGGACGCGGTGCTCCGGAGGCGATGAGGGCAGGGTGGTTGCCCAATCGAGACGCGAGGCGGCCGCGTCGCTCGGCGCATGCCGATGCATCGAAGTAGGAAATGTCCATGTGCTGCAACTATACGATGAGCCGGCGAGGATTCGGTGACGGCGGGATCTTGATCGTTCGCCGAGTCGTGCCAAGCTAGTGCAGTTCCCGGTCATGGCCAAGCAACGAAACCCACAAGACGAACGCGAGATAACCACCCTTGAGCGAACCAGGGTGGAGGAGCCGCGCCTTTATGAAGTCATCCTCCACAACGACGACTACACCACCCAGGTCTTCGTGGTCTACGTGTTGATGAAGTTCTTTCATCACGACGCGACCACCGCGAACGAGATCATGCTACACGTTCACACCAAAGGATCCGGTGTGGCTGGCACCTACCCGCGCGACATGGCAGAGACCAAAGCTGGTCAGGTGGTTAGCTTCGCGCGAAAGAACGAGATGCCGCTCGAATGTTCAGTGCGTAGGCAGCCATGCTGAGCGCGGAGCTGGAACAGGCGGTCCGCAAGGCGCTGGGCGATGCCACGCGCCGCCGCCACGAATTCTCGGGCCTTGAGCACCTCCTGCTCGCACTGCTCGACGACAGCAAGACCGCCGACGTGATCAAACACTGCGGAGGCGCTCTGCCGCGGGTACGGGCGAAACTGGAGAAGTTTCTGACCACCGCCATCCCGGTGATACCTGAGCCCGAACCCGAGCCTCCGGCGGAAGACGGCAGCTCGCGCGCAAAGGACGGCGATGCCGGCGCTGACACGGATGACGCCTATCACGCGCAGCCAAGCCTGGGATTCCTGCGCGTCATCCAAAGCGCCGTCAATCACATCATCGGCGCCGGCCGTTCGGAGGTTCATGGGGCGCACGTATTGGTGGCGATGTACAGCGAGCGCGACTGCCACGCGGTGCACTTCCTCAAGGAAGAGGGCATCTCGCGCCTGGACATCCTCGGCTTCATTTCGCACGGAACGCCGAAAGCGTTGCCTGGACCCAAGGATGCCATCCCGGGCGCGGCGCCCTCCGCGGAGGAAGAGGACGAAGAGTCGCCTGCGAAGGATCCCTTGGCCGCCTACGCCGTGAACCTCAACGAACGCGCCCGGCAGGGTGAGATCGACCCGCTGGTCGGGCGCCACAAGGAAGTCGAGCGCGCGCTCCACGTACTGGCCCGTCGGCGCAAGAACAATCCGCTTTTCGTCGGAGATCCTGGGGTCGGGAAGACCGCAATCGTCGAGGGTATGGCGGCGCGGATCGAGGCGGGTGAGGCGCCCAAGGCGCTTGCGGACACCACCATCTTCGCTCTCGACATGGGCGCGATCTTGGCGGGCACGCGCTACCGCGGTGATTTCGAGGAACGCTTCAAGGCGGTCTTGCGCGCGGTGGAAGAAAGGAAGAACGCGGTCGTGTTCGTCGATGAGCTTCACACCATCGTCGGCGCGGGCGCGGTCTCGGGCGGCACCATGGACGCGTCCAATCTACTCAAGCCCCTCTTGTCTAGTGGCCGCATCCGCTGCATCGGCACCACCACCCACAAAGAGCTACGCGCCCACATCGAAAAGGATAGGGCTTTTGCGCGCAGGTTCCAAACCATCGAGGTGCCGGAGCTGAACGTCGCCGACACCGTCAAGGTGCTGCGCGGGTTGCGCCGCCACTACGAGGATTTCCACGGCGTGAAGTACAGCCCGAAGGCCTTGCGCGTCGCCGCCGAGCTCGCCGACCGGTACTTGCAGGAGCGCAAGCTGCCCGACAAGGCCATCGACCTTATCGACGAAGCGGGCGCGATTCTCAAGCTACGCGAAAACAACGGCGAGGCCGAGCAGCCGTTGCGGGTTCGGGCACGCGACATCGAGGCCGTAGTGGCTACCATAGCGCGCATCCCGCCCAAGCGCGCGGCGTCCAGCGATCGCGAGCGACTGCGCAACCTGGAATCGGAAATCAAGACGCGCCTGTTCGGACAAGACAAGGCGGTCGAGCGCGTGTGCCAGTCAATTCGCATGAACCGCGCCGGCCTCGGGCAGCCGGGCCGGCCCATCGGTTGCTTCCTGTTCGCGGGGCCAACGGGCGTGGGCAAGACCGAGCTTGCCAAACAGCTCGCCGAGGTTCTGGGCATCGGCTTCCTTCGCTACGACATGTCCGAGTACATGGAGCGGCATACCGTGTCGCGCCTCATCGGCGCGCCGCCCGGTTACGTCGGGTTCGACCAGGGCGGGCTTCTCACCGACGCCATCCACAAGACCCCGCACGCGGTGCTCTTGCTTGACGAGATCGAGAAGGCGCACCCGGATCTGTTCAACATTCTTCTTCAGGTCATGGACCACGGCGCGCTGACCGACAACAACGGGCGACAGTCGGACTTCCGCCACGTGGTGCTCATCATGACCAGCAACGTCGGTGCGCGCGATCTGTCGAAGCACCTGCCGGGTTTTGGCTCGGGCGAACGTTTCGGCGATTCCGACGAAGCCTACAAGCGTATGTTCTCGCCCGAGTTCCGCAACCGCCTCGATGCCAAGGTGGACTTCGCGCCGCTCGGCGAGTCGGAGATGCTTCAGATCGTCGACAAGTTTGTCGCCGAGTTGTCAGGACAGCTTGCCGATCGCAAAGTCACGCTGGAGCTTTCGCAAGCCGCCCGTGCGTATTTGGCGAAGAAGGGCCACGATCCGATGAACGGAGCGCGGCCACTGGCGCGACTGATTCACGAGGAAGTGAAGCGGCCGCTGACCGACGAGCTTCTCTTCGGCACGCTGGTGGGTGGTGGCAAGGTCGGCATCGATCTCGCCGACGAGAAGTTGACCTTCGCGTACGCCGCGGCGCCGCCGCAGAAGACCGACGGGACCAAGAAGAAGCTGGTGAGTTAGGGAGCCGACTCTCGAATCGTGGCAGGCCGTGTACTGATCGGCGTGCAGCTGCAAAACGGGGGCCGTGGTCAAGACTGCGCGCCTCGACGTGGACGCCCCGGTGGTGAAGATCTCCCCGCCAGCCTGTGCAACTGACCGCGCGGCGTGCGCTCGAACATCCGCCTGCGGCTGTGCTAAAAAGCGCGCATGAGCATCGTCGCAACGGAAGCCTGGAAGAAACTCGAACAGCATCACAAGACCATCGCGCCGCTTCAGATGCGCGATTTGTTCACGAGCGATCCCGCGCGCTTCGCGAAGTTTTCGCTGCGCTTCGGGGATCTTTTGCTCGACTACTCGAAGAACCGCATCACGGACGAGACCATGGCGCTCCTCTTCGCGCTGGCGCGCCAGGCCGGTGTCGAGGCCATGCGCGACAAGATGTTTGCGGGCGAGCCCATCAACCTCACCGAGGGCAGGGCAGTGTTGCACGTGGCCTTGCGCAACTTCTCGGCGCGGCCCATCGTGGTCGGCGGCAAAGACGTCATGCCCGACGTGCGCGCGGCCCTGGACCACATGAGGACGTTCAGCGAATCCGTGCGCAGCGGGGCCTGGAAGGGCTACACCGGCAAGGCGATCCGCTCCATCGTCAACATCGGCATCGGCGGGTCTGACCTGGGGCCGGTGATGGTGACCGAGGCCTTGCGACCGTACCGCGACGACCTCGATCTCTACTTCGTCTCCAACGTCGACGGCTCGCACGTGGCCGAGGCGCTCAAGCACGTGGATCCCGAAACCACACTGTTTCTGGTTGCATCGAAGACCTTCACCACGCAAGAGACCATCGCGAACGCGCACACCGCGCGGGCCTGGTTCCTCGAGCGCGCCGTCGACGAACGGCACATTGCCAAGCACTTCGTCGCGCTTTCCACCAATGCGAAGGAAGTAGCCAAGTTCGGCATCGCCACCGACAACATGTTCGTGTTCTGGGACTGGGTCGGCGGCCGCTACTCGCTGTGGTCGTCGATCGGCCTTTCCATTGCACTCGGCGTCGGGTTCGACAACTTCCACGCTCTTCTGGAAGGCGCGCACGAGATGGACGAGCACTTTCGCGCCACACCGCTGGAGCAGAACCTGCCGGTCGCGCTGGCGCTCTTGGGCGTCTGGTACAACAACTTCTTCGGCTGCGAAAGCCACGCCATCTTGCCCTACGACCAGTACCTTTTGCGCTTCCCGGCCTACTTCCAGCAGGGTGACATGGAATCGAACGGCAAGCGGGTCACCCGCGACGGCAAGGTGGTCGACTACCAGACTGGACCTGTGATCTGGGGCGAGCCCGGCACCAATGGACAGCACGCTTTCTATCAGTTGCTCCACCAGGGGACGAAGTTGGTGCCGGCGGACTTCCTTGCCTCGGCGCAAACTCACAACCCCATCGGCGAGCACCACACGCTGCTGCTCGCGAATTATCTCGCGCAGACCGAGGCGCTCATGACCGGCAAGACCGAGGGCGAGGTGCGTGCCGAGCTTGAAGCCACCGGCATGAAGGGCGACGCCCTGGCCGCGCTTTTGCCGCACAAGGTGTTCCCGGGCAACCGCCCCACCAACTCGCTGCTCTATCAGAAGCTAGATCCACGCACGCTGGGCAAGCTGATCGCGCTCTACGAGCACAAGATCTTCGTGCAGGGGATCATCTGGAACGTGAACTCATACGACCAGTGGGGCGTGGAGCTAGGCAAGAAGCTGGCGAACGCGATTCTGCCCGAGCTGCGCGGCGCGGGCGAGGTGTCTTCGCACGACGCCTCGACCAACGGCCTCATCAACGAAATCAAGCGTATGCGCAAATAGCGTGATTACGGATCCGGTTCCGCGGGCCGCCGGCTTGCGCCGGCAATACGAGGCGAGCGATGCGACGCCGCGCCTGCCTCTGCCGCCTGCGGAATCCCTACAGCGGCTGACCGCGGCGCTGCAGGACGCGCTGGCGTCCGAATCGCGCCCGCGGGTCAAGCAGGCCGGGCTCGACATCCTGACCCTTCTTTCCAGCGCCTACGGCGTGCCGCCACCGAAGCTGTCCGTGCTGGGCGCGCGGCCCAAACGGGCCCACGAAGGCTCATCCTACGAGCTGTGGGGCGACTACACCTTCGCGACCCAGGCGATCAGGGTCTGGATGCGAACGGCGGTGCTCGGCAAGGTGACCAGTTTCCGCGGGCTGCTGAACACGATCCTGCACGAGCTCTGCCATCACCTGGACGTCAAACACTTCGGCTGGCCCGACACCCCGCACACGCGCGGTTTCTTCGGCCGCGTCGATGAGCTGTACCACCTGGCCCTGGCAACTCCCGCGGCCGACCGCAAGCCGCTGGTGTGGATCAAGGGGCGCAACACCTGGCGTATCGACTGGACGAAGCTTAGGCCCAACAAGACGCACACCTGGCCCGGACGCTAGAATTCCATGTGTCGCGGCGAAAGTCGCCGCCACGGAAGTAGCTGGATGCCGCGCAAGCTCCTTGACAGACCGGCCTACTTTCCGAATAGTGGCCATCTCATGGGAAAGCACGACAACCGAACCTCGATGAAGATGCGTCGCCGCAAGGCTCAGAAGAAGCTGAAGGCTCGCATTAAGAGACACCGCGGCGAAAAGAAGGCCGCCCGCAGCGGCGGCAAGGCCGCTAAGAAGCCGCGCTCGACGTCTGCTCCTGCCAAGGAGTAGGCTCGGTCGATTCCCCCACATTCCTCCTCGCACGGGGATGAAGCTGCGGTGGGCGGCGAGAAGGACAACGGCACCACGGCGCTGATGCGCCAGTACCTCGACATCAAGGCGGGGTATCCCGATGCCATTCTGTTTTTTCGGCTCGGGGATTTCTACGAGATGTTCTACGAGGACGCGGTCTACGTGGCCCGCGTCCTTTCGTTGACCCTCACGTCGCGCGACAAGGGCAAGGAAGACCCCACCCCGATGTGCGGGATTCCTCACCATTCCGCGCGCAATTACGTCCAGCGCCTGACCGAGCTCGGGCATCGGGTCGCCATCTGCGAGCAACTGGAAGACCCGAAGCTGGTTAAGGGCATGGTGAAGCGTGGGGTGGTCCGAGTCATCACGCCGGGGGTGGTCCTCGACGAGGAATCGCTGGAGCCGCGCGCGCCGAACCACCTGGCAGCGGTGGTGGGCGAGCCGCGCGACGGGTACGGACTGGCCTTCGCGGACGTCACCACCGGCGATTTTCGCGCCACCTACTGTGCAACCTCCGAGGGACTGCTCGACGAGCTGGCCCGGGTGGAGCCGCGCGAGATCTTGCTCGCCAAACCTGATCGCGAGCTGGCCGCCCTGATTCGTCGGGCTTACGGGCATCTGGCTCAAACCATGCTCGACGTCGGCGGCGAGTCGCCCGGGCTGTCGGTGCTCGCGGATGTCCTGGGCGATGGCTTCGACAAGCCGGCGCTGGAGAAATTGCCGGTGGTGGCCGCCGCAGCAGCTCGCTTGCTCGGCTACGTGCGCGCCACGCAGCTTTCCGCCCCGCTGCCGCTCTCACGCCTGCAGCTCTTCAGACGTGACGACTTCCTGATCATCGACGAACAGGCCCGCGCGCACCTGGAGCTGATCGAAACCATGCTCGACCGGCGACGACAGGGCTCTTTGCTGGATCTGCTCGACCTGACGGTCACGCCCATGGGCGGCCGGCTCTTTCGGCGCTGGTTACTTTTTCCGCTGGTGGATGTGGCCCAGATTCGCCGTCGGCAGGACGCGGTGGAACGCCTGGTGGTGCGGCAGACGGCGCGCGAGGCGGCCCGCAAGGTGCTGGGCGAGCTCGGAGACCTCGAACGGCTAACCACGCGGGCCCGGTTGGGCGTGGCCACGCCTCGCGACCTGGTGGTGCTGGGCAAGTCGCTGGCGCGTTTGCCCGAGTTGCGGACTACCTTGTTGCAGGCCAACGACGCGCTGCCGGCCGTGGCCGCTGCGGACGGCGCGGCGGCCGACTTGCTGGATCTTGGCGCTGACCCGTGCGCCGACGTGGCCGTACGAATCGCGTCCATCCTGCGCGACGACGCCCCAGCCCTGACCAAGGAAGGCGGCTATGTCCGAACGGGGGTCTCGGCTGATCTCGACGAGCTGACGGCCATCGCCAGCGGTGGGCGCGAGGGAATCCTCGCCATCGAGGCGCGCGAGCGCGAACGGACAGGTATTCCGTCGCTGAAGGTCAAGTACAACTCGGTTTTCGGCTATTTTATCGAGGTCACGCGCTCGCACCTGGCGAGCGTCCCGCCCGACTACACGCGCAAGCAAACCGTGGCCAACGCCGAGCGCTTCGTGACGCCCGAGCTGGCCGGCTACGAGTCCAAGATCCTGAGCGCCGACGAGAAGCGCATCGCACTCGAGCTCTCGATCTACACCCGACTGCGCGACGAGGTGGGCGGCCAAGCCCAGCGCTTGCTGGCCTTGGCGGGCAGGGTGGCCGCTGCCGACGTATTGGGTGCTCTGGCAGAGCAGGCGCACCGAAGCGATTACTGCCGGCCGGTGGTTGACCAAACGGAGATCATCGAGCTTTTGGACGGCCGTCACCCGGTGGTGGAGCGTTTGGCTGCCACGGGTGGCTTCGTGCCCAACGACGTGCGGCTCGATACCGAGCGCGAGCAAATGCTGCTCATCACCGGTCCGAACATGGCGGGCAAGTCGACCCTGATTCGGCAGGTTGCCCTGGCAGCCATCATGGCGCAGATGGGCAGCTTCGTGGCCGCCCGCTCGGCGCGCATCGGGCTTTGCGATCGCGTGTTCACACGCGTGGGCGCCGGCGACAACCTGGCTCGCGGCGAATCCACGTTCCTATTGGAAATGCGGGAAACCGCGCACATCCTTCGCCACGCCACTCGCAGAAGCCTCATCATCCTCGACGAGATCGGACGCGGAACCTCCACCTACGATGGCGTTTCCATCGCGTGGGCCGTGGCGGAGCACGTGCACGATCAGCTGTCCGCTCGCACCCTGTTCGCCACGCACTATCACGAGCTGTGCGCGCTGTCCGAGACCCACCCGCGCGTGCGCAACGTGAGCGTGGCGGCGCAGGAATGGAAGGGCGAGGTGGTCTTCCTGCGCAAGCTCAATCCGGGCGGAACCAGTCGCTCGTTCGGCATCGAGGTCGCTCGCCTGGCTGGCCTGCCCGACGCAGTGGTCGCACGCGCCCGGGCGATCCTCGAACGTCTGGAGCTCGGCGGGCTTGGCCAGGGCGGCGAAGGCCCGACCCCGGCGCATCCAGAGTCCGACGAGACCTCGCAGCTTTTCCTCTTCGCGAAGCCGGTCACGGCAGAGGCGACGGCGCATGAGCGGGATCCGCACGCGTACGAGGTGCTGGCTGCCCTGCGCAGCGCAGATTTGGACGGCCTCGCGCCTCGGGCGGCGTGGGATCTCTTGGCAAAACTGCAAAAGAAGTTGACGTCTACGGGTTAGGCCTTGTCATGATGGGGCTGTTTTGTTCCGGCTCGCAGTTATTGCCATCGCGATCCAGCTTGTATCCGGCAACGCCAGCGCGGCGTCGCAGAAGGCCGTGGTCGCTTCCAAGGCCGCCCAGGGCAAGCCGGCCAAGAAGACCAAGAAACTGCCCCGCTACGCCGCGGTCGAGCTTTACCAGATCAACACCAAAGAGACCTTGAAGCTGAGGTTTCAGGACGACCGCGGCCGTCCCATCAAGGGCTGGCAGAAACGCTTCGACAAGTTCATGCGCTGCCACCAGACCGGTGCGGTCCACAAGATGGACACGCGGCTCGCGCACCTGCTGTACAAGGTCGCGCGTGATTTCGATGGGCATCGCATGGAGGTGGTGTCTGGCTATCGCCATCCCAGCGTCGCTCGCAATCCCAAGAGCCCGCACAAGCAGGGACTCGCGTGTGATTTCCGTTTGGCCGGAATCCCCAATCCGACCCTGCGCGACTACTTGCGTAAGACGTTCGATCACGTGGGCGTCGGCTACTATCCCAACTCTGTCTTCGTCCACTTGGACAATCGCAAGGACGGCCCGTCTGCGTTCTGGATCGACTACTCGGGGCCGGGGCAGTCGGCCGATTACTCGCAACATCCACGCGAGGATTTGCGTAACGGGCTGCCCGATCGGCGGAAGCGAGGGGAGGGCAGCGAGGGCGAAGACGACATGGCGCAGGCCGGCCTGGCCGGAGCGACGCCCAGGCGGGGCGATTCGTTAGGGCGACCATCCTCGCACCCGGCCGCCCCGGTCGAGGTGAAGCCGACCTCGGATCCATTTGGCGATTGAGCGTTGTGGATCCGCGGGGACCGGTGCTAGTGTTCCGTTGCCTTCGACCCAAGGAGAATCGCAGATGAAAAGATTCGGAATTTCCTGTTTGGCGGTGCTCTTCGTCCTTACCAGCGCGCAGTTCGCCTCGGCCAAGGGTGCCAAGGCCCCCAAGGGCGCCAAGGCCAAGGGCCCCGCGCCCGTGGCGAAAGAATCCGACGTCAAGGAGTTCAAGGGCGAGTTCGCCTGGGGCATGACCCCGCAGCAGGTTATCGAGAAGCTCAACGCCAAGATCGACACAGCCTACAAGGACAAGGTTGAAAAGTACCGGACCGATCCGGCCAGGTCCGACAAGCTTCGGGATCAGGTCAAGGCCGAGAAGGCGGCTGTCGCGAAGAGCTACGTCAAGTTTGACGGCACCAATGCCGCGTGGGCAACCTCGATCATCGACGAGGAATTCCTCCCCAACAACGGTGAGTCCATGCTCTTCTACCGCGAGGAGAAGTCGAAGCGTTACTTCTTCTTCTCGGGCGAAGCGCTGTACAAGATGTTCGTCGCCTTCGACAAGGAAGTGGTCGCCGGTAAGAGCTTCGCCCAGTTCGGCGAAATGATGCAGCAGAAGTACGGCAAAGCGCAGACCGTGTATCGCGACGTGAGCACCCACGGGATGAAGGAAAAGGTGTTGGATGCGTTCCAGTGGCGGTCGGCCCAGGGGGACGGTCTGCGCCTGGTCGACAGGTCGAAGTTCTATGATGTCTACTGCTTGGTCATCTTCGACCACAGCGTGGCCGATCGGCAGGCGGAGATTCGCAAGAGTCAGGCCGCCAAGACACCCACTGGGTCGTTCGTCGACAGCGTCATCACCGACAAGGAGAGCGATCGGGACGAGAACGACAACGTGGTCGACCGCATCACCGGCAAGGACGTGCTCAAGCCCGGCGAGCGGCGCGGCGGGCAGCAGAACATCAAGGTTCCGTCACCGACCCAGGGCCACGAAATGGGCACCGAAGACCGTTAGAGCGCTTAGCAAAAAGCACCGGTGGGCCCGTTCCAGCCTTGACAGGGGCGGGCTGCATCAGCAAGATTCCCAGCCTTCCCAATGGCCAACATACAATCCTCGGAAAAGAAGAATCGTCAGCGAATCAAGCACGAGGCGAGCAACGCAAGCCAGAAGTCGGCTATGCGCACCGCCGTCAAGAAGCTGAGGGCCGCGATCGCGGCCAAGGACCCCAAGCAAACCGAGGCGTTGCTCAAGGAAGCGACCAAGCTCGTGGCTCGGCTTGGAGGTCGCGGCATCATCAAGCGTCGCACGGCATCCCGCGAGATCTCGCGTCTGACGGTCGCCGCGCGCACGCCCGCCTAGTGCGGGCGGCGTCGGGCGCAGCCACGAGAGGCGCTACTTCGCTGCCGCGTCCTCGGCAAGCAGGCGCACGAGGCGCATCATCTGCAAGTCAGGGTCGATGCGCGAGGATTTGAGGCTGCGATCGGCACGGTAAAGGTGAAG
The DNA here is from genome assembly GCA_964491625.1 of uncultured Myxococcales bacterium. Taxonomy (GTDB): domain Bacteria; phylum Myxococcota_A; class Polyangia; order Fen-1088; family Fen-1088; genus Fen-1118. The sequence continues at coordinate 18,507 of CAZBIU010000070.1, forward strand.
GAAGCTGCGCCTCAAGGCCGCAGGTGTCATTCGACTCGCGGGCGTCAGGATGTCGTCGAGAAAGAAGGGGGCAACGCCCACCGCCGCCGCTATCTCCGCCCTTGGCGTCTTGGCGGCCAGCAATTCTTTGGCGCGCCAGATCTGACGAAGCTGCCGCATCAACATGAACTGAATCTTGAGCGCCGGTTCGCGGTTCTTCAGCATGTTCGCGACCAGGCGCAGGGATAGCTGGACACTGCCCATACCGATGGCTCGGGTCAGCTCGAACACACCGTGCTCGCGCGATTCCGGAATCAGCTCCTCTACGTGCTCGCGCTTGATGGGCCCGTTGGCGAACAGGGCGACCTGCTCCAGGGCCTGGGCGACTCGGCCTAGGTCGGGGCCTGCCGCCTCGGCCAGGGCCTGCGCGGCTGCTGCCTCGATGCGCAAGCCGCGCTGCTTGGCTTCCAAGGAAATCCAGCCGCTCAGCTCTCGGTCTTTGAGCCGCGCGAATTCGTGCAAGTAGCCGGCCTTGCGCAGTGAAACGAAGGCTCGCAGCCGCCCGTCGACTTTTTCGCCCAGTAGGACCAGGCAGCCCTTCGGGTTGGGATCGGCCACGTACTTGACCAGCGGTTCGAGCTGTTCGGCCTTGATCTCGTCGATCCCTTGCGCGATCACCAGGCGGCGCTTGCTCCACATGGGCAAGGTCTTGGCCGCGCCTATGACTTGCGCAAGAGGCGTGTCACGCAGGTCGAACGCGTCGTAGTCGAAGCTGGCCGCGGTCGCAGATTCGCTACCGGTGATGGCCTTGCGAATGGCGCCTGCGCACCGATCGACCAGGAATCGCTCGGTTCCGTAGAGGCAGTAGATGGGTGCGATCTGGTTCGCTGCAATCTGCGCCAGCAGGTCGGTTTCTAGTTTGGCCAAGCGCGCTCCTCGGTTACTGCTGCCACATCCGGATGTTGTCGCCGTCCACCACGTAGATGAGGGGCGGATCGATCCTGCCGTGGTCCGGGCCAAAACGTACGTCGCCGGTCAGACCCTCGAAACTTTGTGTGGTCAACATGTGCAAAACGTCGGCGCGGGTCCGCGCACCCCGCTCGACCGCCCCGCGCAACACCGACACTGCGTCATAGCCATAGGCATCGGTGGCGCTCGGTTGTGTGGCGTAGGTTTCGCGAAAGCGGGTCACGAAGCTGGCGCTTCGCATGTCGTCGGACGGATAAAAGCCGGGGCAGAACAGCCCGCCCTGCACATAACGTTCGACGTTGTGGACGAACTTGCCCGACAGCCCCAGCGCGGTGGACATCAACAGGGTCTCGCGGCGGCCAGACCCCGAAGCTGCTGCCGAATGGGCCGCGGTGAAGACCTGCCGGGGCGAGCGCGGCCAGATGTCGGCCACCGCAAGGGCCGGGGCGAGCAACTCCAGCTTGTTGGCGTCGTCGGGAATGAACAGGGCATCGAAAGCGAGCTTGCGCAGGGACGCCACTTCGGAAGAGAAGCTGGTGGCGGCAGGCGCATAGGTGATGTGGCCGGTGATAGTTCCGCCGCCGGTCTCCACCGCGTGGGTGTAGGCTGCAGCCAAGCGCTTGCCGCTGGCGCTGTCAGGGCCGAGGATGGCGAAGCGACGGGCGCCAAGGGACAACGCCGTGCGAGCCAGCGCCGCCGCTCGCGCTTCCGACGAGTGAAGCACAGAAAAGGCGCTGCTGACAGTGCCGGTCGGATGTTCGTCAAGCAGCAGAAGTGGCAGCCCGTCGCCCTTGGCCAGCTCGGCCGCGCGGGGGTCCGGGGTGCTGATCACGCCGATAACCTTTTCTTGGCGCGCCAGGTCTGCGATGCCGGCGCTGGGGCCGCCGCCCAGGTCTGAACGATCGGGTGTTGCGGCCGCGTCTCGCAGGACCAACCTGAATGGCATCGCTTGCGTGGCGTTGGGCACGCTGGTAACTACCAGCATCGCTCCGCGAAGCACCACCTCACCCAGTCGTGCCTGTGCGCCTGAAAGGGGCACCACCAGACCCAAGCGCAGCGGATCGGCCGCCACCGCCCACGGCCTTGAAACCTCTAGGCCGATTTGCTTGCGAATCGACGTGGTCTCCTGGTCCAGCTTCCGTGCAGAGGGCTCGTCGCCCCGCGAGCGCAACGCGGTCACCGCCTTGGTCCCCAGCGTTGCGCGGGCCAGCGAGCCGTGGCGCGCCGTGAGTGCCTGCAAGGCGACCGGCTCGGAGACCTCGGCGGCAATTCGTTCAGCCCTCTGGATCGCAAAGGCCCGCGAAGCCTCGCCGCTGGGCTCGATCTGAAGGTACAGCTCAAGCTGGTCGATGGCGCCCGCGGGATCGCCGCTGGCGGTGAGGGCGTCTGATAGGGTCACGCGCAGCCGCGCGCGCGCTTCCGCGTCGTCGAGCCCGGTCATGTGCGGAGGATCGGTCGCAAGGTAGGGCCGCAGCAGGGCGAGAGCCATGACGAAATTTCCCAACTGACCTTCGCAAAGCCCGGCCAGAAAATCACGATCGGCCGTGGGGAGGAAGCTCGCGTTCTCGACCAGAAGCTGCTTGGAGGCGGCGCCGTCGCCCACGCCGAGCAAGACTGCAGCGAGCATTGCGACCGCCGCGGGGCGCTGGTGGTGATGCGGATGATGGAACAGGAACCCTTCCAGCCGTGCTCGGGCAGTGCCGGAGTCAGAGCCGTTGGCCTGGTTGGCGATGTCGCGGAAGTCGGCATCGCCACCGAGGTCGTCGCCCGCGTCGGGAACCGGGCCACGCGGAGCAACCCCCGCATCGATGGCCGCAGGCGGATTGCCAGCCTTCGCGTGCGTCGAGGCGCATCCGACAAGAAAGAGCAAGCCCATGGCCGAAATACGCATGCAAGCGCTTCTACGACAGGCTAACGGGGCCGTCGACCCGGAAATAGGATCACGCGAGTGGCGGGCACCAGTTTTTCGGCGTCGAACCATGACGGCGGGGTGGGGACTTCTCAAGGCTTGGGCTTTGCGGCGACGGCGGCATATTCCTCCAGCTTGCGGTAAAGGGTCTTCCGATCCAACCCGAGCCGCTGGGCCGCGCGGGTTTTGTTGCCACCTTCTACTTCAAGCACGCGTTCGATGTACTCGCGCTCAAGCTGGTCGAGCGTGAAACCCTGGGCGACAGCGGTTGCCAGTCGGTCCTGGCTCTTTCGCTCCTGCATGGCGGCCGGCAGATCCTGCGGACCGATGAGGTCGCTTTCCGCCAGCGCCACCGCCCGTTCAACCACGTTCTCAAGCTCGCGCACGTTGCCCGGCCAGTGGTGCGAAATCAGCATCTGTTTGGCGCCCTCGCTCCAGCCGCGCACGGTCTTCCTTGAACGTTCCGCCGATCGAGCCAGGAAGTGCTCGGCAAGTGGCAGGATGTCCTCTTGACGGCCGCGCAGGGGCGGTAGCTGAATCTGGATGACATTCAGGCGGTAATAGAGATCCTCGCGGAACTGACCCTCGCGCAGGCGGCGTTCCAGGTCGCGGTTGGTCGCGGCCATCACGCGGACGTCGACGCGCAGCGATCGGTTTGCGCCCAGCGGCCGCACCTCGCCGTCTTGCAGGACACGCAGGAGCTTCGGCTGCAGGAGCAGGGGCAGCTCGGCGATTTCGTCGAGAAACAGGGTTCCTCCATTGGCTTCGACGAAGAGCCCCTGGCGGTCGGCGTTCGCGGTCGAGTGCGCCCCGCGCGCGTACCCGAGGATCTCACTTTCCAGCAGATTCTCAGGAATGGCCGCGCAGTTGAGCGCCACGAACGGGTGGAACTTACGCGGGCTTTTCGCGTGCAAGGCGCGTGCAACAAGCTCCTTGCCGGTGCCGGACTCTCCGGTGATCAGAATATTCGCGTGCGACGAGGACAGCCGCCGGACCAGCGCGAAGATCTCCTGCATGGCCGCCGAGCGACCGATGATGTTGTCGAGCCGGTCGCGGCGGGTTACCTCCTCGCGCAGCCGGGTCACTTCATTGCGCAGGACCCGTTCGGCCAGCGCCTTGTCGATGCTGAGCAGGAGCTGATCGATCTTGAAGGGCTTGGTGATGTAGTCGTAGGCGCCGAGCTTGACCGCTCGAATGGCGGTGTCGATGGAGCCGAAGCCGGTCACGATGAT
>CAZBIU010000071.1:0-22196 GCA_964491625.1 uncultured Myxococcales bacterium
GGGATCGGCCACCTGAGCTAGCTGCCACAGCTCCAAGAACTTTCCGCGTACCCAGGGATGAAGGTCGTCCGCCACACTCGCTGGAAGGCTCGCGCTCTTGATGAGCTCCTGGACGTCCACGAGATCCTTGCCCCGATGGGCGGCGACCATGCCCGAGGCCAGCTTCAGCTCGATAAAGCGCGCCATCGGCAACAGGGAAAACCGTTCCCCGCGTAGGGCCACCAGCGCTGGATCGGGGAAGGCGATAGGCTTCGGTTTGTCATCGCCGGGGAAACGACCTGTGCTGAGCACATCGATGTTCACGCCGTGCACGGTATCGAGAAGCTTGCCGGTCCCAGGCGCTCGTTCGGCGTAACCGTTGCCGAGGTACCTGCGCTTGAATTCGGCGAGATGATCGTCGCGCATGACCAGATCCACATCGACCGTGACGCGCTTATGGCCGTACTCGTTGAGCGCGAACGCGCCGATGATGGCGTACGGCAAGCCTTCGGCCTCGAGAATGGCGGCGAGCCGGTAGAGTGCGAGTTGCGCTTCCGCTTGTCCCATGAAGAACCTCCCGCAGTAGTCAGCTCCCTCGACGAACCGGGCCTCCGCCCGCGCCGAAAGCCTCCCGGCCCCCCAGGGCGTAGAGAGATCGGACCTCGATGGCCGCGCGGACGACGTCACCCGGCGAAGAATACCACGACCGCTTGCGGTGGACGCTGGCCTGACGGTTTGCTTTCAGCGCCCACTTGCACGGCCGCCCAGCAAAGAGTCGGTGCTTTCGCGCGTCCGCCGTTTCATGCTGGTCGACCGTGAGCCAAGACGCGCAAGCTGGCGGGAGAGCCCGCGGCCTTTTCGGTTACCTCGGCATGCTCGCGTTGGCGGTGGCCGGGTTCTTGGCCGTCCGCTACTTCGGCCAAGGCCTGGCGGCGCCGGTGCCTGCCGCCGGGCAAGTCTCGCTCGGCGCGGGGAACGCGAAGTTGCCGGACGCTCTCCCGCATGTGCTGCTGGCGTTGGCGCTGGTCATCGTGACCGCGCGCGCGGTGGGTGCGCTGTTCACGGCGCTGCACCAGCCGCCCGTCATAGGCGAGGTTTTGGCCGGAATCTTTCTCGGGCCGTCGCTGCTTGGGCGTCTGGCGCCGACGGCGTCGGCCTACGTGCTGCCCGCGTCGGTCGCGCCCTTCCTGTCGGTGCTATCTCAGGTAGGCGTCATCCTCTACATGTTCTTGGTCGGCCTCGAGCTGGACCTCGGCCTCATCCGCAACCGGACCCACGCCACGGTCGCGATCTCGCATGCCAGCATCATCGCGCCGTTCCTGCTCGGCACGGCGCTGTCGCTGCTGCTCTACCCGCTGGTATCGTCCAGCGACGTGCCCTTCACGGCTTTCGCGCTCTTCTGTGGCGTCTCCATGTCCGTGACCGCGTTCCCCGTCCTGGCACGCATCCTGACCGATCGCCAGTTCCACCGCACGCGCGTGGGAACCCTCGCGCTCACCTGCGCTGCCGTCGACGACGTAACCGCGTGGTGCCTGCTGGCGTTCGTGGTCAGCGTCGTCAACGCACGCTTGGGCGGCGCGCTGCGGACGCTCGGATTCACCCTGGGGTTCATCGCCGCCATGGTCTTCGTCGTCCGCCCGTCGGTCCGCCGGCTGGTCCACTGGCAGGAGAGCCGCACCATCACCAAGGGGGTGATGACGGTCGTCTTCGTGGCCTTGCTGGTCTCGGCCCTGGTCACCGAGGCCATCGGCATCCACGCCGTGTTCGGCGCTTTTTTGCTCGGGCTGGTCATACCCCACGACTCGGCGGTGGCGCGCAGCCTGGCCCAGAAGCTGGAGGACGTGGTCGTGGTGTTGCTCCTCCCCGCGTTCTTCGCCTACACCGGCATGCGGACGCAGATCGGGCTGGTCAGCGGCGCGACCCAATGGCTGCTCTGCGCGCTGGTCGTTGCGACCGCGTCGGCCGGCAAGTTCGGCGGGACCTGCATCGCCGCGCGCGTGACCGGCCTACCCTGGAGAGACGCCGCAGCCCTGGGGGTGCTCATGAACACGCGCGGCTTGATGGAGCTCATCGTGCTCAACATCGGGCTCGATCTGCGCCTCATCTCGCCGACGCTGTTCGCAATGATGGTGCTGATGGCCCTGGTGACGACGATGGCCACGACCCCGATCATGGACGCTCTCAGGCGCCGCGCCCCCAACGTCGAGGACCAGGCGAACCCACGGGCCGCGTAGCGGGATCGCTTGGGCAGCAGGGGATAGTTCGACGGTGGCGGTCCGATCGGCACCTCCAGCTCTACAGATCCGGACCGGAGAGCGGCAACTTCTTGCTCGCTTGTGTACACGCCGCGTCCTTGCCATTGTCGGCACCGTGGGCGATTTGAGGGCGGTCGGGGCTGCTTGCGACCGTACAACAACAGACCGCTGGCATCGAGGCCCGAGCCGACTACAATCCCCGACCGTGCAGCCCTTTCGTCCCTCCTTTCTCCTGCGCAGCCGGCACGTGCAGACCATCTTCGCTACCAGCGGGCCGCGCAGGTGGTTGGCAAGCAAGGCCTGGCGCGCGCTCGAACGTTGCGCGCGTGAGGTGGTGCTGGACGCGGGCGATGGCGTGCGGTTGTCGGGGCTTCTCAGCAGCCACGGCGACGGCCCGCGCGACCTGGTCACCGTGATTCACGGCTGGGAGGGCAGCGCGCGGTCGCTCTACGTGCGGTCTGCGGCGGGCATTGTGTTCGGGCGCGGCTTCGACGTATTTCGACTGCACCTGCGCGACCACGGCGGAACCTTCCACCTCAATCGCGGGCCCTTCACCTGCACGCGACTCGGGGAGGCCATCGCGGCGCTTGCGTCCGTGCATCGCCAGTTTGCCGAGCGCCGCCATCTTCTGGTTGGCTTCTCTTTGGGTGGCAACTTCGCCTTGCGCATGGCCTTGCACACGCCGGCCGCCGGCATCGATATCGCGAAAGTAGTGGCGGTTTGTCCCGCCATCCTTCCGCACCTGACCATGGAAGACCTCGAAAACGGCTTCTTCCTCTACCACGACTATTTCCTCTACAAGTGGAAACGCACCCTGCGCCGCAAGCTGCGCCTCTTTCCGGATCTCGGCTACGGAGAAGCCCTGCGCACGCGCAAGAGCCTGCGCGCGATGAACGACTACTTCGTCCCCCACTTGACCGAGTTCGACACGCCCATCGACTATTTCATGGGCTACGCCATTGCTGGCGACGTGCTTTCTGACCTTCGCGTCCCCGCCCACATCATTGCTGCCGCCGACGATCCTGTGATCGACGTGCGCCACCTCGACGAGATTGCGCGTCCCGATTGTCTCTCCGTTGAAGTGACGGCCCACGGCGGCCACTGCGGCTTCATCAAGAATTGGCGCATGCAAAGCTGGGTTGACGAGCGAATCGCGGAGCTACTCGGGTGACTGGCAGTTGACGAAACGCCGGCTTTCGGTGAAAAGGCATTCATGCTCTCTCGGCTCGGGCGCGTTTTCGGCCCGCGGCAAGTGAAACTGACCTTGGCGCTGCTGCTCGGCGCGACGATGACGCTGGTGTCGGCGTCGCTGTGCGCGGTGCCAGACGAGGTGCGCGTGCCAGTGGTCAGGGAGCACGGCAAGGCGGATCCGCCGGCGGCGGGGCTGTTTTCGCACTGGCGCCACGACCAGTACCAGTGCTTCGACTGCCACCCCACCCTGTTTCCGCGAGCGCTCCAGGGCTTCACCCACGACCAGATGGACGACGGCAAATTCTGCGGCGCCTGCCACAACGGCAAAGCTGCGCCCCCCACCAGCGGCGCACGCGCCGTGTGCAAGACCTCATGTCACGTGCTCTGAAGTATCTAGTCTTGGCTTGCTGCGCGCTGTGCTCGGCGGCCGGAACCGCGCGCTCCGCCGCAGGGGACGACGACGCGCCCAAGGCAGCTTTGGCGGGCGAAACCGCGCCATCGCCGGACGACGCCAAGCCCGCGCCGAGGTCGAAATCGGACGACGACGACGCCCCGGCTGGCGAAATGGGTGGCTATCGCCTGCCGGGCGGAATTCATCTGGGCGGCATGTTCGACGTGGCCTACGAACGCATCGACCGCTCAGCAGACTTCACCAGCGGACAGAACGCCTTCCGCAACTACCACCACCTTCTCTTTCTCACCCGGCAGGGCGACGACTTCCCAATCGGCTTTTCCGCCGAGGTGCTCAGCCAATATTTCTACGAGCTGAACGCGCGCCTGTCCGCGCCGGGCTCGCGCCTGCGGGTCGTGGCCCACGCGGGAAAAATTTTGGTCCCCTTTGGTCCCGATCCGCTCTTCCACAAGAGCTACGGCGGCCTGACCGGCTCGGACCAGCTCACCCTGCCGGTGGTGTGGTCGTCCTTCGGCGCGGGCGTGCGTTTTTCCTATGCGATGGGCGGGCTGTCCGCGGCCGACGAGGTCTACCTCGTGCAGGGCTTCGACCTCTCGGCGCCTGAGCAGACCTTGAACATGCAGCGCGACCTCGTGGCCTACGACGGCGCGCGCATCGCCCTCGGCAATCGGCTGGCGCTGTCCGCAGGCCCGTTCACGCTGTGGTACTCGGCGTACTGGAACCAGATGCGCTTTGGGCGGCTGTTGGTCATACAGGCGGTGGACCTGTCGGTGTGGCGGCCGGCGCTGCCGGTGCTAAGTCGCTTCGCGCTGGGCGCGGGCTTCGTGCGCGCCCACATTTCTGCGACGGAAAAGTTCGGCCAGCCGGGCGCTTCCCCCGACGAAAGCGGGTACTACCACTTCGCGGACTACCTTTGGTTGCGCGCCTACCTGACCGACGCCTTTTACCTGCAGGCGATGAGCGGCCTGGCCACCTTCGGCAATCGCACCGGGCTCACCTATGACCCGCGCCAGGCCACCGCCAGCGACGGCTCGCACCACAGCGTTGCCCTCGGATACCAATACGCCTCGGCGCAGGTGATGTTGGCGTACCACTGGAACTTCGAGAAAGTCGACGAAGTCCCCAACGACTTCCTCCGCTTGATGGTGACCTATGCGTTTTGATGGGAAGCCGTTCGTCCTGGCGCTTTGCTTGTGCAGCGTGGGCTGTGCCGACTTTCATCGCGGTCCGGCGCCACGTGATGCCGGTGCCGACGTGGCCGGCGATGCCGGCCTTGTGGCGGATTGGACCTTCGAGGTCGACGTGTACCCGATCCTCGAGTCTCACTGCGAGGGCTGTCATCAGGAAGGCGGCATGGCCGGATCCACCCGCTTTCTGCTAACCGGCAATGCGCGCTTGGATCGCGCCATGGTGGTGGCGCTGGTGACGCCGGGCGACCCGGAAGCCAGTCTCTTGCTTCAACGCGCGACGGGAGAATCGCACACCGGCGGTCAGGTCATCGCCCAGGACGGCACCGACTACGGGACCATCGCCAACTGGATCCTAAGCCTGCCCGCGCAGTAATCGGCTTTCGTCAAGTCTGACGCGTTTTTCGGGACGCTTCGGAACCTTGCGCGAGGGTTCTGGCTCCAACTGGTGTCTCGGGCCAAATGGCACGGGGCAGCCTTTCAAGCTAGGAATCGCAAGTGAAGAAAAAGATCCTCATCATCGGTGGAGTCGCCGCGGGTGCCACGGCCGCGGCGCGGGCGCGGCGCCTCAGTGAAGACGCCGACATCAGCATCGTCGAGCGCGGCCCCTACGTTTCCTACGCCAACTGCGGTCTGCCCTATTTCATCTCGGGCGAGATCGGCAAGCGTTCGCACCTCTTGCTGCAGACGCCTGAAGGCTTCGACGCCCGCTACCAGGTGCGGGTGCTGGTGAACACCGAGGCGCTTGCCATCGACTGCGCCGCCAAGCAGGTCACCGTCCGCGGCGCCGAGGGCGAGTTGCGCCTGCCTTACGACCGCCTAATCCTGGCCCAGGGGGGGAACCCTCTCTTGCCGCCGATCCCTGGCATCGACTCGCCCAACGTGTTTCGGCTGTGGACCGTGCCGGACATGGATCGCCTGCACGATCATCTGAAGACCTCGGGCGCCAAGAGCGCAGTGGTGGTGGGCGGCGGATTCATCGGGCTGGAGATGGCCGAGGCCTTTGCCAAGCGCGGCCTTCACACCACGGTCGTGGAGATGCTGCCCACGGTGATGGCGCTGATGGATCGCGAGTTTGGCGGGCGCATCGCCGACGAGCTGGGGAAAAACGGCGTCAAGGTAGTGACTTCGGCCCAGGTTGCGCGCGTGCTGCCCGATGCGCGGGCCATCGAGCTTGCCGACGGCCGCCGCATCGACGCGGACGTGGTTCTCTTCTCCGTCGGGGTGCGGCCCGAGCTGACCCTGGCCAAACAGGCCGGCCTGACGATCGGCGCGGCAGGAGGCGTGCTGGTGGATGAGTACCTACGTACCTCGGATCCCGACATCTTCGCTGCCGGCGACATGGTCGAAGTGATGCATCGGGTGTCGGGGCGGAAGGTGCGCATCCCCCTGGCCGGGCCCGCCAATCGACAGGGACGCATCGCCGCCTCCAACGCGCTCGGCTCCGAGATGCGATTTTCGGGCTCGCTCGGCACCAGCGTGCTCAAGATCTTTGGCGCCACCGCCGCGATGACGGGCCTGGGCGAGAAGGCGGCGCGCGACGTCGGCTTCGACGTAGGCGTGGCTGTCATTCACAAAGATCACCACGCCGGCTATTACCCTGGCGCGAAGGAGCTGACCCTCAAGGTGGTCTACGACCGCGCGAGCGCGCGGCTTCTTGGCGGACAGGCCTTTGGCCACGACGGCGCGGAGAAGCGCATCGACGTGCTGGCCACCGCGCTCGCCGGCAAGCTGACGCTTCACGATCTGGCCGAGCTCGACCTGGCGTATGCGCCACCCTACTCGTCGGCGAACGATCCGGTGAACCTGGCGGCCTTCGTCGGGTTGAACGACATCAACGGACAGAGCCCGCTCGTGTGCGCGGCGGATCTCAAAGCCGAGTTGGCGTCGCCCAAGCCTCCGTTCCTCATCGACGTGCGCACCCTGCGCGAGTTCGAGCAAGGGCACGTCAAGGGCGCAGCGCAAATTCCCGTCGACGATCTTCGCTACGAGCTTGCCTCGATTCCCAAGCATCGGCGCGTGGTCGTGTACTGCCGTTCCGGCTACCGCGCCCACTTGGCCCTGCGCATTCTGCGCCAGAACGGCTTTGCCGATGTCGCCAACGTGACCGGCGGCTACCTGAGCATCGGCAGCGAAGGCGGCTTTGACCTGGAGGTTTCCTGATGCGTTTCCTTTTCGTCGCGGCCGGCATCCTAGCTGCCGCGTATTTGATCCGAAGATTGCAAGGAGCAAGCAAGATGCCATCGAGTCTCGTGAAGCAGAAGATTGACGCCGGAGCAACCATCGTCGACGTACGCACCCCCGAGGAATTCCGCGACGGCGCCTACCCCGGCGCCATCAACATTCCCGTGTCGAACCTGGGCGCGCGACTGGGCGAGATCCCGAAGAGCAAGCCGGTGGTTCTCTACTGCGCCTCGGGCGCGCGCAGCGCCTCGGCCGCCCGTGCCATGAAGCAAGCAGGGTTCGCCGACGTGGTGAACGCCGGCGGCTTGGGCGATATGCCGTAGCCGAAGACACCCCCTCGCTCACGCTGCCCGCGAGCCGCCCGCCGCTGGCCGTCCGGGCAGCGGCAATCATCACCGCGCCGGCGAAGCCCTTGCCGCGCGCCCGGCGCGCATCACGCGCTTGTGGGTCTCGTCCAACCAGTAAGCATGCTTGCCGTCGGTGGCGATGGGGCCACCGCTGTGGCTGGCCTGGTCGGCGATGACCTCGGGCCGGCCGGGACCGTCGGGACCAAGCTTGGCCCGCGTGATGGTCCGGGTGCGTTCGGCGGTCCAATAGAGGCAACCCCGATCGTGCAACAGCGTGGTCCAAGTCGTGGCGTCTTCGGCGCGGAAGTGCTCGATCGCCGGTGCCGAGCCATCGATCGGTACGCTCATGAGGCGCTTACGGTCGAGGTGGTAGAGGCGGCCGTTACCCACGGTCATGGGCAACGGGTGGTCGTTGGCGACGGCCAAGAGCTCAACCTGCGCAGCCGGGACGATGAGGCGCGGATACTGTTTCTAGTAGACGTAGCCGCCGTGTGAGCGAGACGACGTCGGCCATCAGCGGACGCCGGCTTGGATTGAGCGGGCTACAGAAAAAGGCGGAATCCTTCCGCTAGACGTGGAATCGAATGTTCCAGCGACAGGGACCCGATTCGAAATCAACAGGGAGAAGCGAGATGGCGATTAGCGTGTATTTCGGCAAAGCGAATTTCACGGCGAAACTTTATGCCGAGGTGGTCAAGCGACTTGAAAAGGCCGGTGCGGGGATGCCCAAAGGCAGGCTCTACCACGTGTGCTTTGGAGCCGAAGACAACCGAGAGGTCCTTGATATCTGGGAGTCGCAAGAGACGTTCGCGAAGTTCGGCGAGACGTTGCTCCCGATCATGGCCGAGCTTGACTACAAGCCGCCAACGCCGATGTTCTCCCCCGTGCACAACGTCATCATCGGCCGCTAGCCGGCAGCCTAGCCGGGCCTTGTGCCTCGATCAGTTCACCCAGTCCTCGCCGCTCTTTGGCTGGCGAGGCTGACAGGCGCCGCCGCAGGTGACCACGATCGGGGTCCCGGGGGTCCCGATCGATTGGACTGTGGCGTGCACCTGGTCCCTTGGGTGCCCGGGAACCTGTCAGAATGGGTAGGATTGTCTCGGGTCTTCGATGGTGATCCACCGGAGCTCGGTGAATTCGTCGATCGCCGCCCGGCCACCGAAGCGCCCGTAGCCGCTGCCCTTGGTGCCGCCGAACGGCATCTGTGCCTCGTCGTGCACGGTAGGACCATTGATGTGGCAGATGCCGGACTGAACCCGCTTGGCGACCTCGAATGCGCGAAGCACGTCGCGCCCGAAAACCGCCGCCGACAGCCCGTACTCGGAGGCGTTGGCAACGCGTACCGCTTCGTCGATACCCTTCACTCGGACCACGCACAGGACGGGGCCGAACGACTCCTCGCTGTAAAGACGCATCTTTGGCGTCACTTTGTCGAGGACGGTCGCCGTCATCACCGTGCCCTGTCGCGTGCCACCTGCCGCTAGCCTGGCCCCTGCACCGACCGCCTCTTTGATCATCCCGTCAACGCGCTGGGCGGCCTCTGGACCGACCATGGACCCCAGCACGACTTGCCCGTGGGGATCGCCGGCTGGCAGCGACGACGCCTTGGCGGCCAGCTTCTGCACGAAGGCGTCGGCAACCGACTCGTCGACGATCGCGAGCTCGGTCGACATGCAAATCTGGCCCTGGTTGGCGTAGGCGCCGAAGGCGGCCGCGTTGACGGCCGCGTCCAGGTCCGCGTCGTCGAGAACGATGAGCGGGGCCTTGCCCCCCAGCTCGAGGAGCACCGGTTTCAGGTGGCGCGCCGCCTTTTCTGCGACGATCCTGCCTACCTTGGTCGAGCCGGTGAAGTTGATCCTTCTGACCGCGGGGTGCGAGATCAAAGCGTCGACGATCGCAGCGGCGTCTTCGGGCGCATTGGTCACCACGTTGACTGCGCCGTCGGGCAGGCCGGCGTCGCGCAAGGCCTCGCCAATCAGTCGGTGGGTCGCTGGGCAGGTCTCCGACGCCTTCAACACGACGGTGTTGCCGGTGGCGAGCGGCATCGCTATCGCGCGCACGCCCAAGATGATCGGCGCATTCCAAGGCGCGATGCCGAGCACGACGCCCGCCGGTTGGCGGTAAGAGAAGGCGAGGCAGCCGGGCTTGTCGGACGGGATGACCTCGCCGCCCACCTGGGTGGTCATCGAGGCAGCCTCGCGCAACATGTTACTGCCGAGCATGACGTTGAAGCCAGCCCAGGGAGCTGTCGACCCAGTCTCGCTCATCATGCGCGCAATCGCCTCGTCGGTGCGCGAGCCGAGGATGTCGGCCGCCTTGAGCAACTTGGCGCGCCTCTCACCCGGGCCCATGGCCGCCCAGGCGGGAAAGGCGGCTGCGGCAGCGTCGGCCGCAGCGTTGGCGTCGGCGACCGAGGCCGCTGCCGCGCGGGTGGCCGGCCCGCCGCTCATTGGGTTGGTGCGTGTGTAGGTCTTGGCGCCAGCGGCGCTGGCCTCTTTGTTGTTGATCAACATTGGCGTATCGAACATGTGCCTTCGTCCTTTCTCCCGGTGCCCCGGATCCGATCACCCATCGAATGTTTTCTGCCTCAGTCTTGCGCCCCCTGCCAGTCCATCGGCAATCCGACATAGTTCTCAGCCAGCGACGTGGATGCCGCTTGCGAGGCCACGACGTAGCGGAGCTGAGAAATCTGCAGGCGTTGCTGAAAAGGATCGTGCTCGGGTAATCTATGCAACATGGAAGTCATCCACCACGAAAAGTGCTCGGCTCGCCACACGCGTCGGAGGCACGTTCTCGAATAGCGCTCCAGCGCGGCGAGACTTCCAACCTTAAAATAGGATGCAAGCGCGCGCGCCAGCACTTGCGCGTCGGCCATCGCCAGATTCATTCCCTTGGCGCCGGTGGGTGGCACGATGTGTGCGGCGTCGCCTGCCAAGTAGAGCCGGTGGTATTGCATGGGTTCGACCACGAAGCTGTGCATGGCGGTGATCGACTTTTCCAGAATGGTCCCCTCGTTCACCCGCCATCCGTCGTCGGTTTCGAGCCGCGCGTGAAGCTCCTGCCAAATGCGATCGTCCGACCAGTTTTCGATGGGTTCTTGCGGCGCGACTTGCAGGTAAAGTCGGGTTACCTCGGGCGAGCGCATGCTGAAGAGCGAGAAGCCGCGCTCGTGATAGGCGTAGACCAGCTCGTCCTGCACCGGCGGTGCCTTCGCGAGAATGCCAAGCCAGGCGAAGGGATACGTGCGCTCGAATATCGAAAGAACCCCGTCCGGAATCGATTGGCGAGAGATCCCATGCGAGCCATCGCAGCCCGCGAGGAAATCGCATTCGAGCTCATGCTCGGCGCCGTCGGTGACGTAGCGGACGCGGGGGCGTTCGCTGTCGAGATCCCGCAAGCGGAGGCCTTCGACCGAGAAGTGTATCTCGCCTCCCACCGCGAGGTGCGCACCCACGAGGTCTTTGACGACCTCCTGTTGGCCATAGACGGTGATGCATCGTCCAGTCAAGGCGCCGAAGTCGATGTGATGCCTGCTGCCGTCGAAGCCCAGCTGGATCCCGCGATGGACCATCCCAACCCGCCGCATCCGATCGCCAAGCCCGATCTCATTCAAGATGTCCACGGTTCCCTGCTCGAGCACGCCGGCGCGGACACGCCGCTCGATGTACTCGCGGGAGCGCATCTCGAGAATCACCGAATCGATGCCCTCGCGGCGCAAGAGGTGCGCAAGCAGCAGCCCCGCTGGGCCGGCACCGATGATTCCCACTTGCGTCCGCATGGCGTCTAACCCTTGTCGCTTTCCGGTTGCTGGTCGATCTCCGCGAAGGTCTGCGCAGCCAGGTGGAAGGCGCGGTTGGCGGCCGGTATCCCGCAATACACCGCCGCCTGCAGGAGAACCTCTTTAATTTCCTCGCGGGTAACCCCATTGTTGAGGGCCGAGCGCACGTGCAATTGAAATTCGTCCCCACGATTGAGCGCGACCATCATGGCAAGGCACAAGAGGCTCCGCGTGCGGCGGTCGAGCCCCGGGCGCGCCCAGATCTCGCCCCAGGCGTAGCGCGTAAGCAGGTCCAAGAACTCGCCATTGAACGGGGTACGCCCTCGGTTGCTCTTCTCGACGTACTCGTCCCCGTGTACGGCACGTCGCACCTGCATGCCTCGATCCAGTCGTTCACGTTCGTCCATCTGGTTTCTCCTGGGTCGAAAGAAAGCCCACCACGCTCTGGTTGAAGGCGGACTCGGCTTCGACGTTCGACAGGTGCGCCGCCCCGAGCTCGACGTGGCGTGCGCCAGCAATCTGTTGCACGAGCCAGCGACCGCCAGCAGGCGGCGTCGCCGTGTCCATCTCGCCGGTGATGACCAAGGTCGGTACGCGCACTTCGGCGACACTGCCGCGCAGGTCCGCATCGCGCACGGCCGCACACGCCGCGATGTAGCCCGCGCGGTTCGTCGCCAACAGCATGCGACGCAATTTGTCCACGCTCTCGGGATCGCGCGCACGAAAACCCGGGGTCACCCAACGATCGAGCACGGTCTCGACGATGGCGCCCATACCGCCCTTCTCGACAGCTTCGATGCGTGCATCCCACGAGGCCCGCGTGCCGATGAGCGCGGCCGTGTTGGCGAGCATCAGCGTCTTGAAGCGCTCCGGTGTGTGCGCCCCCAGCCACAGCCCGACCATGCCCCCGAGCGAGAGGCCCAAGAAGTGCGCAGTCGCCGCCTTGATTGCATCGAGCAGCGCAAGCACGTCGCCGGCCAGACCCGGAACATCGACAGGCAGGGTGGAGAGCGACGAGGCTCCCTGTCCGCGCATGTCGTAGCGGAGCACGCGGAAGGTTCGCGCCAATGCCGAGATCTGACCGTCCCACAGCTCAAGTGTCGTGCCGAGCGAGTTGGCCAGCACGATGACCGGTGCGTCCGCTGGGCCGTCCAAACGATAGTGGAGCCTGGCTCCCGGGACGTCGAGAGCAGGCATCGTCACCTCTTCCCCCGTCGGTGGTTGCCATTCCGCGCAGCCAGCACGCGATCGATCCACGTCTCGGCCAGCCCGAGATACTCGGACGGGTCGCAAAGGCGGTCCAGCTCCGCGGCCGCAAGCCGGCTGGTGACCTGGCGTTCTTCCTGGAGCACTTGTCGCAGCGGCTTTTGTTCGGCCAGCGCACGCCGGCATGCGTGCTCCACGATACTGTGAGCTTCTCCGCGGTCCATGTGCCGGGCGAGCGCCAGAGCGACCGGCTCCGCCAGCACGACACCGAAGGTCGCCTCGAGATTCGCGCGCATTTTGCCGGGGACGATCTCGAGCCCTTCGAAAATCTCGAGGGCGTGTTCGAGCGCGCCCGCCGTGAGCCGGCAGATCTCGGGCAAGGTCTCCCATTCAGCTTGCCAGCCGCCGAGGCCGCGTTCGTGCTCTTGCGGCATCGCTGACAAGAGGGTCGAGACCAACGCCGGAGCTCGTGTCGCGACGGCCAAGATCGCAGCAGCACTCACCGGGTTCCGTTTGTGCGGCATCGTAGAAGAACCGCCGCGCCCCGGGGCGCTTGGTTCGAAGGCCTCGCCGACCTCGGCCTGCATCAGCAACGAGAGATCGCGGGCTATCTTGCCCAAGCTTCCGGCGAGCAGACCGACGGCTGCGCCCGCTTCGGCCACGCGATCGCGCTGGGCATGCCAGGGCATGCTCGGGACACCCAAGCCCAGCTCTTGACCGAGTCGAATCGCGATGGGAAGGCCGTGAGCACCGAGCGAGGCCAGTGTGCCAACCGCACCGCCAAATTGAATCACGAGCACGCGGCCGCGGAGCTCCGCCATTCGCTCCCGTTGACTTTCGATCGCGCTCAGCCATCCGGCTGCCTTCAAGCCGAATGTGACCGGCGGCCCGGGCTGCAGCCAGGTACGACCGAGCAGCATCGTGTGGCGGTGCTGGTCCGCGAGCCGCGCGAGCAGGTTCGACAGGCGGAAGAGCTCGGAGTCGAAGAGGTCGAGCGCTGCTCGCAGTTGCAACACGGCGCCGGTGTCGATGGCGTCCTGACTCGTAGCCCCCCAATGAACCAGGTGCGCGGCGTCGGGATCCCGCCGAGCCACCAATTCGGTCAGCTCGCGGATAACCGGGATCGCCAAGTTGCCGGCGAGCGCGGCGCCCGGGGCGAGCGTGGCCAATACGAAGAGCTCCGCGCGGCACTGGGAAGTGATGGCATCCGCCGCCGAGCGCGGGATCACCCCGACCTCGGCCTCGGCCCGCGCGAGCGCAGCCTCGAAATCAAGCAGCCCCTGCACGCAAGCGCGATCGGAGAAGATCTCTCCCATCGCGTGCGAGCCGAATACCCCGTCGTAGAGCCGGCGCGAGCTATCAGAAATCGAAGAAGACGGTTTCATGGGCACCTTGCAAAACGATGTTCCACTCGAAAACGTCGGGTTGGTTGGCCTTTTGCCTTGCGACCAAGGTGCTCCGCCTCGCGGCCGGTACGCGTCGCAGGACCCCATCCTCCTGGTTCGACGGCTCGTCGGAAAAATAGATGCGGGTGACAGCTTGCCGCAAGAGTCCGCGCATGAAGACCGCCACCAGGATATGCGGCGCCTGCAATCCTGCGCCCGGCCCGGGCACGCGCCCTGGCTTCACGGTGCTGAAACGAAACCGGCCATCGGCGGTGGTCGGCACGCGCGCGTAGCCCCGGAAGCCCGGGGTCATGTCTTGTGGGGCGGAGGGGTCGACGTAGTAGCCGTTCGCGTCCGCTTGCCAGGCCTCGACCAGGGCGTCGGGGACGGGCACGCCGTCACCGTCGAGCACACGGCCTTCGACGGCAATGTGTCGACCGACAGCCTCAGGCTCGGCAACGCGCTCGCCAAAGAGCCACTGCAGGCCGATGTGAAAGAAGGGGCCGACGGTTTGCGAGACCGTCGTTACGCGCGGCTTGTCGGTTCCTTCATTCTCCATGGGCCAGATTCTCCATGGGCGTCCAGGCGCGCCCGCGCAGAACGATGTCGAAACGGTAGCCGAGCGCCCATTCCGGCTGGGTCGTCTCCCAGTCGAATTGAGCGATCAAACGGTCGCGCGCCTTCTCGTCCGACACGCAATTGAAAATGGGGTCGCGCGCGAGGAGCGGGTCGCCCGGAAAGTACATCTGCGTGACGAGACGAGTGAGAAAGGCAGGGCCGAACAGCGAGAAATGAATGTGCGCGGGTCGCCACGCATTGTCGTGGTTGCGCCAGGGGTACGGCCCCGGCTTGATCGTGACGAAGCGATAGCGGCCTTCCTCGTCGGTGAGCGCGTGACCGCAGCCCGTAAAATTGGCATCGAGGGGGGCGTCGTGGTTGTCGCTCGAATGCCGATAGCGCCCAGCCGCATTGGCCTGCCAGATCTCGACCAGGGTTCGGCGCAACGGCCGTCCGCTGTCGTCGAGCACTCGGCCCCCGACGATGATGCGTTCGCCGAGAGGCTCTCCGTGGTGCTGGCGGGTAAGATCGGCGGCGCTCGGCACCACGCGGTCGGATCCGAAGGCGAAGGGGAAGACCGGTCCTGTGGTTTCGGAGATGGTGTGGGGCAGGACCACCAGCGGCTGCGTGGGCGCGCGCTTTCGGCTCGATTGGTAGGGCTCGTGCAGGTACGTGGGCTGAGTGCCTGGTGCGGGCCGGTGGAAAATCTCTTGCTTGGTTGTTTGGTCAGCCATGGCTCAGACTTTTTCCAGGATCACGGCGATACCTTGCCCAACCCCGATGCACATGGTGCAAAGGGCGTAGCGGGAGCCCCGACGTTGCAGCTCGTAGGTGGCGGTCGTGGCGAGCCGAGCGCCGCTCGCGCCGAGAGGGTGGCCGAGTGCGATGGCGCCACCGTGTGGATTGACGAAGGGAGCATCGTCGGCGATCCCCAGCTCCCGTAGCACGGCGAGCGCCTGGGCCGCGAAGGCCTCGTTGAGCTCGATGATGTCGATTTGTCCGAGCGAGAGGCCCGCCAGCGCGAGCACCTTGCGCGTCGCTGGCACTGGCCCCATCCCCATGATACGAGGCGGGACACCGGCCACCGCGAGCGCGACCACGCGCGCGCGCGGCTCGAGCCCGAACCTCTTCGCGCCGGCCTCGGAAGCGAGCAGGAGCGCCGAGGCTCCGTCGTTTAGACCGGAAGCATTGCCGGCCGTGACGGTGCCGTTTTCTCGGACGATCGGCCTTAGCTTGGCGAGCCCTTCGAGGCTCGAATCGGGCCGGGGGTGCTCGTCCCGGTCGATCCGGGCGGCACCCATTTTCTGGGGCACGCCGACGGGCACAATCTCTTCGGCAAGGCGTCCCGAATCGATGGCGGCGGCAGCGCGGCGCTGGCTGCGATGCGCGAAGGCGTCCTGGTCGGCGCGCGCAATCGAAAACTGCTCGGCGACGTTCTCGGCCGTTTCGGCCATCGAGTCGATGCCAAACTGGGCCTCGATGCGCGGATTGACGAAACGCCAACCGAGCGTCGTGTCCTCGAGCTTGAGGTTGCGCGCGAAGGCGGTATCGGCCTTCGGCACGACGAATGGAGCGCGTGACATGCTTTCCACGCCGCCTGCGACGACCAGCGACGCCTCGCCGGTTTTGATAGCGCGTGCCGCGATGCCCAGGGCCTCCAGGCTCGACCCGCACAATCGGTTGACCGTGACACCCGGTACAGCTTCGGGAAGGCCGGCCAGCAGCGCCGCCATGCGTGCCACGTTCCGGTTGTCCTCCCCAGCCTGGTTGGCACAGCCGCAGATGACGTCGTCCACCTCCGACCATTCCACCTTGGAATTGCGCTCCATGAGCGCGCGGATGGGGACCGCGGCGAGGTCATCGGCTCGGACAGACGCCAGGACGCCGCCATAGCGCCCGAAAGGGGTGCGTACAGCGTCGCAAATAAAAGCGTGGTGCATGATCAACCCAGGGGAACAGGGAGGCGTGCGGCGGTTGGCCGCGAAAGCCCATCGAAGGAAAGGCTTCGATCAGTTCGATGACGGTGGGCCCCTGTGGGGTGACATCAATTGCGGCAAGATCGGCGGGAATTCGCTCTGCACTGGCGAAAACGTAGGAATCGCGCTGCTCGCGCCAGCTGACCCATGCCCCAATTGGGCAATCGAAGGCCGCCTTTGGACATTCTGCCCTCGGCCGGAATCCTGGTCAAGGGCGCTTATCATACTCTTCGTGCGATTAGCGAACACTGCTACAATGACGGTCATGGGCTACACCGCAGCGACGACGAGAGGCGCATCATGACGCGCGCGAAGTCCGTTGGGCACGCAAGGACCAGGTCCTCGGGCATTCCCGAACCTCCGCGAGACCGCAATTTCATGACCTCGCTCGCGCGCGGGTTGGCCGTGATCAGCGCGTTCTCCGCGCGAGATCGAAGCTTCACCATTGCCCAGCTTAGCCGGGCCGTGGGGTTTCCGCGGGCGGCCGTGCGGCGCTGCCTCTACACGCTCGAGCAACTTGGCTATGCGGCTTCCGATGCCCAGGGGTTCTTCCTGACGCCGAAGATCCTGACCCTGGGGTACGCCCATCTTTCGTCGAACAAGCTCGTCGCCTCGGCGCAGCCCTTGCTTGAGCGAGTCTGCGGGCTTGTGCAAGAAGCCTGCTCGCTGGCAATCCTGAGCGGGGACGAGATTGTCTACGTCGGGAGGGCGATTATGAGTAAGCGCATCATGTCGATCGATATCTCAGTAGGAACACGGCTTCCTGCGCATTGCACGTCCATGGGGCGGGTACTCTTGGCACACCTTCCCCCGGCCGAACTCGACGCCTTCCTGGCGCACGCCGAGCTGCGAGCGTTCACGGAGCGGACCATCACTTTCCCAGAAAAGCTGCGGCAAATTCTCATCGGAATCCGCCGCAGCAACTACTGCATTGTCGACCAGGAGCTCGAAATCGGCCTACGCTCAATCGCGGTGCCTGTTCGCGACGGGGCGGGTAGGGTTACCGCCGCTATGAACGTGGGCACCCAGGCCGCGCGCTTCACTGTCCGTGAAATGGAGACGAAGCTACTGCCATCCCTTCGGTCGGCCGCCGAGGATCTGACTTCTATGCTGCGATGAAGAAGAATGTGCGTTCAAATCAGAAGGAAGCGAAGGAGTGCGCCCAGCGAATTTGGAACACATCGCTCGCGAATCGGTTTTTCACGGCGGTCTCGAAGTAGAGGTTCAGCCAAAAGGCGTCGTTGCCCGACGCCACCCACATCGCACCTGGCCCCAGGCCCAGAGTCTGTTCCTTGGTTCCAGACCCACTCACCCCATTGGCCTTGTTCTCGGTGATTTGTTTGAAATAGTAGCCGTTTAGCCCAACCCGAATGCTATGCGCCCAAGCCCGTGCCGGGTTGTGCGGAAGAACCTCGTAGGCCACCGCGAAATTGTCGAAGATGACCTGTCCTTCTTGCGTACTCGACGGAAACGGGGGGGGACCTTCGGGGACGGGGTTGGTGTTCTTGAAGTTGTACAGATACTGGAAACGGGTCGAGATCTCCAACCGGTGCAGCGGGAGTAGCGTCGCGGCCCAGTAGGGATTGATTGCCCACGTATTGGACCCTTGGTTGATGGCCTTGCTCGTATCGTACTTGCCCGTGGGCGCGATGACGTCGAATTCGAAGCGATGCGAAAAGACTGGCCGATGGTCGACGTGGACCGGCTTGAACTGGAAGAAGGGCCCGAACGTGATATCACCCAAGCCGAAGCCATTGTCCGGAAGCTGGGGCCCTCCGGCTCCGGTGGACGAGCTCAGGTTGACGAGAGGCACGATGACATCCAGGCCTGGTTGGCCGACGAAAGAATCGGGCACCGGGACGGAGTAGATGAACTGATTGAGGTCGGCGATGACATTGAGGCGGGGATTCACGAAGACCGGGTTGTCGTGTCCATTCTGATCTTCGAAGCTGCTGGCGGTGGCCCAGCTGAGGTAATTCATGTAAGTGAAGCCATAACCAGTCGGGTCGCCGAAACCATCCATGAAGCTGGTTGACCCCGTATTCACGGCTGGCTCGGCAGCAAAGACCCCGGTCGCGGCAAGGTCCACGCCTAGGCCAATTGTCACAGTGAGGACCGTCTTGAGGATTCGTTGCTCGGGCATGATCTCTCCTTTTGGGCATGTCGACCGCCCGCCGACCGTCGTCGCACAGCAACATGCCACCTTCGTCCTTTTCCAATACGCCTTCGGATGCCCAGTTACTCGCCTGGTTGCATCTCAAACAGAACGACGCAGGCTCACTCGAAAAGAATCGATGCACAGGCGCCCGTGTCGGCCAGGTGCTCGAAGCGACTCGAACCGACGAACTAACCTACAACGACTCTGCCAGTGCTTGCATCAAACACGCGGTCTCTGAGGAGTAGGTAGGTACGAGGTGAATCAACAAGTCGAACGCCATTCGAGGGAGGCGAACATGGATAACACACCGAAAACAGCTAGCATGGGTGATCTTCACACCCTACGGGTACTCATTCTGTGCGCTCTGGTGATTCTGCTGGAGGGTTTCGATTTGCAGGCAGCGGGCGTGTCAGTGCCGCGACTGGCCCCTTACTTCCATCTGCTGCCCAGCCAGGTCGGACTGTTCCTGGGAGCGAGCGCCGTCGGAGTGTTCCTCTCGGCGGTCTTCGGAGGTATTGTGGCGGACCGCTTCGGGCGCAAGCCGGTCCTCGTCACCGGAGTCGTGCTATTCGGCCTGGGATCTCTCTCGACGATGTTGGCCACCGAGCTCGGGAGTCTGATGGTGGCGCGCTTCTTCACCGGGCTTGGTTTGGGAGCGGCGATGCCCGTCGTGATCGCCCTGGCGAGCGACCACAGTCCAGCGCAGATGAAGAAGCGTGCGGTGGGCTTCATCTACTGTTCAATCCCCATTGGCGGACTGCTTTCCGGGGTGGTGATGTCGCTGGGAGCCTTCGGCACGAGTTGGAAACCGGTCTATGCCATCGGAGGAATAGCGCCCCTCATCGTTGCTCCGCTTCTGGCCTTGTTCGTCCCGAAAGCGCTCCCCTGGGCAAAGGGCAAGGCCGGTGGTGCACCGAGGACCAAGGCCATGGCCGGTCTTTTGGGCAACGGTCAGGCCACGACGACTATCTACTTATGGGTTGCGACCTTCAGCACCTTGCTGGTGATGTACCTCCTGCTCGGCTGGATGCCTTCCTTGCTGGGCGCCATGGGGCTCTCGAAGCCGCAAGCCCAATATACGCAGATGCTCTACAACCTCGGCGCCTCGCTGGGAGCGGCAGCGGGTGGCTACTTGCTTGACCGAAAGTTCCTGTATTCGACCCCGGCCGCCGCGTATATCGCGCTTGCCGTCTTGCTGGCGCTGTTGGGGTCTGGCTCGCTGCAGGTAGGCTCCGCGATGCTGTTGGCGTTCGGTATCGGCGCGGCCGTTACTATTGGCCAGGCGGTATTGTATTCACTCGCACCACTTTGCTACGATGCATCGATCCGCAACACGGGCGTCGGGGCGACGGTGGCTGCGGGTCGACTGGGGACCATCGCGGGGCCGCTTTTGGCCGGATCTCTTCTGGGCCACGGACGATCGGCGGCCCAGGTTCTGATGTTCCTCGTGCCCATCACGCTCGCTGCTGGGCTCGTTTCGCTCTTCGTTGTTCGTGAAACCAAGCGCAAGCAGGAGGCATCGGGGGAATATCGGGTCGCTGCCGACCCCGTTCCCTCAGAACGCTGACCGATGTCCTTCTTGGGGGATGCGGTAGTTCTTCGGGACTACCGCTCTTTCCGCGCGACCGAGATGAGGGTATCGAGCGCCATTGCACCTTTGCCTTTCTCGTAGACAACCAGCGGGTTGATATCGATTTCGACAATCTCGGGAAGCGAACGTACCAGTCGTCCCACGTCTTTGATCACGTCCGCAACCGCTGAAGTATCGAGCGGTGGGGAGCCTCGAAACCCGCGCAACAGTTCGCTACATCGCAGTTGGTACAACGCCTGCTCGACTGCGTCTTTCGGCAGATCGGAAGGAAGAAGCAGTACGTCTTCGAGTGCCTCCGCCAGCACGCCTCCCAACCCAGCTATCACCACAGGACCCCATTGCGGGTCGTTGCGTGCTCCAATAATCATTTCGAGGCCATGGCCGCTCATGCGCTCGACGAGCACTCCATCGAGGGTGACCTCCGGCCGCGCACGGCGCACGCTCCGATGCAACTTCGCCCAGCCTTCAAGGAGCTCCACTTCTGAGTGGATCCCGAGCACAACTCCCCCTGCGTCGCTCTTGTGCGGCAAGTCCGGCGACTGCGCCTTCAGCACGACGGGATAGTTGATGTGCTCCGCAGCACGAATTGCCTCTTCCGGGCTCCTCACGAGCCGGCCTTCCGGAATGGAAATACCAAGCTGCGCAAGAATGCTCTTGCCTTCCCATTCAGTGAGGAGTCCCGTTCGCAGGGGCGGGACCGAAACAGTGACAGGCTCACCGGAAACACGGTCCTCTGTCAGCGATGCACGGCGGGTAACATAGCCCAAAGCGCGAAGGGCACGATCTGGCGATGGGAAACAGGCCACGCCGAGATTCCGCAGTTGTTCGAGCTCAGGAAAGTCGAACGGCGCCCCTTCGTCGAGCGCCGCAAAGACAACCAGCTTGCGCGGCTTGAGAGCTACTATCGCATCCACAATCGGCGGGAGCTTGAGGTGAGTGGTTTTGGGATCGGTAAGGATGATTGCCAGCACCACGCTTCCAAAACCATCATCATCCAGGATGGGAGGCAACGTGCGGCGATAGAGATCCGGGTCCACCAATCCCTGGGCTGTAAGATCGAGCGGGTTGGATGGCGGGATGAAAGCAGGCAACGCTTGCCGTAGCGCCCCCTCCGACTTTGCGGAGAGAGGCGGCAAATCGAGCCCGATGCGCTCACAGAGATCGAGAGTCAGTGCCTTGAACGCACCCGACTCCGTGAAGACGGCGGCGCCGCCGTTCGGCAGCTCGCGGCAACGCACCAGGATCTGCGTGACATCGACTAGCTCTTCGATGCTCTCCACAAGAATCACGCCGGCCTGCTTGACCAGGGTGCGCATCACCTCGTAGTCCCCGGCGATGGCACCGGTGTGTGTCGCGGCGGATGCCCTGGCCGCCTTGCTCCGCCCCGGGTGAAGTAACACGACAAACTGGCCCGCCTGTCGAGCGCGCCGGGCAAGGCTGACGAAGCGCTTGGGTTGGCGAAACTGTTCCACCACCAGTGCCAGAACACGGGTTGTCTTATCGCCGACGAAATGCTCGACGAAATCCTCGACGCGACTCGCGGCTTCGTTGCCGGTGGAGACCGAATAGGTGAGCGGAACGCCTTGGTGTCGCATATTCACTGCAATCACCGCAACCAGTGCTCCGCTTTGCGAGATGATCGCCGCCCCCGGCACAGTGGCCGCCGTCTGTGGAGGCGTCACAACAAAGGTGAGCGGGATCCCATCTAGGTAGTTCACCATCCCGAGACAGTTCGGCCCCTCGATCACCATGTCGTGATCTTGCGCAATGCGCGCCAGCTCGCGTTGGGCTATTCGCCCTTCTTCACCGGCCTCAGCGAATCCCGCCGAGAAGACAATGGCGCTTTGAACTTTGTTGGCCGCGCATGCGCGAGCAGAAGCGACAATGGCCGCGCCAGGAATGGCCAGAACCGCACAATCGACGCCATGGGGCAGTTCCTCGATTGAGCCAAGGCACTGTCTTCCGCGAATGATTGGACGCTTAGGATTG
>CAZBIU010000072.1:0-22127 GCA_964491625.1 uncultured Myxococcales bacterium
AGTACGGCGACAGGTAGCCGCGGTCGAACTGCATGCCCTCGACCACGTCCAGCGTGGTCTCCATCGACTTGGCTTCCTCGATGGTGATGACGCCTTCCTTGCCCACCTTCTCCATGGCCTCGGCGATCAGCTTGCCGATGGCCTCGTCGCCGTTGGCGCTGATGGTGCCGACCTGGGCGATGTCCTTCTGGCCTTTGGTGGCCTTGGACAGCTTCTTTAGGCCCTCGACGATCTTGATGACCGCGATGTCGATGCCGCGCTTCAGCTCCATCGGGCTGTGGCCGGCGGCGACCATCTTGGCGCCTTCCCGGTAAATCGCCTGGGCAAGCACCGTCGCGGTGGTGGTGCCGTCGCCGGCGACGTCGGAGGTCTTGGAAGCAACCTCGCGCACCATCTGGGCGCCCAGGTTCTGGAATCTGTCTTCCAGCTCGATCTCCTTGGCAACGGTCACGCCGTCCTTGGTGACCGTGGGAGCGCCCCAGGACTTCTCGATCACGACGTTGCGTCCGCGCGGGCCCAGCGTGGCCTTCACTGCGTCGGCGAGGGTATTGACGCCGATGAGGATCTGGGATCGGCCTTGTTCGCTAAAAAGAATCTCTTTGGCAGCCATTATGAAATCTCCTTGCTTTCTTTCGTCGTGGAATCGGGTTTCTTACTTTTCGATTACGCCCAGCACCTCGTCCTCGCGCAGGATGATGTGCTCGACACCATCGAGCTTGATCTCGTTGCCGCTGTACTTGCCGAACAGGATGCGGTCGCCCTTTTTCACTTCCAGGGCGCGTACACCACCTTTGTCATTCGGCTTACCGCCGCCCACCGCGATGACCTCGCCCTCGGCGGGCTTCTCCTTCGCGCTGTCGGGGATGATGATACCGCCCTTCGTCTTCTCCTCTTCGGCGACGCGGCGAACCAATATGCGATCATGAAGCGGGCGAACTTTCATCGAATCTTGCCTCCGTGAATTTGATGGATTGGCAGGTTTTCAGTGCAGCCGGGCGGAGCCCGCCAGCACTCACGCGCGGTGACTGCCAATGGTAGGCCGCCAATTTATGCACGAACCCGGGTAAGTCAACCCGCCCGCGGTCGATTTTCAGCCAAGGCGCAGGTTGTCGATCAGGCGCGTCGTGCCAACAGACGCGGCGACCAAAATGACTGCGGGGCCCGCGATTCGGTCGATGGGCCGGAGACTTTCGGCGTCGCGAATCTCCAAATAGTCGATGCGATCCACCCCTTTTTCGACGAGCGAGCGAGCTTCCGCGGTCAGCGCTGAAACGCTGCGCTCGCCCGCCGCGCTCCACTGCTTGGCGGCACACAGGCCTTTGTAGATAAAGGTCGCCCTGGTCCGGTCTGCCGGCGACAGATACGCATTGCGCGACGACATGGCCAACCCGTCGGGCTCGCGCACGGTAGGATGGCCGATGATTTCCACTGGCATGTTCAAGTCGGAGACCATGCGGCGAATGACCGCGAGCTGCTGAAAGTCCTTCTCGCCGAACAAAGCCACGTTCGGCCGCACGATGTTGAGCAGCTTGCACACGACGCTCGCGACGCCGATGAAGTGCCCTGGCCGGCTTTCGCCGCACAGGCCCTGCGAGACCTCGCGAACGTCGACGTAGGTCTGGTATCCCGCGGGATACATGTCCTTCGCGTCGGGCACGAACGCCACCTCGGTGCCCGCGCTGCCCGCTTTCGCCAGGTCGCCCGGCAGATCGCGAGGATAGCGCGCCAGATCTTCCTTGGGGCCGAATTGCGTCGGGTTCACGAAAATGGACAGTGCCACCACGCCGCCGTGCGAGCGTGCCGCCGAAAGCAGCGACACGTGCCCCGCGTGCAGCGCGCCCATGGTAGGCACAAAGGCGATGCGCTTTCCGGTCGCCCGAACCGCGTCGGACCACGCGCCCATCGCCACCGGCGTGCTTATGACTTCGACCTTGGACATGGCGAAGTTCTGGCACAAGTTGGGCTTGTGTGAAAATACCGCGTTGCCCTACCGAGCCAGAGAACAGCGATCTATTTTCGCCCGGTCGCCTTGAGCAGTTGGGCCCGAGCGATGTAGAGCTGGTATTCCGATTGGACGCTTTGGGCTGCGGCGTTGGTTACGGCCACCTGCGCGTCGCCCAGCTCGATCATGTTGCCCACTCCCGCCTGGTAGCGCCCCTCAGCCAACCGCAGCCGATCGCGGAAGTTGCTCAGTGCCTCGGCGGCAGAAATGATCGAGGCTTTCGCCGCACGGATGCTAAGGCGCGCCTGCTCGACGTCGAGACGGACCTGAAGCCGCTGGCTCTCCACCTGAGCTTGGGACTGCGCGAGCTGTCCCTCTGCCTGATGGATTTGCGCTCGGATGGATCCACCCTGGATCAACGGAATACCAAGCGAGACTATGCCGCTGAAGTTCCACGCGGTTCGATCGATCTCGGGACCAGCGTCATTGAGACTGCCGCTCAGGCCCAGACTGGGCCAGTTCATGTCGCGGGCCGACTGCAGGCTCAGTTCTTGACTACGCATGGTTAGCCGCAGGTTCAGCATCTCCGGTCGCTTCTGCTTTGCTTCGTCAACCAGGCCATCCACAGTGCCATCCTCACCTTCGACTGGCGGACATTCATCATCGGACAGGTCGTACTCGATCGAGCGCTCCACGCCCATGGCTTGGTTGAGAGTTGCTCTAGCGAGAGCGTAGTTGTTATCGGCCGTGATCAACTGAAGCTCGGCAGTAGCGCGATCAGCGCGCGCTTGTGTGAGATCGATTGCCGGGTGGGTGCCGACCTCGACGAAACCTTTGACCTGCGCCAAGTGCTTCTCCTGATTGGCCAGGGTCTCGCGTGCGACGTCAACCAGGTCTTTTGTCGCGCGGGCGGTGAAAAAGGCGAATCTTGTGTTGTAGTCGATTTGCGCCTCTGTGATATGGACGCTCTCCTCCGAGGCATCGGCGTTGACTTGTGCTGCCTTCCACTTGTTGATGGTCTCTCCGAAGTCGTAAATCATTTGGCTGGCGCTAAGCCCAACATTCCATTTGGCGTAGGTTTGGAAGGAAGATACCGGCGCGGCTGAGCTGTTCGGATTGGAGCCTCCTGGCGATGGAACGTAGTTGTTCGTTCCACGCGCGTACGAGGCTTGGCCGTTGAGCTGCGGCAAGAGCGCGGCGCGTGCCTGTTCTGCTGCCCCGACAGCAGTCACAACGTTGCTTCGCGCCACGGCAAGTGCCGGCTGGCGCGCGCGTGCGGAGCGCAAGGCTTGCGCCAGTGTCAGCACACGCACAGAGGTGACGTCGTCGGCCGGCGCTGCCTCCGGTTCCCCAGCGCGCGCCAAGTCCGTCCACGCGCTGATCGCAATCACGGCAATCGCAAGAAATCGAAGTGTCATGCTCGCCTCATTCGAACCTCAGGGCGTCGATAGGATCCAGACGCGACGCCTTCATTGCCGGGTAGAGGCCAAAGACCACGCCCACCAGGCCCGAAAACGAAACCGCGATGACGATGATGTCGACGCGAACCAACACTGGCCATCCCATCTGGCCGGCCAGAAGATTGGCCCCAAGCAACCCGATCACAACCCCGATGACGCCGCCGAAGAACGACAACGTCAGCGCCTCGACGAGAAATTGCGCCAGCACGTCGAGCGGCCGCGCGCCCACCGCCATGCGAATGCCGATCTCGCGCGTTCGCTCGGTCACGCTGACCAGCATGATGTTCATGATGCCGATGCCGCCCACCAAAAGCGACACGAAGGCGATGCTGGCGAGCAGCGACGTGATCGTGTTCACGCCCTCTTGTTGAGCGGTCGCCATTTCGGTCAGGTTGCGGATGGAGAAATCGTCGTCGCCGCCGATGGGAATGTGGTGTCGGTCGCGTAGCAGGTTCCCGATCTGCTTTTCCGCCCGTGGCGTGTCGTCGCTGCTGGTCGCGCTGACCATGAGCATGCCAGGTACGAATTTCTGCAGACCGCCCTGAATCTTGGCCTGAAACGTGGTGTATGGCATGAACACCACGTCGTCCTGGTCCTGGCCGGTAACCGATTGCCCCTTGCGAATGGCCACGCCAATCACCTGGAAGGGGAAGTTCTTGATCCGCACCGTCTGACCGACCGGATCGGCACTCCCACCGTACAGCTTCTCGACCACGGTCTGTCCCAGCACGACCACCTTGGTGCCGCCCTCGATGTCCGACGGACTGATGTTGCTTCCGCTCGCAACCGGCCAATCCTTGATCGCGAAGAATTCGGGCGATACGCCGTAGACGCTGGTGCCCCAGTTCTGGTCCTCGCTGATCACCGAGGCCGACCCGCGCAATTGTGGCGTGACGTAGCGAACGGCATTGCATTCAGTGCGCATAGCCTTCAAATCGTCCCAGGTCAGCGTCGGCAAGCTGCCGAAGCCGCCGCGCGCACCGCCCGAGGTGGTGCTGCCGGATAGAACAATCAGTAGGTTCGAGCCCATCGACGCAAATGCTTCCGCGACCTTGGCTTTGGCGCCTTCGCCGATCGCCACCATGGCGATAACCGCGGCCACGCCGATGACCACGCCCAACGTGGTCAGAAATGAGCGCAGCTTGTTGCGCAGAAGCGCACGAATGGCGACGCG
Organism: uncultured Myxococcales bacterium; assembly: GCA_964491625.1. Classification (GTDB taxonomy): domain Bacteria; phylum Myxococcota_A; class Polyangia; order Fen-1088; family Fen-1088; genus Fen-1118. The sequence goes on from CAZBIU010000072.1 coordinate 4,577, forward strand.
GAAGACCTGGAATGCGTTCATGGGACTCCCGCCTTGAAGGACTCGGCGGCGGCGGCAGCCACATCGGCGAGCAGCGGCGTTTGGCGCCGATCGCTCTGCACCAATCCGTCGCGCATCACCACCACGCGCGAGGCGTAGCGCGCGATGTCCGGCTCGTGGGTCACAAGCAGAAGCGTGATGCCGCTGCGACCAAGCTCCTGAAACAGCGCCATGATCTCGACGCTGGTGCGCGAATCGAGGTTGCCAGTGGGCTCGTCGGCGACCATCAGATGCGGACGCGCCACCAGCGCCCGCGCGATGGCCACCCGCTGCTGCTGACCGCCGGACATCTGGTTGGGATGGTGGTGGGCGCGGTCGCCCAGGCCCACGCGGTCCAGCGCCTCACGCGCACGCTTGTGGCGCTCGCGCCCGGAAACGCCCGCGTACAGAAGCGGCAGCTCGACGTTTTCCTGCGCACTCGTACGCGAAAGCAGATTGAAGCTCTGAAACACGAATCCGAGAGTGCGATTGCGCACGCGTGCGAGCTGATTGCGGTCCATCGTCGACACTTCCTGCCCGGCCAGGTGGTAGCTGCCGCGGGTCGGCCGGTCGAGACAGCCGAGCACGTTCATCAAAGTCGACTTGCCCGACCCCGACGGTCCCATGACGGCAACCGATTCACCCTCGGAAATGGTGAGCGAAACGTCGCGCAGGGCGTGCACCTCCACGTCGCCCATGCGATACACCTTGGCAATGTGCTCGACCTCGATAAGCGCGTCGGCCATGACGTGATCCTAGAACGGCCGGGGCGGACCACCGCGGCCCGACGGCGCCGGAGCCGGCATGCCGGGCAGGCCGGGCTTGAAGGTGCTGCCCGTGTAGGTGGCATCGGTGATGACCTGATCCCCTTCCGCCAGCGCGCCCTCGCTCACCTCGGTCTTGGTTCCATCGCTGGCGCCGACTTTGACCTTGATTGAGCTCGGCACACCTTGGCTCAGCACCCACACCGACTTGCGATCGGGAGTATCGTCGGGCTTGCCACCGCCGGATCCTGTCCCTCGCTGGCGGCCGGCGCCGTCTGGCCTTGGCGTGGTCGCCGCCGGCGCGCCGCCGACTACGGCGCTGTCCCCGGCATGCCCGCGCTTGCCGTCCGTCTTCATCGCACCCAAGACCTCGGGGCTGGGGCGAAAGCGTAGCGCCGCGTTCGGAACCCGCAGGACGTCGTCGCGGTTGGCGAACACGAAGTTCACGTTGGCGGTCATCCCGGGCTTCAGCTTCAACTCGGCGTTGTCGACGTCGATGACCGCATCGTAGGTCACCACGTTTTGCACCGTCTGCGCGGCGTTGCGGATCTGGCGAACCTTGCCCTTGAATCGTTCGCCCGGATACGCATCCACCACGAAGGTTGCGTCCATGCCCGCGGTCAGCTTGCCCACGTCCGCCTCGGCCACGCTGGTGTCGACCTGCATCTTGCGCAAATCTTCGGCAATCACGAACAGCGTCGGCGCCTGGAGCGACGCCGCAACGGTCTGGCCCACGTCCACGCTGCGAGAAATGACCACGCCGTCCGTCGGTGAGATGATGCTGGTGTACGCCAGATTCACGCGCGCCTGATAGAGCGAGGCCTTCGCCTGTTGCAGCTGTCCCTCGTTTACCGCGATCTGGGCCTTGGCAGCGGCCAAGTTCGCCTTGGCCGTGTCGTAGTCGGCGGGCGCCACCAGCTTGCGTTCGGCAAGGGCCGCTTGGCGCTTGAAATCGATCTCGGCTTGGTCGGACTGCACCTTGGCCTTGAGCAGATTGCCCTCGGCTGCGGCGAAGCTCGCGCGCGCCTGTTCGAGCGAAGCCTGGAAAAGCTGCGGATCGATCTTCGCGATAAGCTGCCCCTTCTTCACCGGGGAATTGAAGTCGACCAGCAGTTGCTGAATCCGCCCCGAGACTTGGCTGCCCACCTGCACGGTGACCAGCGCCGACAGCGTCCCGGTGGCGGTCACGCGCGCGACGATGCGGCCGCGATCCACCGCCGTGGTCTCCCACTGCACGAGCGGCTTCTGCCCGCGACGCTTAAGCAGCGCGCGGGTGCCGCCAGTCCCGATGGCGACCACAATCACGACGCCCCACAACTTCTTGGATTTGAGCCAACTCATGGTCTAGCCGGGTAGCTACCATTCGTGGGGCGTTTCGCCAATCCCCGACCTTTCGCAAAATCCGGCGCCTCTTTTGCGTCCAGCCGGTCGAGATTCGCCACCATCCTGGTTAGGAAGTCGCTCAAGGTGGCGATCTCCACCCCGGAAAATCCGCCCAGAAGGGACTTGCGAATCTGCTCGGCGACGCCCCCGCAGCGAGCCGCCAATCGCTTTCCCGCGGAGGTCAGGCGCAAGCAGCGGCGCCTTCGATCGTCGGGGTCGCTTTCAATCGTGATCAAGCCACGCTCGCCAAGCGCCGCCAGCACCCGAGATGCGGTTGGCTGGTCCATGGGCAGCGTCGATAGTATTTCAGCCAAGGCGCAGTCGCCTCGCTCGTAGATGGTCTCGAGAACCCAGAATTGCTGACTGGAGAGGCCCAGGTGCCCGACCCTGGCCTCGACCGCCTGACGCTGGCGTCTTCGGACCGCGGCCAAGAGCCGGCTGACCTGTGCTTGCTTTGACATTGGTTGGTTTACCATGGATTCACTCTTCCCCTTGGGACTCGTGGCGCCCATGACAAAGCAAGCTTCGTGCCGGCGAGTAACACGCGCCGTTCCTGGCCCTCTCCGCCGGGCCTCTGCAGAATCCGCATGGTCCGGGTGCGAGTTTCGCTACCAGCGTTCCCTGTGCAGCAGGTCTTCCAGCCTCTTGCGCGCGAAGGGCCGTGGGTCAGCGGCCGGATATCCGAGTGGTGTCATGGCGACCACGCGCACCTCAGCAGGGATACCGAGAATCTCCTTGGTCTTGGTCTCATCGAAGGCGACCACCCAGCAGGTGCCCAGTCCCTCCTCGGTGGCGGCGAGAATGATGTGGTCCATCACGATGGCCATGTCCAAATCGCCGGCATTAAACCCATCGACGCGCTGCCATGCCTTCGCCGGCTCTACGCACCCGACCAAAATCGCGGGCGCGGTGTGGAACCAATCGCGCGAATAGGCCGCCTTGAGGCGCGTTCGCGTGTCGGCGTCGGTGACCAAGATGAGGTGGATGGGTTGCAGGTTGGCCGCCGTGGGCGCGATCCTTCCTGCCCCCAGCACCCGGTGAAGAACGTCGTCGGCGATGGGCTCGGCCTGGTAGCCACGGATGCTACGCCGCACGCGGATCAGTTCCTGGAAATCCATGGCCCGACTCTCCTTCCATGTGGGTTCGGAAGCAAGCACAGACCGAGAAGGTGTGACCCACGTCGTCTTCGGGGATGCACTCGCGCCCATGTTTGTTGCATGCTGGCGCCCGCGTGTCGGACAATGTCCCGTGCATGAACCCGGCAGCACGACGACTCGTTGTCCTTACTCTCTTGATCTTTTCTGGCGCCTGTCAGTCATCGCACAGCCCGAAGCCCGGCCAGGATGCGGGCGTACCTGACGTCGCCCGCGCCGGGGATGGGCTTGGCGTGGACACCGCGGCAGAGACCAACCCGACCCGGGACGGGATCGCGACGGAGGGCGGCTCGGCGCAGGACACGCCGGATGCCAGCGACGACCTGCCAGCGAAGGGCACACCCGATGCCGACGGCGATCTGTTCGTCGATGCCCCGCAGCCGGGCGCCGACTTGCCCGTGCCGCACGACGATACTGGCGACGATACCGGTCGCAACTTGGGCGAACCGGACGGCGCTCCCGATCAACCTGCCCTGGGCACCGATCCGCCAGCAGACGGCAGCGTCGGCGGCATCGATAGTCCAATGTCCGACGGACCAGACTCTGACCTCGTCACAGCAGACGACGGTCGGACGGACAGCGCCGGGACGGGTCTAACCGATGGGGGCTCCGGCATCGTCGACGGAGATGGCGGACCGGATACCGCCGACGCTCCGGTTGCAAACCCTGATTCGCCGGCCGACCGCCCCGCGGACGGCACAGATGCGCCCTCAGCCGACCGTCCGGACAGCGCCATTCCGGCCGACACACAGGGCTTGCGCGACGGCGCTCTCGGATCGATCGACGGCGGCATCGACGGCGCTGGCGGCCTCTGCTGCGGCTGTCTGTGCCGCGATCCAGGCTGGTCTTGTGCCAAGGACACCTGCCTCGACAGCACCGGCCATGCGCTCGCCCTTGCGGCCGAGGCCGGCTTCTTCGAATTGTCTGGCGGCAACTACCGCTCTGAAAGTCAGTCGCGCGCAAGCCCCACCCATCGGGTTTGGTACTCGTTCCAGCCGGCCCAGTCATCGCCCGAAAGCAAGCCCTTGGCGGTTTTCTTCAACGGCGGCCCCGGCGCGGCGACCAGCGCCTACCTGTTCAGCTTCAATACCGCACCCTATACGCTCGACCCCGCCGTCGCCAGTCCCGCGAAGATCGCGTCCAATCCCAACGCCTGGACCCAATTCGCCAACCTCCTCTACGTCGATGCACCGGGAACCGGATTCTCCTATCCGCTCGCGCTCTCCGACGGAAGCCAACCGAGCGTCGGAATCGATCTCGACCGCGAGGCGGGTGCGGTGCTTCGGGTGGTGCTTCGTTTCTTGGACCGACATCCGCCGCTCACGGCCAAGCCGGTTATCATCGTCGGCGAAAGCTATGGCGGAACCCGCGCCACCCTGATGCTGGATCATGTCTTCAACTATCAGTCACTGAACCAAGGTGGCGCCGCGTACAATGACCCGGATCTGTACAATGACTTGGTCTCTCACTTCAGCACAGTTTGGCCGACCGACAATCCTGCGGCTATTTCGGCGACCAAGCTGTCCACACAATTCGGAAGCCAGGTATTGATTCAGCCGGTGGTGGCTGGCGACGCGCAGTGGAGCTTGAACAACCCGAACACATCGGCGTGCCCTATTTCAAACTACGATGTGTATCAATGCGACCAGACCTCCGGCTGGATGAACTCCAACGTGCAGCTCGCGGCCAACAACCTGACCACCATCGCGACGCTTCACCAGGCTTTGGGCGTCGACCCAACCACCATCGACTGGCTCTACGCGAGCAATCGCACGAAGGCGTACGGCCGCAGCAACGCTGCCGCCCCCATCATTACCACGACAGAAATGACCGCGACCTTCGGGGTGCTCGGCAGCGCCGACAGCTACTTCGTGGCACAGAGCTCTGATGCCGGCGGCGTCTACGATGGGGTGGGGCGCAACTGGCACGACTCGAGCATCGGCAGGAACTTCCTCAACAACCTCATCTATGTGAACACACTGATCACCAACGCCAAATACGACATGGTCGTGCCCACACCTGCCATTGCGCAAGGGCTCGCGACGTTCACCGACGTCGTTGCGGGCACGGAGATTGATACCAACCAAAGAGCTGGCATCACCCGTCCGGGATGGATCACGGTCACCTACGCCACCGGTGTCATTCCTGTGCCGAACACTCGCGAGATCCGCTTCCCGTTCTATGACAAAGCCGGGCACTCGGTGCCCATGCGGGACTCGGCCCATCTGCTTGCCGACGTCATGGAGTGGTATTCGGGATTGTCGTCTGCGTCCGTGGTCCCGACTGCCGCAGTCTTGGCGAATCGCACGGCACTGCCCTCGACCGAAGAGGGGGCGCTGGCGCCCGCAACCGGCCACGTCGACCAAGTGCTTTACATTGGGCCGTAGCGTGACGGCCGGCTCTTACTGACAAGTCGCGGTGGCCGCCACGCCGCTGCCTGCTGCGGCGCAGCTCAGACCGCTGTTGCAGGTGCGGGCGTCGACTCCGCCGATGCCGCAGCACGGCTGTCCCGAAGCTCCACACGCGTCGCACGTATAGGTAACACCGCCGCCAGCATCCGTGGCCACGCCCCGACACGCGTTTCCCGACGAGCAGGTTCCGCCACCCGCGCGGCCACCGCCGCAACAAGCTTGGCCGCGACCACCGCACGAGACACAGTTGCCGGTGCTCGTGTTGCACGTGGTGTTCGCGGCAGTGCAGCGGTCGTTCGAGCAACATGGGCTGCCAGCCGCGCCGCAGTTGCCACAGGCACTCCCCGAGCACGTGCCGGTAATGCCGTTTCCGCAGGCACCGCCCGACGCTACACACGCCGCAGCGCCACCACCGGTGGAAGCCACGCAACAACCGCCGCCCGCACACGCGCCGCCCTCACAGCAGGGCTGTCCGCCGCCTCCGCACGCCTCGCAAGTACTGCCACCACCGCCGCCGGCTCGCGTGGTGCAGGCGGTGTTCGATGCGGTGCAAGCCGTGCCCGACGTGCAGCACGCCTGACCGGCCGCCCCGCACGCGCCGCACACGCCGCCCACGCACTGGGATCCCGAGCTGCTGCATGCATTGCCGGCCCCCGTGCAACACGGCTGTCCGTCGGCACCGCAGGCCTGGCAGGTATCGCCGCCCGTGCCCCCGCCCGCGCATGTGGTGCCGGCGGCGTTGCATCTGCGTCCCGCGCAGCAAGCTTCGCCGGCGCCCCCGCAGACCACGCAGCTGGTGCCATTGCAAGCCGTGCCGGCGGCCGTACAGGCATCGCCCGCGCAACAAACCTGTCCCGATCCGCCGCAGGGTGCGCAGGTTCCGTTCGAGCACGCGACAGCGCTCGCGGTGCAGCTGTCGGCACGCCCGCCCGTCTGGGTACAGCAGGGCTGCCCATTGCCCCCGCAGGTGCCACAGGAGCCGTTGGCGCAAGTGCCGCCCACCGAGCACTCCGTTCCGCTCGCGACGCAGGTATTGTTCACGCAGCAGCCGCTGCCGCACGAGCTGGCGCTGCAGCACGCCTCTCCCGGCCCGCCACAGGCCACACAGGTTCCGGCGCCGCCGCCTCCTCCGGAACAAACCGTGGACGGGCCGTTGCAGATCCGGCCGGTGCAGCAGGCCTCGCCGGCGCCGCCGCAGGCGACGGTCGACGTGCTGGTCGACGTGGTGGTGACCGTCAACGTGACCGTGCCGGTCTGTGTGCCAGTGCCGGACGAGGTAACGGTCTTGGTGCTGGTCGCGGTCGAGGTGACGGTCAGGCCACCGTTGCTGCTGGAGCAGCTGGCCAGTGCCACCGTCGCGAGGATCGCGCCGAAGGGGCTGAGAGACAGTGACGTGCCGCTGCCGATTCGCATAGTCTTCCTCCTCGAATTCTGGAAGTGAGCTTTACCGGGTTAGTACCCCGGGACGACGTCTTTTCGTCACGGCGGTTCCGGGGAGGGTAAGGACCGGCGCAGCCAAGCGCCGATCCTGCACTACTGCTCGGGCAAGCCGTTGGCGATCCACCGGCGCAGCATCTCGATTCCGTTCGGGCCTACCCCGTCGCCGTCCTTCGCGGCAGGGGGCATCTCTTCTTTCACGATCCTTCGAAGACAATAGGGGTCGGTGTCCGATCCAACCGTCACTGTGAAGCAGAACTGGGCGCCTAGGGGGTGGTCGGTGTCCCCATACAAGTCCAGGCGGTAGGTGTGCGGCGCCCCACGATTCGGTGGGTTGCCGTGGCACAGAACGCAATGGTCCGAAAGAAGCGGACGCACGTCATGATCGTAGGTCGGGCTGTCGGGCACATAGGCGAGATCGGGCGAGGCGTAGTGACATCCCGCGACCGATGTCAGAAGCAAGACAACAACCTTCGGAAATCTCATCGCAACGCTCCGATTTGGGCAGGACTCTACCTGGATACCGATTGAGAGCTAAGATGCAACAGCCGGTCCAATGGTTTCGAAAGTGGAACCGAAAGTCCGAAATGAAGCATCTCACCTGGGCGATCTTCTGCATGACTATGAAGTCGTCGTGGTACCAGACTCTTAGGGCGGCGAGGGCTCAGCACCTGTGGTTCCCTTCACCTCTATCGGATAGGCACTCATGAAACTTCTTCCGGTTCTCACATCCGTATTTCTCGTCGTCGGCCTGTCGACGCCTGCCCATGCGGCCAAGAAAAAATCGCACCACGCCCAGTCCGCGCAAGAAGCGGCGTCCGAGGACAGCGGCTCTTAAAATGCGTCCGAGGAGACGCCGGCAGCTGGAAAAACCGAGGCCGGGAAGACGCCCGACAAGGCGGGCTCGTCAAAGACGTCTCTCGACTTCGACTTCTTCGCCGGCCAGACCGCCGCAGCAGAGGGGGCGGGAGCGAGCTCGGGCAACCTGGTCAACGCACCTGAACTTGAGGAAAAGGCGAAGACCCGTCGCTGGATGCTCATAGTCCATCAGACGCTGGGCATCACCACCTGGGCAGCGATGCTGGCCACGGTGGTCATCGGACAGCTCAACTACAACGAGCTCTGGGGTGGCGGCAGCGGAAGCCCCAAGTGGCAAACGCCCCACCGCGCCCTGGTGATCACCACCAGCGCCCTGTTTGCCACGACCGGCGCCTTCTCGCTGCTGGCGCCAACCCCATACAAGCGGCCGCTACGCTTCGACACCGGCCTGGTCCACCGCATCGCCGTCATCGGGGCGACCGCGGGCATGGTGGCCGAGGGCTTTCTTGGTTGGATCACCACCCATCAAGCCGACGCCGGCAACCCGCACAACGCGAAGACCTTGGCGCAAACCCACCAGATCATCGGGTACACCACTTTCGGGTTCCTGACCGTGGCGGGCGCGGTCTGGTTGTTCTGACCGGTCGCTAGGATCGCTGCCGCAGTTTGTTGCCAATCAAGCGGGCTGGTGGCTCCGGGACTTGGTGGTAATGTGTCCGCAATACGCGATCAGCCATGGGCGCAATTCTCTGGACCTCCTTCCTCCTTAGTGGCGGCAGCTACCTGACCGCTTGCATCCTGTTTTTCACGCTTGCGCGCCAGCGCCGTGCCACGCGGCTGGGTCCGAAGTGGCCCGCTCGCTTGCTCGGGCTGGGAGCCGCGCTGCAGCTCGTGTACCTCGTGCTGTTCTCGGTAGTGGACCGGCGCTGTCCGGTTTATTCGTTGCACACTGCATTGGGCATCGTCTCACTGGTAGGGGTGGTGACCTACGTCGTGCTCAGCCGAGGCCGGCGGTTGGAGGCGCTGGGCGGGTTCGTGGCGGCCTCGGCGGCCATCTTCATGGTCACCGCGATCTCGCTGGCGGGGCGACCGCCCGAGCCCAATGACCGATGGCTGATGGCCATTCACATCACGTCGAACCTCCTTGGCGGCGGCGTGTTGCTGATTGCGGGTTGCGCGGCCGCGTTCTATCTATGGAACGAGTATCGCCTGCGTCATCGTCGGGTGCTTGGCCAGGGCACTAGGCTCCCGCCGCTTGAGTCGCTCGACGGTGTGGTCCACCGACTGCTCTGGATCGGCGTTCCGCTGCTGACCATCGGCATGCTGACGGGGCGCCTGGCGCTGAGGCGGCTGGACGTCGTCACCGTCGGCGACAAGACCCGCGCGGCGCTTTCCACCGCGAGCTGGCTCCTGCTCCTCGTGGTGCTGGCGCTCCGGCAATTCGCGCGCTGGCGCGGCCGGCGGCCCGCGCTCGTGACCCTGGTCGGTGCGGTCGGAATCTTCACCATCATCGCCCTCTACGTCGGGCGGGCCTTGCTCGGGGGCGCACTTTGATCGTCGTGGTCGGACTTTCCCATCGCAGCGCCCCGGTGGAAATCCGCGAACGCCTGGCCGTCGCCCCCACCGAGCTCGCGCAACGCGTGGCCGAGCTGAAGCAGCGAACCCGCGCCTCTGAATTGGTTCTACTTGGCACCTGCAACCGGGTGGAGGTCATCGCCGCCCCTCAACCGGGCGGCCGAGACACGCCCGGCGCGCTGGGCGGCCGAGTCATCGACGAGCTCGAGGCCACGGCGCCGAACGTCCGCTCGCACCTCTACATGCACGACGAACGGGCGGGTCTCGAACACCTCTTCCGCGTGGCCAGCTCGCTCGATTCACTGGTGGTGGGCGAGCCGCAGATCCTGGGCCAGCTCAAGGACGCCTTTACCTGTGCGCGCGCCTCCGGCGCCGTGGGGCCCTCGCTCAACCGCGCCTTCGAGCATGCTTTCCGCGTCGCGAAGCGGGTGCGCAGCGAGACCAGCTTGGGGGCCGGCCAGGTCAGCATTCCTACCGTCGCGGTCGATCTGGCGCGCGAGATCTTCAGCGAGCTTCGCGGCCATAAGGTGGTCTTGGTTGGCACCGGTGAAATGGCCACCCTGGTCGCGACCCTGCTTGGCAAGGCGGGCGCGCACGTGGTGGTGGTGGGGCGAACCCTCGACCGTGCGCGCGAGGTCGCACAAAAGCTGGGCGCCGAACCGCGATCCTGGGACGACTTCCCCACCCTGCTGGTGGAGGCCGACATCGTGGTCAGCAGCACCAGCGCGCCCGGTTACGTGGTGACGCTGGACCAATTCGCGCAGACCCGAAAGCAGCGCCACGGCCGCAACCTGCTCCTGGTGGACCTGGCGGTTCCGCGCGACATCGATCCCCGCATCGCCGATTTGCACGGTGTCTTTCTCTACAATGTCGACAATTTGGCGCAGGTCGCGGACGCGGCCGTGTCCGACCGCCGCCGAGAGGCCGACAAGGCGATCGCTATCGTCGGCGAAGAGACCGATGGCTTCCTACGCCGCTTGCACGCCGAGCGTATCACGCCCACGCTGGTCACCCTGCGCGAGCACTTTCGCAGCGCCCTCGCGGCCGAGCTGGAGCGCAGCCTGCGCGGACACCGAACGCCTCTCGACGACAAGCAGAAGGAATCCCTGCACAAGGCCCTGGCCACCGCGGTCGAGAAGATCCTGCATGCGCCCACCGAGCGCCTGCGCGCTTGGGCCAAGGACGACAACTTCGGCGACTGGCACACCGACCTTCTGCTGGCCGCCGTTGAAGAGCTTTTCGATCTGCGCGAATCCCAGAGCCAAGAGCCCGTGTCCCACGAAAGCAGCCATCCGTGACATCCGCTTCCGCCGACATCCGCCGCTACCGCGCCAACTGGCAGGCCGAGGTCGACAGCACCTTGCAGTATCTCGCCATGGCCGCGCACGAGCCGGACAAGGGCACGGCGCGGGTGTACGAGAACCTGGCCGAAATCGAGAGCAAGCACGCCGACTTTTGGGAAAAGCGCCTGCGTGCCGCGGGCCGCGAGCCGGGACCGCGCAAGCCGAGCTGGCGCGCGCGCGTGCTCATCTTCAGTGCCAGGCGCTGGGGCGCGAAATCGGTGCTGGAGACCGTGGCCACGAACGAATACGAAGCTCGCAACGACTACCTGCCGCAGACGGAAACCGCGGCCACCAGCATGACCAGCGAAGAGCACGCACACGCCCGTGTGCTGCGGTCCATCTTGTCGAAGACCGGACTGGGCGCAGCGAGTTTTTCGCGCACCGAGAAGGGGCACCGCCGCCTGGGCGGGAATGCCCTGCGCGCGGCGGTGCTGGGCTCGAACGACGGACTCTCGTCCAACCTCAGCCTGGTCATGGGCGTGGCGGGCGCTACGGTGGACACGCGCACACTGCTGCTCACCGGCATCGCCGGGCTCTTGGCGGGCGCATGCTCGATGGCGATGGGCGAATGGATCTCGGTCAAAAGCTCGCGCGAGCTCGCCGAGCGGGAGATGCAGACGGAGAAGGACGAGCTGCTAGCCAATCCAGAGGAGGAGCGGCAGGAGCTGCAGCTGATCTACGAAGCCAAGGGACTCAGTCCGGCCGAGGCCGCCGAGCTTTCCGCCAAGCTGCTGTCCGATCCAGACACAGCCATCGACGTGCTGTCACGCGAAGAGCTGGGTCTCGACCCGGCAGAGCGCGGGGGCTCGCCGTGGGTGGCGGCCGGCACCTCGATGCTTCTGTTTGCCCTGGGGGCGCTTATCCCGGTGCTGCCGCTCGTCTTCCTGTCGGGAACCACTGCCATTGTCGCCAGCTTGGCCGCGGGCGGCGTTGGCTTGTGTCTGATTGGCACGGCGATCGCCATCTTCACCGGCCGATCGGCGCTCTACTCCGCCGGCCGGCAACTCTTGCTTGGCTTGCTTGCGGCCGGTGTCACGTTCGGTATCGGCCGGCTGATCGGCGTTGCGATCGCCGGGTAGCGGGCTGCGCGCGTCTACTTCACGCTCTTGCTGCCAAAGAACAGCTTGTACGCCATATCCTGCCTAAGGATGTGCTGGGTGAGCCACTCCTTGAGAAAGTTCAGCGTGGGCGCGCCAAGGAAGGTCTTGCCTGCTCTGAAGTCGGCTTGCAGCTCGACGACCTTCTTGGTCAGACCGTCGTGCTCCTTTTTGTGCGCGGCGGCCTCGGGATAGTTGTGGGTCCGAAACAACGTCTCCTCGGCCGCAAAATGAGTCTTGGTGTACCTGATGAGATCGTCGAGCACCTTGTCCATGACTTGGTTGCTCTTGCCCAGGCTCATCTCCGAGTGCAGCAGATTGATAAGCTCGATGAGCTTCTGGTGTTCCTTGTCGATGCGCGAGACGCCGACGCTCATGTTGTCGGACCAGGTAATGAGGGGCATGTCACGTACCTCCGGTGTTTTCGTGTAGCCATCGGCGGAACACCCAGAAAGCTGAACACGCCAGAGACCCCCGCCGCCCTCAACGACCGCGGCGCAAGACCTCATTCGGGAACAGGTCTGCGGGCCTCGCTACCCCTTGTCTTTCGTTCCCGCACCAATGCGCGACGCTGGCGGGCGGATGTGGGACGCGCGGAAGACCAGGTAGCGGCTGGCGATGAAATTGAACGCGGTCGCCACTGCGATACCAACCAGCGCTGCGATTTGGGGATACCTCGAGAAGGGGCGCCCCATCGCCATCAATCGCATAGTGACGACGTATTGGATGAGCGCGCCAACCGAGCATGCGGCCATGAACCCGACGAACTGTTTGAACCAGCCATCTTTGCGCGATTCACTGAAGCTGAAGCGACGGTTTAGGACGAAGTTGAAGGCCATCGACAGAACGATGGAGGCCGCCACCGAGATCCGGCTCGACAGCTCGAGGCGCAAAAACGTGGTCAGAAGCACCAGGTTGACAGCAGTTCCAAGTCCGCCCACGGTGAGGAACTGAACCAACTGTGACCACGCGCCGAACTTGAAAGTGTAGAGCCGTCGCAAGTGCTTGATGTAAAGTATCTGCTGTCGGGCGGTCAGCTTGCTCTTGCCGAGCTGCCGGTCTTCGAAGTGGATGGGGACCTCGACCACGCGCTCGCAGCCGCACTTCACGATGAATTCCAGGCCAATCTTGTAGCCCACTGGATTGAAATCATGGCCCGCGGCGAAGGTCGTGCGCCGAAACGCAAAGAATCCCGCCATCGGGTCGCGCGCGCTGGTCAGCGGTCGCGCCAGCAGGGTGGCCACGCGGCTGTTGAGCCAACGCAGAAAGCCCCAGTCGTCGGAGGTCGACCCGCCTTGCACGTAGCGCGAACCGATCACGAAGTCCGCGCCCTCCTCCAGCTTGCGCAGCATTTGCGGAATCGCCTCGGGCGGGTGGCTCAAATCCGCGTCCATGCAGATGAGCACGTCGCCGGTGGCGCGCTTCATGCCGTCGAGCACCGACGGGCTCAATCCGCGGTCGCTGGTGCGCACGACGATCTTCACCCAGTCCTCGGGCCGGGCTGCGACCAGCTCCGCGGATCCGTCTTGGCTGCTGTCGTCCATGATGAGGACGTCCATGTCGAGCCCGTGCTCTTGCCGGACCTTGGCCAGGCGACCAATCAGGTGGGGCAGGTTTTCTGCTTCCTTGTAGGTGGGGACGACGACGGTGACGCGCGAGAATCGCGTGGTTTCGGCCGTGGCGGAAGACGTATCCAAGATTTCCTCTCGGGTGCGGGTGGAAAGTCGGCAGACCCTACCAGAGTTTGCGCAAAGTCGTTCCCGGATAGTAGTGGCGCAGGATCTCGCGGTAGCTCTTGCCCGCCTCGGCCATCCCCACCGCGCCGGTCTGGCACATGCCCACGCCATGGCCGAACCCTGCGCCACGAAAAGCAGCGGAGCCGCCTTTCATTTCCACCACAAACAGCGAGCTGCGCAGATTACCGAAGGCTTGTCGAATGCGCAGCTCACCGCGGATCACCTCGGCCCGTGTGGTACCGCTCACACGCACGGCGCGCGCGCGGCCGGAAACGCCACGTTCGAGGACATCAATGGACTTGACCGGGCCAAGCCGGTATTTGGCCAGCAGCTTGTCGAGCTCGGCGGCACCACGGGTAACAGTCCAGCGAAAGCGATCGCCGGCGCCGAGATGTGCCTGGCCACAGAAGGCGGGTGGCGGCCTGTCGATGAACGCAGCCACATTGGCTTCGGTAATGCCGCGGGCGAATGGATCATCGGCGCGCACAGGAGCGTCACGATGACCGCGCAGTGACGCCAGGGCGGGCATCTCGGACCATACATTCTCGTTGTTCTCGGTGTGGCCGCCACAGTTCGCGGAATAGACCGGGTCCGCCAGATCGTCGCCGCCTTCCTCGAACAGTACCTGGCCGCGCGTGGCCTCGACTGCGGCGGTGGTACGCGGAGTTTCGCGTCCGACGCCGGCATAGACCTGGCAATGGGTCTGCGAGCACAGCCGGTATGGGTCGCCAATGTGGCGGGTGCCGATCTTGGACAGAAGCTCGCCGCGTGCCGCGACCGCCTGGGCCTTCAGGGCTTCCTCGGGCGCGCTGGGAAAGATCTCCGCCGGGATGAGCCCCGCCAGCAGCTTGTCTTCCGGCAGCGCGTTCACCACCGCCATGCTGCCGTGGCGATCGATGGTGACGTAGATCCGGCCGGCATAGGTTGCCGAAATCTTGCTCTTCTCGGCCCCAGACTCGGCCGTTCCCTCCACGTGCAAGGGCGCATCGTCCGCGGGCACGAACCACAGCACGCCCTCGTTGCGAACCCTGATTCCGGACTTCTCGCCGGTCGCTTCCAGCCACCCGTGCGGGCGATCGACCAGCTCGGTGAACACGCCCGGATGGACCAGCGTCGCTTTCTGCGCGAGCCGGGGAATCGCCTGCTCGGCCGATTCGGTCGAGGCAAAGGGGCCAACCCCGACCAGGCACTCGCGGCGATCGATCACCTCGCCGCCCACGCCGAACAAGGTTCCCTGCTCGAACCGGCGCGCGTTTTCGCCCTTGTCCTTCCAAGCGGAAAGCTCGGCGTCCGCCTGATTCGACTTGGCCACCGGGCCGCGCCACACCACCGTCCAAAACCGCAGTTTGGCCGGCGAGGTCGACGATGCGCGAATCCGCCAGGCGTCGTCGGCTCGGATCTCAGTGCCGCCGTCACCCTCGGGCAAGAGGCGCAGCTTCCCCGCAGGCGCGCTCAAGGTCACGCTGGAGAGCCCCTCGGCGATGGCCACCGGAACCACCGGGAAGCCGTCCTTGGTGAAGCGAAATTCGGCTGAGTAGAGCGAACGCAGCTTGTCCGCGCCCGAAAACTCGTCCGCGGCGCGGGCGTGCCCCGACGTGACGATCAAAATTGCGAGCAGAGCCCAGCGGTTCATCTCAGGTCGGTGCTAGCAAGATAGCGCAGGTTGAGGGCGTTCACGGTGAAGTGAGCCACCACCGGTCCCGTGAGATCGCCGGCCCACAGGAAGAGCTGGCCAAACATCAGACCCGCCACCAGGGATGAGAAGGTCCACGGCAAGAACCTGAGCTTGGGGCCGATGTGCAGAAGCGCAAAGATCACGCTCGATCCCAGAAGGCCAATGGCGGGCAGGAGCGCGCCACGGAAAAAAATCTCCTCGCCGAGCGCGGAGGCCGCGGCAAGCACGACGATCTCGCCGCCGGGCAATGGGCCGAGTAGGGCGCGCAGATCGCGATGCAGGGCACGCCCCCATTCGTAGCGATGGGTCGCGAAGCGGGATGCGAAGACGAAGCCTAGCCCGATCAGGATGCCCGCCACGATACCCAGAAAGACCTCAGGAGTCTGCCGACTCGGCACCCGCCAAACGGTCGCATCCCCGCGCAGGTTCGACCAGGCAACCCCGGCCGAGGCCAGTCCCAGGTACAGAACCAGCACCAACGCCGGGCGAGACCAGTTTCGACTGGCATCGGACATCCGGCACACCATAGCAGCAAAGCCCGCGCGGGCGGGCACAAGTAGAGTCGCGCCAGGATCATCGCGTCATCGAAGACTTACCGGCGAGTTTCCCGACGGACGCGCGTCAGCGACAATTTCTGGGACGAGCTCCGGGTTTGTTGCAGATGACGCAGCGAGAACATGGTAGAGGTCAGATCACCATGCCGCTCGCAGCGGTCCGGTCGAAGCGACATAGCAGCAGGCCAGCCACCGACGACAAGGTGGTCCGTGAGGTTGGCCTTCAGAAGCTGCTTCAGACCCGCATCTGCGACCTGACTCTGAAGGTGGAAGACGTCCTCTTCGACTGCCTGGCGCAGGTCACCAGCGAGCTCCGGAGCAAGGGCATTTCCTTCATCCCCGCGTACTACCTGGGCGACGATGATTTCTGGACCGCCGACCGCGCCACCAGCGTCAACGTGCCTTGGTACCTGGCCAACGCCCTTCTGTGGCAGCTCGTCAACGACCACCTGTTCGAGTACTCGCGCGAGGAGGTGCTGATGTACCTCCGCCACGAGACCGGGCACGCAATCAACTACGCCTTCGAGCTGTGGAAGCGCAAGGACTGGGCCCAGACCTTCGGCGACTTTCGGCGGCGCTACCGGGACGTCTTCCCGGCCAATTCCTGGAGTCGCGACTACGTTCGCTACCTTCACCGCGCCGGCATGTACCACTACGCCCAGAAGCACCCCGACGAGGACTTCGCAGAGACCTTTGCGGTCTGGCTCGACCCGTCCTCGCGCTGGCGTAGACGCTACAAGGATTGGCAAGTGGCTCTGGTCAAGCTCGAATACCTCGACCGCATCGTCGACGTGGAGGGCGTGTGCAAGGGCACGCCGCCCAATCATCGCCTGGGCACGCGGGTCGGCTACGAGACCATCAAGGAGACCGTCGCCGACTATTTCGACATCGCGCATGCCGTCGACCCGGATCTGGCCGAGTACCGCAGCGATCTGTTGGAAATCTTCCCTCGCCGCCCCGAACGATCGGGGCAATCACAGAACGCCGTGTCCGCTGCGCGCTTCATCCAACAGCATCAGCGCATGCTGATGGACAAGCTCGGCCTCTGGATCGCCAAGTCCGATCGCCGGGTGGTCGGTCAGTTCCTACGTCAGCTGCAGGCCCTATGCACCTACGAGCATCTGGTGGTCCCCGAGTCCCAGCGCAGCGAAAAGCTGGTCGACCTGACCATCATGGCAACATGGCACGTGCTCGACGGCATTCACCGTCTGAGCGGTGACTGATCCCCGCCGACCTAATCAACCGTCAGGCCAACCTGGATGATCTTGCGCAAGACATCCGCGCCGATGCGCGGAGTTCTCTTCTCTTCCTCGAAGATGATCTGGGCCAGGGTCTGCGCGGTCAGATCCGCGCTGGTTACATAATCCGTCACCTGGACATCGTCGCCTTTGCGAACGAAGCCGGCGACATCGGCCAACGTCACGTAGTGGCGTTCGGTGGTGTCGTAGAGTTTTCGGTTTGAGTAGCGCTTGATTGTTCGCATGGTTCTCCAAGGATGACACGTCTGGACGAGTTGACAAGGTCGTCCCCCAGCTCGTCGTGATTTCAGCTGTCGCGGCCCGTGCGACGGGCCCAAAAGTGAAAC
>CAZBIU010000073.1:0-22033 GCA_964491625.1 uncultured Myxococcales bacterium
GCGCGGGGAATGGCACAGCCAGGTCGTGCTCAAGCAGGAAAAGGGCTTCGACGTGCCGCTGGCGGCGATTCGGCCAAGCGCCAAGGCAGGGGGCTGACGATTCATGGCCAAGATCATCCTGGACAAGTTGCTCGAACGATTCACCGGCGCAGAGATCCTGGAAACCGGCTCCCAGCACGGCAACGAATGGGCGCGCGTGGCGCCGGCGGCCTGGCTGCAAGTTGCCGGATTCTTGCTGCGCGACCCAGCCTTGCAGATGAGCATGTTTACCGATCTGACCTGTGTGGATAGGCTGCCGCGCGAGCCGCGCTTCGATGTCGTGGTGCACCTGTATTCGGTCGAGCAGAAGCACCGGGTACGGCTATTGGCCGGTTTGCCGGCAACGGATCCCGCAATCGCGTCGCTGGTTTCCCTGTGGCCGGGCGCGAACTGGTTCGAGCGCGAAGCATTCGACATGTACGGCGTCCGCTTTGAAGGACACCCAGACTTGCGGCGAATCCTCATGTATCCGGAGTTTCAAGGCTATCCCTTGCGCAAGGACTATCCGAAAGAGAAGCGGCAACCCTTGCTCCGGCGCTTGCCGGGGAGCGTGTAGCGATGGCGGCCGAGATCACCTCCGAACCCGGTAGCAAGAGGCGTGTCGTCTTCGGCGAGGCCGATGTCTCCGACTTCGACGAGAGCGCCGAGGTCCCGGTAGAAAGCATGCCTCTGCGCATGGGGCCGTCGCATCCGGCGATGCACGGCACGATTCGCATGGCCCTAGAAGTCGACGGCGAGAAGATCAGGACCTGCGATATCGAGATTGGCTACCTGCACCGCTGCTTCGAGAAGGAAGCCGAGGCCGCTACCTGGACGCAGATTTTCCCTTACACCGATCGGCTCAACTACGTCTCGCCCATGCTGAACAACGTGGGCTACGCGCTGGCGGTGGAGAAGTTGCTCGACATCGACCAGAAGATTCCCGAGCGGGCGCAGTACATCCGCGTGATCGTCGGCGAAGTCTCGCGCATCGCCGATCACCTGACTTGCCTGGGCGCCAGCGCGATGGAGCTGGGCGCGTTCACCGTGTTTTTCTATCTGATCAAGGCGCGCGAGTGGCTGTGGGAGCTGTTGGAAGAGATCTCCGGCGCGCGGCTCACGCACAGCTACGTGCGCATCGGCGGCGTGGTCGGCGACATACCCGAGGGTTGGGCGGCCAAGCTGCTGAGTACGCTTGGCAAAGTTCGCGAGGCCATCGGCGACGCTGACAAGCTGCTCACCAGAAACAAGATCTTCCGCGACCGCATGGACGGCGTGGGCATCATCGCCAAGAACGACGCCGCGGGCTGGGGGCTCACGGGTCCGGTGGCTCGATCGACCGGGCTCGATTACGACGTGCGCAAGGATCACCCGTACTTGGTCTACGATCGTTTCGACTTCGACGTCCCGGTGGGCAGCACCGGCGACAACTTCGACCGCTACGCGGTCCGTCTGGAGGAGATCCGCCAATCCATGCGCATCCTCGAGCAGGCGCTGGCGAGGATCCCCGACGGGCAAATCCTGATCGACGACGTGCGGGTGGCCCTGCCGGCCAAGCGCGAGACCTACAACAGCATCGAGGCCATGATCGCGCATTTCAAGATGATCATGGATGGACTGCACGTCCCCCCCGGCGAGATCTATTCGTTCACCGAGGGCGGCAACGGCGAGCTGGGTTTCTACATCGTTTCCGACGGGACCGGGCGACCGTGGAAATGCCGCGTGCGTCCGCCGTGTTTCGCCAACCTGGCCATCCTGAACAAGGTTCTTCCCGGACTTTTTATTGCCGACGTGGTGCCGACCTTCGGCATGATCAACATGATCGGCGGCGAGTGCGATCGGTAATGGCAGAATCGACCCCAACCCAAGACCTGGTCACCGTCGTCATCGATGGCAAAGAACACAAGCTTCCCAAAGGAACCAACCTGCTCGAAGCCTGTCGCTCCGTCGGGGCCGACGTGCCGTACTTCTGCTACCACAAAGGCCTGTCGTCGCCGGCGGTGTGCCGGCAGTGCCTGGTGGATGTCAAAGGCTCGCCCAAGCCGGTGCCGTCTTGTTACACGTCGGTGGCCGACAAGATGGAAGTGACCACCAACTCGCCCAAGATCCTGGATGTGCGGCGGCAGATGTTGGAATTCACGCTGCTCAACCATCCCATCGATTGCCCGATTTGCGACAAGGCCGGCGAGTGCAGCTTGCAGAAACACTACTTCGACTGGGACAGCAAGCTGGCGCGGAACGAGGGCATCAAGGTCCGCAAGGCCAAGGTGGTCGACGTCGGCAAGCACATCGTGCTCGACCAGGAACGGTGCATCCTTTGCACCCGCTGCATTCGCGTGTGCGACGAGGTCGCCAAGGCGCCCGAGCTGACCATGGCCGACCGGGGTAGCCACCAGATCTTAACCACTGCGCCCGGGCATCGCCTGGACAACCCCTATTCGCTTAACACCGTCGACGTGTGTCCGGTGGGCGCGTTGACCGCGAAGGACTTCCGCTTCTCCCGCCGCGTGTGGGAGCTTTCCGCGAGTCCGTCCGTCTGTCCCGGCTGCGCCACCGGCTGCAACATTGAAGTTCACGTGGCTCGCGGCGAGATTCACCGCCTGGTGCCGCGTGAGAATCCGGACGTGAACAAGTTCTGGATGTGCGACGAGGGGCGCTTCGAATACAAGGCCGTGCACAACAATCGTCTGCTTCTTGCGCAAATCGGCGGCAAGCGCGCGCCGCTGGATCGGGCAGTGGCCGAGGCGGCTCGGGTCCTGCGCGAGGCCCTGGCGGCCGACGCCAAAGCAGACAGAAAGAAAGTCGGGGTCGTGTTCTCGGCGGGCGCGACCAACGAGGATACCCACGCCTTGGCTCGCCTGGCGCTCGACGGCCTGAAGTTCGAACGCGCGTATGCAGCGGGCCGGGCCTTCGGCTGGTCGGACACGATTCTGGTCAGCGCGGATAAGAACCCTAACACCGTGGGCGTGCAGCGAATTGTTCCGCCGCCGGTGCGCACGGAAAGGGATTTGTTGTCTGACGTAGCCTCGGGCGCCGTCGACACGCTGCTGGTGCTAAGCAACGAGAGACTCGAAGTCGAGTTCGGGAAGCTACGTGCCTTGGTCGTGCTTGCATCGCACCGCGGTCCGCTGGTGGATGCCGCCAGCGTAGCGCTGCCCATCGCCACCTGGGCCGAGTCTGACGGAACCTTCACCAATCGCGATGGTCGTGTGCAGCGCATTCACGCTGCGCTGGGCACACGCGGGGACGTGATGCCTGCCTGGCGTGCACTGGCTTTGCTGGGTAGTAAACTGTCGATCAACTTGGCCTATGCCTCGGCGGCCGAGGTCTTCTCCGACGCGGCGGCGCGACATGACTTCATGAAGGACGTGGTGTTTGGTCCGCCCGCCGTGCCAGTGGAGCTTCGTTTCGGCGGATCGAGGGGGTAGGACATGCTTGCGAGTCTTCTTTCCTACGGCTCACCTGGCTTCCTGGCCCTTTCTGCGGCGGCCAAGAGCGTGTTCTTCGTGTTTTTGTTCTCTCTGCCGCTGGCCGGGATCTTGACATGGATGGAACGGCGCCAATCGGCCATGATGCAGGATCGCCTGGGCCCCAACCGCGCCAACATCGGTCCGTTCCGATTCTGGGGCATTCCCCAGTTCCTGGCCGACGCAGTGAAGATGATTTTCAAGGAAGACTTCGTTCCGCCCGAAGCCAACAAGTTTCTCTTCGCGCTTGCGCCGGTGCTGGCCGTGGCGCCCGTTTTCATCGCCAGCGCCATCGTGCCGTTCGGCGCGCCCCTGTGCTTGGATCGTCTGACCGAGGTCGTTCCTGGCGGCGCGTGCGCCAAGCCGGTCGACCTGCAGGCGGCCCACCTGGACGCAGGCCTGCTGTTCTACTTCGCCATCTCGTCGCTGACCGTGTACGGCGCGGCCTTGGCCGGCTGGGCGTCCCACAACAAATGGGCGTTGATGGGCGGCTTGCGCGCATCGTCGCAGATGATGGCGTATGAAGTGACCATGGGCATGGCCGTGATGGCGATGTTTCTGCTCTATGGCACGCTTGAGCCTGGCGCCATGGTTGCCTCGCAGGGCGATTGGCCATGGCAATGGGGCATCGCCGGGATTCCCCAGATTATCGCGTTTGTCTTGTTCCTCACCTCGGCCATCGCGGAAAGCAAGCGCACGCCGTTCGACATCCCCGAGGGCGAATCGGAAGTCATCGGCTATTTCGTCGAGTATTCGGGCATGCGCTTCGGCATGTTCTACCTCGGCGAATTCGTCGAGATCATCGTCAGTAGCGCGCTGATGGTGACGGTCTTCTTCGGCGGCTGGCGTTTCCCGGGCGCCGAGCTCCTGGCCTCGCACCTGCCGAATCTTTTGTTCGTTCTGGTGACGGTGCTGGTCTGGTCGCTCAAGGTATTCCTCTTCTGTTCATTCCAACTCCTCATCCGCTGGACCCTGCCGCGCTTCCGGGCTGACCAGCTTCTGCGTCTGGGCTGGCAGCGTCTTTTGCCGATCTCCATTGCCAACGTGGTTCTGGCCGCGGGTTGGATCTTGCTGCGAAGGTAGAAACACATGGCAGTTACCGTGAAAACAGTCGCGCGCCCGTCCGGCATCGAAAGCCGGAGCTTCCTCTTGGGCGCGTTGCACGGCCTTTGGGTGACCTTCAGGCACCTCGCGATCAACTGGCTCGGCAACCTGGTCGGCCGGCGCAAGCAAACCAAGATTGCGACCCTGTCGTACCCCGAGGAGAAGATGCCGTATCCGGCGCGCAATCGCGGCCTGCATCGCCTGATGAAGCGCGACGACGGCGAGGTCCGCTGCGTGGCCTGCATGATGTGTCCCACGGTGTGCCCCGCCCATTGCATCACCATCGTCCCCGAGGAGGCGCCGAACGGCAGCATCGAAAAGCGCCCGCGCATCTTCGAGATCGACGAGCTTCGCTGCGTGGTGTGCGGCCTGTGCGTAGAGGCCTGCCCGTGTGACGCCATTCGCATGGACACCGGCGTTCACGCGCTGCCGACCATTCGCCGCGCCGACGCGATTCTGGACAAGGAAGCGCTGCTCTCGCGCGGGGAAAAATCCACCGCGACCCAGGGCGGGCAGGGCGCGTTCTGGCGGATCAGGGTGAAGGCGTAGGCGCGCCAAGGCGCTGGCCCATGCCACAAGAGCCGTCCCCAGAACGCCGTCTGTCGCCGCGCGCGCGGACCCTCGTCCTGCAACTTGCGGCCGAGGCGAGGGCCGAGTGGGGCTTCGCCACGGACATCCTCGCGCGGGCCTTCCGTGAGGAGCGCCAGCTTTCGAGTGGCGAGCGGCGCCAGGTGGCCGAGACGGTCTACGGGCTTGTGCGTTGGGAGCGCAGGCTGGAAGCCATCCTCGACGAGGTGCTGGCGCATTCGCGCGGGCGGCGCGAGACCATTTCGGCGTTGGCGCGGCAAGAGCTGAAGCTGATCGTCTTCGAACTGCGCTCCGGTATTCCGGTCGAGGCGGTCAAGGCGGATGCCCGGCGGGCCGCGGGGCGGGACCTGGATCTGGCGGCCGCGACGGCCGACGACGCGGGGCTGGGCAGCTGCGAGGGACTGGACCGCGAGGCGCTGCGAATTTCATATCCGACTTGGCTCTTGCAACGCTTCGCCGCTGGCCACGGCAACCAGGAAGCGATCGCGCTTGCGACGGCCATGAACACCCGCGCGCCCATGTGCGTTCGCACCAACACCGTCAAGGTGTCGCGGGACGAGCTGGTCGCCCGTTTGGCCGAGGAAGGCGTCACTGCGGTGCCGACCAGGCTTTCGCCGGCGGGCCTGGTGTTTGAAACCCGGGTGAACGCCTTCGGCCTTTCCGCGTTTCGTGACGGCCTTTTCGAGGTGATGGACGAGGGCAGTCAACTGGTCGCGGAAGCCGTCGCGCCGCCGCCGCGCGGTCGAGTGGTGGATGCGTGCGCCGGGGCAGGGGGCAAGTCGCTTGCGCTAGCCGGGACGCTGGACAACCAGGGCCGCATCCTCGCGCTCGACAGCAATGGAAGGAAGTTGGAAGAGCTCCGCCGCCGCGCCCGCCGCGCCGGACTGTCGAATCTGGCCGCGCGCGAGGTGCAGGGGGCCGCGCTGCCGCCGGAAGCGAAGCTCGGGGCCTGGGAGCGGGTGCTCGTGGATGCGCCATGCTCGGGCCTTGGGACCTTGCGCAGGAATCCAGAGGCGCGTTGGCGGCTTGGCCCGGGCGACGTGGACGGCTACCCGGCCGACCAACTTGCGTTGCTCGTGACCTATGCCCCGCTGGTGGTCGCGGGCGGGCGGCTAATCTACGCGACCTGCTCCGTCCTGCGCGAGGAAAACGACGCGGTCATCGAACGCTTCCTGCGCGAACGCCCCGACTTCGTGCTGATGCCGCTAAAAGAGATCTGGGGCAAGCAGCGCGCAGCCGAGGTTGGCGACGGAACTTTTCTGCGCCTTCTGCCCCACGTGCACGACACCGACGGTTTTTTCGCGGCGGTGCTGCGGCGACCGGAGGGCTAGGGTACCGGCGGGTTGCCGGGGTTGCGGATCTGGAAACGCACCCAGTCGATGTGATGCAGAAATTCGTGCGGAATCTGCCCGTTTTTCTGCGGACTCTGCACTCGGGGATGCGAGCTTTGCGCAACGGCGCTTTGCTGCTAAAGGCTGCGGCTGTTTGTATCGAATCTCGCTGTGGAGGTTTTCAATGAGCACCGACATCAACAGCATTCAATCCATGTACTCAACCAACAGCATCAGCGGGGTCACATCGTCTGGAAGCTCGGCGACCGGAACAGTTGGGAGCAGCGTTTCGGGCGCGTTCTCGGTGGATGTGTCTCAGCCCGGGCAGCTCTTCAGCCAACTGCAGAGCCTTGCACAGAGCGATCCGACTCAGTTTAAGCAGGTCACGGCTGAGATTGCCTCGCAGTTGAAAGATGCCGCTTCCTCGGCGACTGGCAAACAGGCCGATTTTTTGAACAACCTGGCCAATCGATTCCAGACGGCTTCCCAGAGTGGAAAGGCCAGCGATCTGGCCCCGCCGACGCAACAGGGTGGCGCCCAAGCCAGCGGACATCACCATCACCATCACCACGCGGAAGCGGCCAGCAGCAGTCAGGCATCCAGCACCAGTCAGAGCAGCCAAGATTCCGTCTGGCAGACGGTTCAGAACATCATCGCCAACGCCCTGGGCTCGACTTCTACGGACTAACCGCCCGTCGTGCGGCCCTCGAACCGCGTCTTGCGAGTACGGGGCTAGCGCGCCACGACCAGCGCTCGAACCTGGCGCTCAGATTGCACCAAGAAGGGGCGTGTCTAGAGCCAGCGCACCCGTCGAAAGTCCAGACTTCAAGATCTTGCCAAATACCGCGAGGAAGCGGGACATGAGGAGGTAGGCTCCGTAGCCATGTCCCGCTTTTGTCGTTTTTTTCTGAATGCACATTTTGCAGCCAGCGCCTGCATTCTGTGCGGTTTGCGCAGTCTGGCCCTGGCGGAAGGTGCGACGAGTCCGCGGCTTGAGCCCCATCCAACTGGTGAGACGATCAGCTTGCGCGACGCCATCGAGCTGGCCTTGCGCACGCACCCGTCCGGCGCGCAGGCGCGAGCGAATGTGGACGTGGCGTCGGCTCGGGTCGAGGAGGCGCGGGCGCCGTACCTTCCTCAGGTGGCGGCCAGTGCGCAGTACCAGCGCACGACTGCCAACTGCGTGATTCGGCCTGGCTACGCCAACCAAGCTTGCGCAAACAGTCCGCCCACAAGTTGGAATCCCAGCAACAACAACTACATCCTCAGCGCCTCGGCGTCGCAGCTCATCTATGACTTCGGCCAGACATCCGAACGCTGGCGATCGAGCGAGGCCAACGTCGCGTCGGCCATGGATAGCGAGCGCGGGGTTCGGATCCAGCTTGTGAGCAACGTGCGCAAGACCTATTTCCAGGCGCGCGCGCAAAAGGATCTGGCGGCGGTCGCCGATCGCACCGTGAAGAATCAGGAACGCCACCTGGCTCAGATCGATGGCTTGGTCGCGCACGGAATGCGCCCCGAGATCGACAGCGTAACCGCGCAGACCAACGTGGCCAACGCCGAGGTGCAGCTTATCGCTGCCGAGAACGGGTACGCACTCGCGTGCGCGGCGCTGGACCAGGCCATCGGGCTCTCGGCCGCAGCGGGCTACCAGCCTGGCGACGACGAAATGGCGCCGCTTCCCGAGGAGAGTGCCTCGCTCGTCGAGTTGCTTGCCGTGGCCCTGCGCGACCGGCCCGAGCTGGCAGCGTTTGCTGAGCAACGAAAGGCCCAAGAGCACATCATCGAGTCTACCAAAGGGGCTTACGGCCCAAGCCTCTCGGCTCAGGCCAGTGTCTCCGATCAGGGCGTCAAGCTCGACAGCCTCGCGCCCAACTGGTGGGTCGGCGCACTCCTGAGCTGGCAATTGTATCAAGGCGGCGCCACCGCGGCCCAGGTGCGCGAGGCCAGGGCAACCCTACGATCGATCGCGGCGCAGGAGGAAACGTTCAAGCTCGGTGTGCGCGTCGACGTGGAACAGGCCAGCCTGGCGGTGCAGGCAGCACGTGCCACCTTGGACGCGGCAGGGCTCGCGCTCAAGAACGCGGACAAGCAACTGGAGCTCGCTGAGTCCCGTTACGGGGTAGGTATGGGCAGCGTGATCGAGCTTGGGGACTCGCAGGTGACCGAAACCCAGGCGGCTGCGCAAGAAGTGAATGCGCGATACAACTTGGCATCGGCGCGGGCGGCGCTGCTGGGCGCCCTGGGCAGAGAATAGGAATTTACATGACACGCACATTGACAAGGCTTTGCCATCGTCGGTTCCGCGATCTTTGCCTGGCAGGCGTCGCGCTCCTCGCGGCTGCGGGATGCGGCGGGGCCAAGGGACAAGATAGCAAGATCGGCCGGGACGAGCGCGGAGGCGCAAGGCCGGCGCCGGTGGTGACCACAAAGGTGGAAGCACGCGACGTGCCGATGTTTCTTGACGGGCTTGGCACCGTGACTGCCTTCAAGACCGTGACCGTGCGGTCTCTCGTGGATGGGCGTCTGGACAGCGTCGCGTTTCGTGAAGGCCAGGCGGTCAAGCGCGGCACCCTGCTGGCGCAGGTCGACCCGCGACCATACATGGTCCAACTGCACCAAGCCGAGGCTGCTCTGGCGCGCGACGGCGCACAGCTACAAGGCAACAAGGTCGACCTGGATCGCTACAGCGCGGTCGGGAAGGCGAAGCTGATCGCGCAGCAACAGGTTGACGACCAGGGCGCGCTGGTGGGGCAACTGGAAGGATCGGTTCGCGCGGACCGCGCGCTTGTCGACCAGGCCAAGCTGATGTTGGACTATGCGCGCATCCGTTCGCCAATCGATGGCATCACGGGTGTGCGTCTGGTGGATCCGGGCAACCTGGTCCATCCGAGCGATGCCACCGGCATCGTGGTGGTAACCCAGATCGATCCGATTGCGGTGCTGTTCACCCTGCCGCAGGACGATCTGCCGCGCGTGACCTCGGCCATGGGAGAGGGGAAGCTCAGCGTGCAGGCGCTTTCGCGCGATGGCACCTCGGTGCTGGCCACCGGCGAGCTGGCCCTGATCGACAATCAAATCAATGTCGCCACCGCCACCATCCGACTGAAAGCAGTGTTTGCCAACCCCAAGCACGCGTTGTGGCCCAATCAGTTCGTCAAGGCGCGCCTGCTGCTCGGTACGCGCAAGGGAGCGCTGGTGGTGCCGGCCGTCGCCATTCAAAATGGCCCGCAAGGCACCTTTGTGTATGGCGTGGACGGCGCCAACAAGGCGACACCCATACCGGTCGAGGTGGCGACCATCCAGAACGATCTGGCGGTCATCAGCAAGGGTCTTGGCACCGGCGACACCGTGGTCACCGAGGGACAGTTCCAGCTCAAGCCGGGGGCGTTGGTCGAGGCGCGTGCCTCGGACAAGGGCAGCGCAGCCTCGGAAGGTGCGCGCAAGGGCCGCCGTCTGGCGGAATCGAATCAGTCGGGACGACAACCGTGAGCATTTCCGAACCCTTCATACGCCGTCCCATCGCGACGACGCTGCTGATGGTGGGCGTGCTGCTCGCCGGGCTGGTGGGCTATCGCCAGCTTCCCATCGCGGCCTTGCCCCAGGTGGACTATCCCACCATCGTCGTGACCACGACCTTACCGGGTGCTTCGGCCGAGACCATGGCCTCGTCGGTGACCACGCCGCTCGAGCGGCAATTCGGTCAGATGCCGGCGCTGGCCCAGATGACGTCGGTGAGCAGCCTCAACACGTCGGTCATCACGCTGCAGTTCAATCTGGATCGCGACATCGACGCCGCCGAGCAAGACGTGCAGGCTGCCATCAACTCGGCGTCGAACCTGCTGCCGCGCACGTTGCCCACGCCGCCGACCTACAGCAAGAGCAATCCCGCCGACGTGCCCATCCTGACCCTCGCGATTCAGTCGGACACGATTCCCCTCAGCAAGGTCGACGACTACGCGGACTCGATTCTGGCCCAGAAGATCTCGCAGGTTGCCGGCGTCGGACTGGTTACGCTCAACGGCGGGCAAAAGCCGGCTGTGCGCGTGCAGGTGGATCCAGACGCGCTCGCCGGCCGCGGCCTGACCCTGGAAGACGTGCGCAGCATTCTGGTGGCCGCGAACGTCAACCAGCCCAAAGGCACCATCGATGGCGCGCGGCAAAGCTACACCATCAACGTGGACGACCAGATCGAGAAGGCCGACGCGTATCGCTCCCTCATCGTCGCCTACCAAAATCCGACGGTTGCCAACCCCGCGTTCCAGAACGGATCGCCGGTTCGGCTTGGCGACGTGGCGAAGGTTCTCGACGACGTGGAGAACGCACAGCTCGCCGGCTGGGCGGGGCCGCGCCGAGCCGTCATCATGAACATTCAGCGGCAGCCGGGCGCCAACCTCATCAAGGTGACCGATGCGGTGAAGTCGATCCTCCCGCAACTGCGCGCGGTCATGCCCAAGGACATCGAGATCACGGTGCTCGCGGATCGCACCGAGACCGTGCGCGCATCGGTGGACGACGTCCAATTCACGCTTCTCATCACCGTGCTGCTCGTGGTCGCTGTCATGTACCTGTTTCTGCGCACGCTGCGCGCGACCATCATTCCCGGTGTCGCAGTGCCGCTGTCGCTGGTTGCGACGTTCGGGGTCATGCAGCTGTGCGGCTACAGCCTCAACAACCTGACCTTGATGGCACTCACCATCGCGACCGGATTCGTGGTCGACGACGCCATCGTGATGGTCGAAAACATCGTTCGCTACATCGAGCTTGGCGACCAGCCGTTTGAGGCTGCATTGAAGGGGGCGCGCCAAATCGGATTCACCATCGTGTCACTGACGGTTTCGCTGGTGGCGGTTCTCATCCCGCTGCTTTTCATGGGCGGCATCGTGGGCCGACTATTCCGCGAGTTCGCGGTCACGCTTGCCATTGCCATCGGGATCTCGGCGCTGCTCTCGCTGACCTTGACCGCCATGATGGGGGGCCACGTTCTGCGCGCTCGCGAAGCCCACAAGCCGGGCCGGCTGGAACGCAATTTCGAGCGCGGGTTCGACGCCATGGTGCGGTTTTACGACCGCGGGCTGGGTTGGGTTCTGCGGCATCAGCGGTTAACCTTGCTCTTGACCCTGGCGACCCTGGCGCTGACCGGATGTCTGGCTTGGGCGATCCCCAAGGGCTTCTTCCCTCAGCAAGACACGGGGCTCATTGTCGGGGTTTCGCAAGCGCCGCCGTCGATTTCTTTCCCGGCGATGATGGACCGGCAGCGCGCCTTGGCCGACCTGATCCGCGCCGACCCCGACGTGCAAGCGGTGGCGTCCTTCATTGGCGCGGACGGCAGCAACCCGACCATGAATGTCGGGCGGCTGTCGATCACGCTCAAGCCGCGCGGCCATCGCAACTCTGATGCCGACGCGATCATCGCGCGGCTCGCGCCGCGGCTGGCCGAGGTGACGGGGGTTACCACCTATCTGCAAGCCGTGCAGGATCTCCAGGTCGACACCCGCACCAGCCGCACCCAGTTTCAGCTTACGCTCGAGGACGCGGATCCCCATGAGCTGGCGGAATGGGCGCCGAGGCTCCTCGACGCGATGAAGACGCTGCCGATGTTGCGTGATGCAGCCAGCGACCAGCAGGACGGCGGCCTTGGGCTGTCGCTGGTCATCGACCGCGACAGCGCCTCGCGCCTGGGCATCTCGGCGCAAGTCCTCGACGACACGCTCTACGATGCCTTCGGCCAGCGCCAGGTGTCCACCATCTTCACGCAGCTGAACCTGTATCGGGTGATCCTGGAGGTCGAGCCGGCGTTTCAGCAGAACCCGATAGCGTTGCGATCGATCTACATGCGAGCGGCGAATGGGACGCCGGTGTCGCTCGACGCTATCTCGCGCTACGAGCGGTCGGAAAGCTCGCTGACCATCGCGCACCAGGGGCAGTTTCCGGCTGTCACCTTGTCTTTCAACCTCGCGGCGGGCGCGTCGCTGGGCGACGCGGTCACTTCCATCGGGGAGGCGATGAAGAGCCTCGAATTCCCGCCCGGGGTACACCCGTCGTTTCAGGGCGCGGCCCGGGTCTTCGCGGAATCGCTGGCCAGTGAGCCGATTCTAATTCTCGCCGCGCTCATCACAGTCTACATCGTGCTGGGCGTTCTCTACGAAAGCTACATTCACCCGGTCACCATCCTTTCCACGC
This sequence comes from uncultured Myxococcales bacterium, assembly GCA_964491625.1. GTDB lineage: Bacteria > Myxococcota_A > Polyangia > Fen-1088 > Fen-1088 > Fen-1118. The sequence continues at coordinate 12,692 of CAZBIU010000073.1, forward strand.
TGCCCTCGGCTGGCGTCGGCGCCTTGCTCGCGCTCATGCTCTTTCGCATCGACTTCAGCATCATCGCGCTGATCGGGATCATCTTGCTCATCGGCATCGTGAAGAAGAACGCCATCATGATGATCGACTTCGCGCTGGAAGCCGAACGAGAGCAGGGCATGGATTCTGAAAGCGCGATTCATCAGGCATGCCTGCTGCGCTTTCGACCCATCATGATGACGACCATGGCGGCGCTGTTGGCCGGCCTGCCCATGGCGCTCGGGCGGGGCACCGGATCCGAGCTGCGCCGGCCGCTTGGCGTGGCTATCGTGGGCGGGCTACTCATCTCGCAGGTGCTCACCCTGTACACCACGCCGGTCATCTACTTGGCCATGGAGAGGCTTCGCAAGCGGCTCAGCGGGAAAAGAACGGTTGCGCTGCCGGCTGTCGTCGCACAGGAGCCGCAGGCGTGAACATCTCGGGGCCTTTCGTAAGGCGGCCCATCGCGACCACGCTGCTCTCGGCGGCGGTGCTGCTGGCAGGCGTGGCTGCGTTCGGAAAGCTTCCGGTGGCGCCGTTGCCGCGGGTGGATTTTCCGACCATCAACGTGTCGGCCGGGTTGCCCGGGGCCAGCCCGGAGACCATGGCCAGCGCTGTCGCGACGCCGCTGGAGCGCCGCTTCGGCCGCATCGCCGGGCTCACCGAGATGACGTCGTCGAGTGCGCTCGGGGCCACCAGCATTACCATGCAGTTCGATCTCGATCGCGAGATCACCAGTGCCGCCCGCGACGTGCAAGCGGCCATCAACGCGGCCGGCGGGGAATTGCCTCCCAACCTGCCCAGCCTGCCCAACTATCGGAAAGTCAATCCGTCGGACGCACCTATCCTGATCGTCGCGCTCACGTCGGACACCTTGCCGCTGGCGCAGGTGTACGACACCGCCAACACGATCCTTGCCCAGAAGGTCTCACAGGTGGAGGGCGTCGGGCAGGTCTTCGTCGGCGGCGGGCAACAGCCGGCCGTGCGGGTGCAGGTGGACCTCGACCGATTGGCGGGCCTTGGGCTCGGAATGCAGGATGTGCGCACGGCGCTGTCCCAGTCCACCGTCAATCGCCCCGAGGGCGCGTTGATGAACGATCAGCGCACGCTGATTCTTCGGGCGGATGACCAGCTATTCGGCGCCGACGCATTTCGCAACGTCATCATCACTGCCCGGGGCGAGTCCATCGTGAGGCTGGGCGACGTGGCGAAGGTGTTCGATGATGTGGAAAACAACCGGGTGGCGGGCTGGTTTGATGGTCATCGTTCCGTGGTGCTCATCATTCGTCGCCAGCCGGGCGCCAATATTCTCGAAACCATCGATCGGATCAAGGCGCTCTTGCCGGTCCTGGCCACCTCAATCTCGCCGGCCATCAAGATGGAGATTGCGCTCGACCGCGCCGGAACCATTCGGGCCTCAGTGCGCGACGTGGAAAGAACGCTGCTTGCCAGCATTGCTCTCGTCATCTTGGTGGTGCTGCTCTTTCTGCGCAGCGCGCGTGCCACCTCCATCCCGGCGGTCGCCATCCCGCTGTCTTTGTGCGGGACGTTTGCCATCATGTACCTGCTCGGGTACAGCGTGGACAACCTGTCGCTGATGGCGCTTACGATTTCCACGGGCTTCGTAGTCGACGATGCCATCGTGGTCATCGAAAACATCGTCCGTCACATCGAACAAGGTATGCGGCCAGGGGACGCGGCGCTGCGGGGCGCGAAAGAGATCGGCTTCACCATCGTCTCGATCACGATTTCCCTGCTCGCGGTCTTCATTCCCATTCTCCTCATGGGCGGCATCGTCGGTCGACTGTTTCGCGAGTTCTCGGTCACGCTGAGCGTGGCCATCGCGGTGTCGGCGGTGGTTTCGCTCACCGTGACACCCATGATGGGATCACGCCTTTTGCGTGCAACGCACGCGGAACCCGGACGCTTGGCCGCAGGGTTGGAGTGGGCTTTTACAGCTCTGCACAAGTTGTACGCGCGCTGCCTGGGGTGGATTCTTCGTCATCAGCTCGCGGCGCTGCTTCTGACCTTCGCAACCGTGGGGTTCACCGTGGCGCTATTCGTTGCCGTGCCCAAGGGGCTCTTCCCACAACAGGACACCGGCCTCATCATGGGCACCACCGAGGCTGCGCAGGATGTGTCGTTTCAGGCGATGAAGGCCTATCAAGAGCAGCTCAACGCATTGATCGGATCGGATCCGGACATCGACCACGTGGTGTCGTCCATCGGAAGCATGAATGCGTCCACCGGCAACACGGGCTCGCTCTTCATCGCGCTCAAGCCACTGCCCGGTCGCAAGGTCACCGCGGATCAGGTCATCGCGCGCTTGCGGCCCAAGGCGGCTCGCATTCCCGGAATCAAGCTGTTCCTGCAAGCGGCCCAGGACCTTCGCATCGGTGGGCGGTCAGCCCGGACGCAGTACCAATACACGGTTCAGGACGCAGACCTGGAGGAGTTGAAACAATGGGCGCCCAGGGTCGTGGACTGGCTGCGCAAGCTGCCGGAGTTGAAGGATGTGGCCACCGATCAACAGACTGCGGGCCTGGAGCTGCGGATTGCTCTGAACCGAGACGAGGCGTCGCGGCTCGGCATCACCCCGCAAGCGGTGGACGAAGCGCTGTACGATGCCTTTGGCCAGCGCCAAGTGGCTATTTCTTACACGCCGCTCAATTTCTACCGCGTGGTTCAGGAATCCCTGCGCAGCCAACAGACCGGCCCCGAAGCGCTCGATAGGATTTTCGTGCCCACGACGAACGGCGGTCAAGTACGGCTAAGCGAAATCGCTACGGTCGCGCCGGGCAAGACCACCTTGGCGATTACCCACCAGGGACAGTTTCCATCGACCACCATCTCCTTCAACGTCGCCGAAGACAAGGCGCTCGGCGATGCGGTGACGGCAATTCACAAGGCCGAGCGCGAAATGCAGTGGCCCGACGGCATGCATGGGGATTTCCAGGGAACGGCGCAGGCCTTCGGCAAGTCGCTGGAAAGTGAGCCGTGGCTGATTCTCGCGGCCCTAATCACCGTGTACCTGGTGCTGGGGATGCTGTACGAGAGCTTCGTCCACCCGATCACGATTCTTTCCACCTTGCCGTCGGCGGGCGTCGGCGCCCTGGTTGCGCTGCTCGTGTGCCGGACCGATTTCAGCTTCATAGCGCTGATTGGAATCATCCTTCTCATCGGCATCGTGAAGAAGAACGCCATCATGATTGTGGACTTCGCCATCGAGGCGCGTCGGTCCCGCGGGCTTTCGCCGGTGGATTCCATTCGCGAGGCGAGCCTTCTGCGCTTTCGCCCGATTCTCATGACCACCTGTGCGGCGTTGCTCGGCGCGCTTCCGCTCGCCATCGGCGGCATCGGAGCCGAATTGCGCAAGCCACTCGGCATTGCCATCGTGGGCGGTCTCTTGCTTTCGCAGCTTGTGACCCTGTTCACCACGCCGGTGATTTACTTGTGGCTCGATCGTCTGGTGGAGCGACGGAAAAGGAGCAGGAAAGCGGCGCTCGTCGTCCCCGCGGGCGGCGGTGCGGTTGGCTAGAAGCGCATCCACTGCCACAGGTGCCTCGTCCGACTTGCGCTTGGCACTCAAGTCGCTCTAGGTTCTCTCGGCTTGTCGCCCGATTCGAGCTCCCGTCGTCAGGTCTTTCACGCGGATGCCATCGCGTGGTTGACCGCGCACGCGCCGCTTGGCGGGTGCAGCGTAGTGACGTCACTGCCGGACGCATCGGAATTGCCTCGATTGACCTTTGCAAAATGGTGCGATTGGTTCGTTGCCGTCGTCGCGCTCGTGCTTCGGTCGATTCCGGCCGACGGAATGGCCGTGTTCTTTCAGAGCGATGTCCTGCATCGCGGGCTGTGGGTGGACAAAGGCCAGTTGGTCGCTGACGGCGCGAGGAAGGCGCAGGTCGATCTGCTATTTCACAAGATTGTCTGCCGCAGGCCGGCCGGGTCAGGGACGTTTGGCCGGGCCACCTATGCGCACATGCTCGGCTTCGGTCGAGGACTTCTGGCACCGATGCGGCATCCGCGCGTGCACGTGCTGCCCGATGGCGGCTTTCGCCCCGGCGCCAAGTCGATGGGCGTATTGGCCTGTCGCGATGCTTGCACAGAAATCATGCGTACTACGTCCACGCGGACTGTGGTCGATCCGTTTTGTGGATTCGGCACGGTGCTCGCCGTGGCCAATCTGCTGGGTCTGGACAGCATCGGCGTAGACCTTTCCGCGCGCATGTGCCGTAAGGCCCGCAGCCTGGCGATCACGGCAGTCGATATGGAAGCTACTTGAGGTTCTGGCTGGCGAAATCCCAGTTGACCAGCTTCCAGAAGGCCTCCACGTACGACGGGCGTGCGTTTCGGTAGTCGATGTAGTAGGCGTGCTCCCAAACGTCGACGGTCAGGATGGGATGCTTGCCGTCCTTGATCGGCGTGGCGGCGTTGCTGGTCTGCTCGACCGCCAGCGAGCCGTCGGGGTTCTTCACCAGCCACGCCCAGCCCGATCCGAACTGGGTGACGGCTGCGTTGGACAGCTTCTCTTTGAACGTGGCGAAGCTGGCGAAGCTCTTGGTGATGGCGTCGGCCAACGCGCCGCTGGGCTCGCCGCCGCCCTTGGGTGACAGGCTGTTCCAGTAGAAAGTGTGATTCCACACCTGGGCCGCGTTGTTGAAGATGCCGCCCGACGCCTTCCTGACGATGTCTTCCAGGGATAACTCGGCGAATTCGGTGCCGGCAATCAGCCTGTTCAGGTTGGCGACGTACGCGGCGTGATGCTTGCCGTAGTGGTAGTCGATGGTCTCGGCGGAAATGTGCGGAGCCAGTGCGTCTTTGGCCCAGGGCAATTGCGGTAGCTTGTGTTCCACGGCGCTCTCCTTGCAGGACTGATGATGCTGCTTTCTACGAATGAGATGCTTGGGAAGGCAGTCGCGTTACCACGGCTTCCAGCAACTCGCCCATGCGGGCTGCGCCAGAGGCGCCGGCCGAGGTGACGTGCTCGTGAGACAACCTGGTCTTGTCAATCCCGGCAGCCGGATTGGCGACCATCGACAGGCCCAGCACGGAAAGTCCTGAGTGTCGAGCCGCGATCACCTCGTGGACCGTGGACATGCCCACCAGATCGGCACCGAGGATCCGCAGCATGGAGACCTCGGCCGGGGTTTCGTACGACGGGCCGGGCATGGCCGCGTAGACGCCCTGGCGGAGGCGTGCGCCAAAGAGTTGCTGGGCGACGTCGCCGGCAAGCTGCCGCAGGGCCGGTGAGTAAGGCTCACTCATGTCGAGAAAGCGCGGCCCCAGGCGCTCGTCGTTGGGGCCGCACAGCGGCGAGGTCCCTGTCAGGTTGATGTGGTCGCGGATGGCCAGGATCTCGCCGACCGCGTAGGACGGGTCGATGCCGCCCGCCACGTTGGTGATGATGGCGGCCTGCGCGCCCAATGTTGCGGCCACTCGCATGGGAAAACCTATCTCCGAAGCAGGGTAGCCCTCGTAGCCGTGGACTCGGCCGCAGAAGATCAGAACCTTCTTGTTGCCCCAAGAGCCGCACAGGAGTCGGCCGGGGTGTCCCGCCACCGTGGGCTCGGGAAGCCCGGGCAGGGCGGCGTAGGGTAGCGAGCGCGCCTCCGGCAAGCGGTCTGCGGCGGTCGCAAGACCCGATCCCAGCACCACGGCCACGTCGGTGGCGTCGGCGTCGAGCCGCGACGCGACCGCTTCAGCAGCAGCCTGGATACGGTCGTGCAGGTTGGCGGCGATCTTCATGTTCGCGTGGTCCTCTTGGCGGTGGGTTTGCGCACGCGAGCCAGAGGCTCTTCGAACCTTGGCCGCTTAGGGTGGCGCTTGTAGAGCAGGATGATCCGGCCGAGAATTTGTACCACCCGGACGTCGGACTCGCCGCCCAGGCGTTCCGCCACCTCGAAGCGGGTGTCGGGGCATTCGGTGCCCAGCTTGACCTTGATCAGCTCGTGGTCGACCAGGGCGCGGGCGACTTGGGCAATTACGGGGTCGGTCACGCCTTGCCTGCCGATCTGCACAACAGGGGCGAGCGCGTGGCCGGCACCGCGCAGGGCACGACGCAGCGGCGTCGACGGCATCAGCGACCGCTTGCGGGGGTTGGTTGGGCTGGGCATGTCCACAAAATGCCACAGGATCGCCCGCCCTGACAGCATGATAAACTGCCCCTGGCGTCGGACCCTTCTGCACGCCAACTGGACTATCTACTTGGAAAAGCGAACAACGGTACAGCGCAGTCGGGTCACCACGGCGAGCACGCAGATGGCCCTTCCACCCGGCGAGATTATTCCAGGCACACGCTACCGTATCGTAACCCGCCTGGGCGCCGGCGCGATGGGTGCCGTGTACCAGGCGGAACATGTGGACCTGGAAAAGCGCGTGGCGCTCAAGACTCTGCTTGGGGCCATCGCGCGCGATCCGAAGGCGATCGAGCGATTCCGGCAAGAGGCGAGGGCGGCGTCGAAGATCGGCAGTTCCTTCATCTGCGACGTCACCGACTTTGGCGAGCTCCCCGACAAGCAGGTCTTCTATGTGATGGAGTTCATCGACGGACCGTCCTTGCGTCGCGTGCTCGACGTGGACAAGGTCTTGCCGCCAGCGCGGGCCATCGCAATACTGCGCCAGACCTGCAAAGCCCTCGGCGCTGCGCACGAGAAGGGCATCATTCACCTCGACGTGAAGCCTGACAACATCATGCTCGCCACCAGCGGTCGGCGGGGCGGCATGGTGAAGGTGGTTGATTTCGGGATCGCGGGTCTGATCAGCGCCGAGACACCGCCGGAGGGCACCACACCCGAGGAGCGTATCGTCGGCACGCCGGATTATTTGGCGCCCGAACGAATCCGTGGCAAGGGCTACGACCACCGCAGCGACATCTATTCGCTCGGATCGACCGCGTACGAGATGCTGACCGGCATCTGTCCGTTCTGGCACGAGGACTTGATGACCACCATCACCAAGCACGTGACGGACAAGCCGAAGACGCTGCGCGAGCAAGCGCCCGACCTCGACATTCCGGCCGAGCTCGAAACCGTGGTGATGCAGATGCTGGCGAAGAATCCCGCCGAGCGGCCGCAGAGCATGGCGGTGGTCGAAGCCATGTTGTGCGACGCGCAAATTGCGGCGCGCCTGCAGACCGAGTGGGACGATCTAGAATTGCCCGAGGTGGACGAGGCTTGGCGCAAGAAGCTGGCCGACCGGATGCCGTCCTCACGCTCGCGCAAGTTGCGCCGGCTGGCGATGATCTCCGGCCTGGTGGCGGTGATTGGGATCGGGCTGGCGCTGTATTTCGGCCTGCGCCGTCCGAAGGAAGTCTTCACCCCGGTCTACGTCGAGATTACCAAGACCGACGAACCGGAGACGGTCGCGCCCTGGCTGCGCAAGGCTTCCGTGGCAGCGGCGGCGGAGCGCTTCCTGGAACCGGCGAACGATTCGGCACTCTACTACATCGAGCGGGCCGAGACTGAGGCGAGGCGGCTGGGCACGGCATCGGGCGGCGCCGTGCAGTTGCGGCGGCTGTACGGGAATCAGTTTCGCAGCCTGGGCAATGCGCTGCTTGAGGCGAAGCTGACCGACCTGGCGGCGGTGCGCTTCGGCGAGGCATTGCGGTTCTTGCCGGGCGATGCCGACCTGCGCACCAAGCTGGACGTGGCGGCCGGCAGCCGCGCGGCTTCGAATCGAGAGGGCGACAACAGCGCCAGCGCGGCGTTTGCGCGAAAACCGGTTGACGAGTCTGCGCGCCTTGCGGCCGAGCTTTTTTCTGCGGCGGCCGCAGGCAAGTACTCCCAGGCGCGCGTGTCTTTAGCCAGGCTGGTCGAAGCCGACAAGGAGGGCAAGCAGACGGCTCGACTGGCCGACGAGTTCCGCAGGCGTGCGCAGTCTCTGTGGGACGGCGGAAAACGCGAACCGGCCCGGCCGCTCTTTCAGCTTGTTGCCGAGCTGGACCCGAGGGACACGCTATCTGGGGATCGGGCGAACGGCAAAGACCAGGCGGTGCCGCCACCGACTGCAGCGCCTGAGCCGGCTGCCTTCCCGGAAGTCGCTAAGGGTGCCAAGAAGAAAAACGCGTCGTCGGGCGAGGACTCGCTGCCCGGCGAAGCATCGCGAGATCGAGGGGCATCGGTGAAGGCGGTGGCCGAAGGCGCGGCGGCGCTGGCACGGGGTGACTGGGCCAACGCGCGGCTAGCGTTCGACCGCGCCGTGCGCGCCGATGCAACCAATCCGGAAGCTGTCTATGGCCTGGCCGAGGTCGCGTTCGAGAATGCGCGCTACACCGAAGCGCTCGACTACGGCCGACGCGTGGTTCGCTTGCAGTCGAAGACCACCAAGTATCACGTGGTGGTCGGGGACGCATACTTCAAGCTGCTTCGCTACGACGATGCGCTGGCGGCCTACAAGCGTGCGGCTGCGCTGTCCCCGAACGACGACGGAATCAAGGCCCGCATCGGACGCGTGATGGCAAGGCTCGGGCAGTAGCGACCGGCGCCGGTTTAGAAGTTGCCCGCCAGGCCGAGGCTGGCGCCACCAGAGGTCGGTCGGGGCGCGAAGTAGAGGAAGGTTCCGCCCACCGTCGCTGCGGCGGCGCCAATGCCGATCATCGCGGTGGCCCACCATTTGGTCTCCCGAACATACGGGCAGTGTCCGTTGATGTCCCGTTCGCCCACCGAGCACGCGATCTCGTGGTTGTCAAAGGCCATGGTAACCAGGCCAGCCACGAGTAGGGCAGCGCCGCCGCCCAACGTGGCCCAGCCGGCGGTTCGGTAGGGGAATCTCGATGGAATCGCCGCCAGGCTGAGATCCATCGATTCGTCGACGCCGCTGACCACCGTGAAAGAACGGGACAGAGTCTCGTGGTCGGGCAGAACGAGCTGCAGGTGGTGTTGGCCGCCCGCCAGATTGGTGTCGAGCGGCGTGACGCCCGTCTGCTTCCCGTCCATCACGACGGTCGCGCCGGCTGGGCGAGAGCGAACCACGATGCGCGCCGGGGCACGTGATTCCGCCTCCAGACGTTCGCGCAGCGCCGACGCCGCCAAGCCCATCTTTTCGCCCGCCTCCTCGGCGCCACAGGTCTCGCACCGCTCTCGATTGCTGGCGAGAACGAAGCCGGTCCGACCGTTGACGATTTCAAGGACCATGGTGTAGGTCTTGTTGCTCTCCGTGATGTGGGCAGTGATGAGGTAGCTCGCCGCGAGGGCGGTCGCCATCGCGGGGTAGCACGAAGCATTCTGGCAGGTCGCGAGCGTCTGGTCGGGACCGGCGAGCTTGTGCTGCACGTCCGTGCCGGGAAGCACCTCGAAGTGGGCGGCGGACAGCCCTTGCACGAGG
>CAZBIU010000074.1:0-21863 GCA_964491625.1 uncultured Myxococcales bacterium
GACTGTTCATCCATCCGTACATTCCAATGGACGACCAGGGAGGATTGCTGGTCACTTTCTTGACCTCGGAGAAATCGGCCACAATCGTTCCGTAGGCGGTGGAAGCCTTGGCTGGTCTGAAATCCAGGCCTAGATGGGCCAGAAAGTCAGCACTACTGCTGGTCCAAGATGTGGAAAACGCGTGAGCATTGGTAAAGTAGGTGATGCTGCCCCCGCTTCCGCTCTCCCAGATGCCATAGCCTAGGCCGTCGGCGGTGCCATTACAATTACCTCCACTGCAGGTCTGACCGCCGCTCGGCATGGTGGTCGAGCAACTTCCGCCGTCCGTCGCAGGGGCACCGCCGGTTCCAGGGGCTCCGTCGCTTCCGGGGCCAGCATCCCTGACGGCGTTGCCACCCGAGCCGGTGACTCCACCGGCGCCGGTGGTTCCACCTTTCCCGGCGCCGCCGCTGCCAGTGACGCCGCCGCTGCCAGGAGTGCCGCCCGAGCCGGGGACTCCGCCGGTGCTTGTGGTTCCGCCCTTGCCCGAGCCACCGCCGCCGACAGCGCCACCGCTACCGAGAGTGCCACCGCTACCGGGGGTCCCGCCGCTACCGAGAGTGCCACCGCTACCGGGGGTCCCGCCGCTACCAGGGACGCCACCGCTGCCCGAAGTACCGCCGCTGCCGAGCGTGCCCCCAGAGGTGATTGTTCCACCGCTGGTGACAGTCCCGCCCTTCGCGGTAGAGCCGCCAGTGCTGTTGTTTCCCCCGGAAGCGCTGCCACCGGCGCCCGAGGCGCCCCCTCCACTAGAGCAGCCAACCGCGAGCAGGAGGGCCACAGCTGGCCCAAGGACGGAAGTCGACGACGGCACCCTGCGGTCAACAAGCGACGATGTCATGAGCGCTCCTTTGATCAACGAATCACCCGACCCTCCGCCAGCCTGAAAGCATACGCTATCAAGGCGTCAAAGGCGAGCTGTCTGGGGGGCCCGTTTCGCCGTGGTCCCCTCCCCGTTCCGCGGTTCGGGCGATCCATGATTCCCATACCGCACAAGTAAGACATTGTGCCACATCGCGACCTCGATTACGTCGAAACCACGTGCAGCGATTCTAGATTGGTCCTTGCCGGTCAAGATCGCCATCGTCGCTCTGAGCCGGCGAAACCGCAGGCTGCCCGCGCCGAGCCGAAAACCGTCGCAAATCATCCCGCCGGTCTCGTCGGACTTTCCGTTGCAGATCTGTCGCGAAGCCGGCGGTAACCGCCCTTTCGACCGGGCCTCTAATCGGGGCCAGGCGCGGGCTGGCACCTGTTCGTCATCCGTATCCCGCATCTGTTGGAGGTTCACGCCATGCGCATTTCTGCAAAGGTACCGATCTGTCTATTGTCTGGGCTCGTCGCCTGCAGCACGAGTGATGATCCGGGTCAGAAGCAAGATCAGGCTCAATTGAGTCCAGAGGCTCGCGTCGCCGAACCATTCGGCGACGAGTCGAATCGCGACCCGGTTGGCGTGCAGCATGTTCTGTTGCTGAGCATCGATGGCCTGCACCAAACCGATCTGGCGCGATTCATCGCCGACCATCCGGACTCGACGCTGGCAGCGCTGTCGATGCACGGCATCGAGTACACCAATGCTTGGGTCAATTCCCTCGACGGCTCGCCCACCAACCCAAGCGATTCATTTCCAGGCTTGCTTGCGCTGACCACGGGCGGCTCGTCGCCCAGCACAGGCGGATGGTACGACGTCTCGTACGCCCGCGACCTGTACCCCGACAGTACTTGCACCACGCCCGGAACGCCCGTCGCCTATGACGAGGGCGCTGAGCTGGACAACACCAGTCTTTGGGGTGACACGGGCGCGGGCCCAACCCACGATCCCGCGATCGTGCGCTCGCGCCTCAATGTCAGCAAGCTTCCGTATCGCCGCACCATGGGCGCCTGCTCGCCGGTCTACCCACACATGTACCTGCGCGTAAACACCATCTTTGAGGTTGCGCACGCGGCCGGTTTGCGAACCGCATGGTCGGACAAGCACCTGGCGTACGAGCTGGTAACCGGTCCGTCAGGCAAGGGGCTCGACGATTTTTTCGCGCCCGAAATCAATTCGGACGCCACGCAACTGCCGGCCACAGGTGCCAGCGCGGGCGAGGACTTCACGACCAAGGCAGCGTACACCAAGGTCTACGACGACTTGAAGGTTCAGGCCATCGTCAACGAAATCGACGGCAAGTGGAGCGACGACGGGCTGCCCGGCGCCAGCGACACGGCCGGTACGCCCGGCGTTCCCGCGCTCTTCGGCATGAACTTCCAGGCGGTCAGCGTGGCCCAGAAGGACGCCAAGTGGGGTCCGGGTGGTTACCTCGATGCCAGCGGCACGCCTTCAGCCGAGCTTGCCGACGCCCTCGCGCACACGGACGCTTCCATCGGCAAGATGGTCGCCGAGCTGCGGGCGCAGAGACTGCTCGATTCAACTCTGGTCATGGTGACCGCAAAGCACGGGCAGTCACCGATCAACAAGACACTGGTTGCGAGGCGCGATGGCGACGCGGTGGCCGGTATCGTGAGTGCGGTCGCGCCGGTGGCGGGCCACATCGAGGACGACGTCGCGCTCTACTGGCTGACCGATTCGTCGCTGGCAAATGCAGGCGCCACCGCGCTTCGTACGGCGCCGACCGACGGCAGCACCAGCGACCCGAACCTGGGCACGGTGTTCACCATGTCTTCGCCAGGTTTCGCCAGAATGTTTGGCAACCCGCGCCAAGATCCGCGCACCCCGGACATCATCGTGCGGCCCGAGAAGGGAACCATCTACTCGCTCAGCACGAAGAAGTGGGCCGAGCACGGCGGATTTGCCGACGACGACGCTCACGTCGGGTTGCTGGTTTCGAACCCCGCTTTCGGCCCCCGGAAAATCGACCAGCGGGTTCGCACCAAGCAGGTCGCGCCGAGCATCCTGAAGGCGCTGGGGCTCGATCCGGCGAGACTTGAAGCGGTTCGGAAAGAAGACACGGACACGCTACCCGAGCTCTTTCGCAAAGACGCCGGCCACTCTGGCCCAATTCGCTAGACTGTCGCAGCTACTGCACGAGTGGCGACACCGGACGCCGCCAGGGCACAAGCATCGGCACGCGCTGGCGGTATTCCTGGTAGACGGCTCCGAAATCGTTCACGAGGTCGCGCTCCTCGAGCAAGGCCCCTACCCAGATCCACGCCGTCCACAGCAGGTTGAACAACAGGCGATCCGGGCTCAACTCGGGTGCGCCCCAAATGATGAGAATGGCGCAGGAATAGAGCGGGTGTCGCACCCAACGGTAGGGGCCGCGCACGACCAGGCGCAAAGGCGGCGCGGGCTGGCCGAGTAGGTGTGCGCGAAGGGGGCGCAATCCGAGCGGGTCGAAAGCCATCAACGAGACCCCGCCCCAGACGAATCCCCCAACACCCAATGCACAAAGCATGTACATCGGCAGGCGAGCCGCCCCTTGCAGCGAGTAAACCGTTCCTCCCGTGGCTTGCCAGAGCAGCACCACCATCGCCAGGGTCGCGCCGGAGGCGATGCTGTAAATCGCTCCGTGATAGGGGGCGGGAATCAGGCGCGCAAGACGGAAACGGAGGGCTCTGCGATTCATGCCGCTGTGCTGGACGAAGAACAGGAGCGAGAGGACTGCGTCCCACACCAGCGGCCAGGGGCCAGCTCCAGGAAGCCGTGCGACGGGCAGAACCCCGTGCGGAGCAAAACCCAACAACAAGAGCGATCCGAGGCCGCAGACCACCGCCAATCCCATCGCGGCCACGCCGGCAATTCTTGTCGCAACAGACGTCATGCTCGCCTCCATCAGGGCCCGACGCCCAGTACCAGGTCAACCTCGCTTCGGCTCACACACCAGCACGCCGCGCTCGTCGTGAGAAAAGGTGCACCGGGCCCGCATTGCGGCCCGCAAGGCCGCGCGCGCCCGATGCAAGCGGATCTTCGCGTTCTCCAACGTGATCCCCAGACGCTGCGCGATCTCCGCCGCCGTCAGTCCGTCGAGGTCGTGCAGCAGCAGCACGGCCCGGTACACGCTGGGGAGGTCGAGCAGAAAGCGCTGCACGCACGCACTCATCTCTTGCTGCTCCACCAGGCGCTGAAGGCTCGGAGGGCCCTCTTCCTCAGACGCAAGCTCGGTCGCGTCGATGTCGTCGGCCAACTCGGGCCCGCGGCTGTGCTTGCGCAGATGATCGATGCCAAGGTGGGTGGCGATGCGAAACAGCCAAACCGTCAGCGCACCCTCGGCGCGCAGTTGTTCCACGCCCTGGTGGGCCTTCAGCAAGACCTCTTGCAGAACATCCTCGGCCTCGGCCGGATTCCTCACGATGCTGCGAATGTGGTCGAGCAGCGCCTGGCGATACCTGCCGAGGTCGATGGGCTTCCCCGTGTCCACGGCCGAGGATCGTTGCACGCCCCCAGGCCCAAAGTCACACGTTCGCAGCTCAGCGCCGGCCCGGCTCACGTGCAGCCCGCGCCTTTCGCGCAACCACATCCGCCGGCTATGGTCGGCTCGGCCGCCCGGGTCTCATCCTCGCCGGGACAGCACACGCTGGCCGCGTCTTGCTGAAAGAAGCACAAACCGGCCGCGTTCGACTCGACCTTCGTCGCGGCAGTTCTCGCCACCGTGCGCGCGGCTGCAAGGGCGGCACCGATTTGTCCCTTCGACCAGTCGAGGGCTTCGGCCTCGCCAATGCAGCGTCCCAGCAATTCGGTGGAATTTGCCGCCAGCGCGGCGCCGGCTAGGACCAGCGCCGTGAGCCTCTCCTTTTCCGCGCGAAACGCGGTATCCAGCTCGGGCGCGGCCCCTTGCTCCGATTCCGCCCACGCCGCCATGGCCCGGGTCGCACTTGTGCCAGCATAAAGGCCAGTTTCGATGGCCAGCCTGATGCTGCGCTCACACGCCCCCGCCGCCCGGGCCGCGCGAAGCAAAGCCCGCGTGCAGGGCCGGCACCCGGCGGCAACCGCAGCACCGATTCCGACCAGGGACTCTTCCTTGTTCGACAACTCGTTGTTGGACACCGTGCAATCCTCCACTTTCTGGGGTTGCTGAAAAGACGTATGGGGCGGCAAAATGGATACGCGGAAGCCTCCTCCGCTCAGCGACCGCCGCCCGCCATGTCCGCAATCCGCGTTCGCAGCTCGTCCCGGACGGCGCGAAACTTGGCTAGCAGGTCGTCGCGAGTGGCCGTCGGATCGGCGGCGGCCGGGTCGGGCAAGCCCCAGTGAAGGCGCCTCGCCTGGCCAAGAAAGACGGGACACTCTTCCTCGCCGCACAATGTGATGACGGTATCGACCTCGGCCGCGGGAATATCGGACACCGATTTCGAGCGGTGCCGGGAGATGTCGATGCCGATTTCCTTTAGCACGGCGATGGCCTCGGGTCGCACGCTGGTGGGACGGGAACCTGCGGACCAGACCTTCACCTCGGGGGGAAGGACCGCACGTGCGATACCCTCGGCCAACTGGCTGCGGGCTGAATTGGCCACGCAGAGGAATAGAACGCCTTTCATTGGACCACCTCCAGGTTGCCGTAGTATTTGCGCCCTAGCCAGAGTGCTACGTTGACGAGGCCGATCATGACCGGAACCTCCACCAATGGGCCGATAACCGCGGCGAAGGCCGCCCCATGCCCGATGGTGAAAGTTGCCACCGCCACCGCGATGGCGAGCTCGAAGTTGTTCGACGCCGCGGTAAACGACAGAGTCGTCGCCTGGCCGTAGGTCGCGCCGACTTTCTTCGATAGGAAGAAGGAGACCAGGAACATCACGACAAAGTAGACCAGGAGCGGGATCGCGATGCGAACCACGTCAAGCGGGAGCTCGACGATCTTTTCGCCCTTGAGCGAAAACATCACCACGATGGTGAAGAGCAACGCCACAAAGGTGATGGGGGCGATCTTGGGAATGAACCTCGCGTGGTACCAGTCCTTGCCCATAGCTTTGATGAGCGCGACGCGCGTGATGATGCCGGCAAGAAACGGGACTCCAAGATAGATAAGGACGCTCTTCGCAATCTCGCCGATGGTGATGTGGACCGTGGTCCCCCGCAGCCCGAACCAGGTCGGCAGGACCGTGATGAAGAGAAAGGCGTAGAGCGAGAAGAAGAGCACCTGGAAGACCGAATTGAACGCGACCAGGCCGGCGCAGTACTCGGCATCCCCTTTGGCAAGATCGTTCCAGACGATGACCATGGCGATGCAACGGGCAAGCCCAATCATGATCAAGCCGACCATGTACTCGGGCTTGTCGCGCAGGAAGAGCACGGCCAGGCCAAACATCAAGATAGGACCGATGACCCAATTCTGCAGCAGCGACAATCCAAGGACCTTGGTGTTGCGGAACACCGGCCCCATCTCCTCGTAGCGAACCTTGGCCAGGGGCGGAAACATCATCAAGATTAGGCCCACCGCGATGGGGATCGACGTGGTGCCCGAGCTGCTCGCGCGGTTCAGGCGCTGGATCTGGTCAGGAAATGCGAAGCCGAGCCCCACGCCAAGCCCCATGGCCAGGAAGATCCACAGCGTGAGATAGCGGTCGACCAGAGAGAGCCGCTTGCCCGCCGTCATGGTCTGCGAGCCCGGATGAACGCGCTCATCGCAGCCCCGTCCAATGCGGCGAGGGTGGCCGCAAGGTCGTCCCCGCAGCACGAGGTCGACGCCATTTCCGCCGCGTCCTCTTGCGTGTAGATGCGGGTCGGCTCGACGGTGACGTCCTGGAAGCCGGCTGCGCGCAGCTTGGCGACGTAGTCGGATTCGACCAGTGCACCCGCGACGCAGCCGGTCCACAGGTTGAGCGATTGGCGAACCTCGGGCGGCAGCTCGCGACGGA
Organism: uncultured Myxococcales bacterium; assembly: GCA_964491625.1. Classification (GTDB taxonomy): domain Bacteria; phylum Myxococcota_A; class Polyangia; order Fen-1088; family Fen-1088; genus Fen-1118. The sequence goes on from CAZBIU010000074.1 coordinate 6,832, forward strand.
GAACGATGTCCGACACCGCGAACCGGCCCCCTGCCCTGAGCACACGGAAGGCCTCGCGCAACACCCGGTCCTTGTCGGCGGACAGGTTGATCACGCAGTTCGAAATGATCACGTCGACGGTCTGGTCGGGCAGCGGAATGGCCTCGATGGTCCCGCGCAGAAACTCCACGTTGCTGGCGCCAGCCTTGGCCTTGTTCTGCTCGGCCAACGCCAGCATCTCGTCGGTCATGTCGAGGCCGTACGCCTTGCCGGTGGGGCCGACCCGACGGGCAGAGAGCAGCACATCGATGCCGCCGCCGGAGCCGAGATCGAGCACGGTCTCCCCCAGGCGTAGCTCGGCCAGCGCGGTGGGATTGCCGCAGCCGAAAGAAGCCTTGAGCGCTTCCTCGGGCAGTCCGGCGGTCTGACCATCCGAATACAGGTCACGCGTAATTGGGTCGGTGCCGCCCATACCCGTGGCTGTGGATCCGCAGCACGATGGCTTGGCCCCGCCAACCACGGCACGAACCGCCTGGCCGTAGCGCTCGCGCACGACCTCGCGGATGTCCCCTGCTGGCGCTGTTTCGCTGCGGCCGCCGCAACACGACGATTCCGGCTGCATGATGACAAGCCTGGACTTGGACATGGACACTCCCTTCCTCAATTGAAGTTCTTCAATACATAGACCACGGACAGAAACGAGAACGCAAAGCGACTAGCCTGCGAGGAGAGCGGCGAACTCGACCAACCTCGGCCGCACGGCCGGGTTGACCGCGTAGTAGACCCAGGTTCCGCGCCGCTCGGCGGTGACCAGGCCAGCCTCGCGAAGCAGGCGAAGGTGGTGCGAGATCGTCGGCTGGGAAAGCTCCTTCACTTGGGCCTCGATCTCGCAAACGCACAGGGTGTCGCCCCTGGCCAGGAGGAATCCGAGGATGCTCAGGCGAGTCTCATCACCAAGCGCCTTGAACAAGGTCGCATACGAGCTCAGATCCTTGGGCCGCGCTTTCGCCGAAGGCGAGCAGCAGGCGGCGAGCGACTTGGCAATCTTCGGAATGGCTAGAGACCTGGACACGTGGAAAGACTGAACCCAGTATCGATGTTTGTCAATATAGAAGATAATCGATACAGACCTGATGCGAACCAACGACAGAGGACCGGCCCGCTCCGATTCGAGGGCCTTTCACCGATCCTGAAATCCTGTGCTGCGATGTAAGATTTGTGCCCGTGTGGAGTGCGGGCGGCGTATCCTTCCTCGCCAGGAAGCAACCCATGAGAAGTGAGCTCCTCGGCGCCTTGGCGTGCTTTGCTTTGGTCCTTACACAAGCGGGCTGCGGTCAGCCCGCGTCTGGTCCCGGCTTAGGTGCCGGGACCAGTGGAGGAGCACCCCAAAGCAGCGGTACATCCGCGGCCGGCGGAACAACTGCCAAGGGCGGCAGCACTGCGGCCGGTGGCGCCGGCGGCACGAACGGGCCCGGCGCTTCGGGAGGTGCCGGGGCGGGCGGAGACACCGCTGCGTCGGGCGGCCAAGCCTCAACTGGCGGTAACCTCGCCGGCGGATCGACTGCCTTGGGAGGCAGCTCCAAGGCCGGCGGTACGACCAGCTCTGGCGGCACCACCGCAAGCGGCGGGGCAACCGCAAACGGCGGCGCCACTGTCAGCGGCGGCGCGTCTGCATCTGGCGGAAACACCGGAAGCGGGGGCGTGAGTGCAGGTGCTGGCGCGACCGCCGCCGGCGGAATCAGCGGGGACGGAGGCACGCCCCCCGGTGGAAACACGCCAAGCGGGGGAAGCGCTGGATCCGGCGGCGCCAGCGCCAGCGGCGGCGCGACCGCCAAGGGCGGCACGTCCGGATCCGGTGGCACCACGGCGACGGGCGGCACACAAGGCTCCGGCGGCGCCAGCGGAACCGGCATCCAGGGAAGCGGAAAGCTCGCCACCACTTGCCCGGACGCGATCCCCGCGGGAATCACCGCCGAGTGGTGCAACTGCGATCAGTGGGGCCAACTGACCAAGGGAGACACGACCTACTACAACGACATCTGGGGCTCCGGCGCCGGTCCCCAGTGCATCTGGGTCGCGGGCAGCCAATGGGGCACGACCGCAAATCATCCCAGCGGGGGCAGCGTCAAGTCCTACCCCAACATCTCAGTTTCCCCGGGCAAGGCCATCAGCGCCTACAACACCTTCACCAGCAGCTTCCAAATCACCGTCCCGTCGGGCGGCAATTGGGAAGTGGCCTACGACTTCTGGGTGCAGAACAGCAGCGGGACCCAGGTCGAGATCATGCTGTGGGTGAACTATACCAAGGGCTCGGTCTTCCCAGCCGGGACCTTGAGCAAGTCCAACGTCTCGACCGGCGGCAGCACCTGGGACGTCTACTACGGCGCCTACGGCGGGCACGACGTGGTTTCACTACTCCGGACGGCTAACAGCACCTCCGGCACGGTGGACATCAAGGCCATCCTCAACTGGATCATCGCCGACAAAGGCAATTTTCAGAGCAACTGGACCCTGTATCAGTTCCAATTCGGGCCCGAGATCGTCGCGGACAGCGGCGTGCAGAGCTTCGTCGTCAGCAGCTACTCGGTGTCGTCGAGCTAGGGTTTCCAATCGCCCAGGGACGTGGTATCACTCCGGCCTATCGTTTCCCGTTCGCGCGAGTAGCTCAGTTGGTAGAGCATCGGCTTCCCAAGCCGAGGGTCGCGGGTCCGAGTCCCGTCTCGCGCTCAACCATGACCTGATCCAACAGGTCGGAATCCTTCGAGATTCCACCTGGCGCCCCAAGACGTGTAACTCGGGTTGTACCAGCGGAAGTTACATCCCTGGAGAGACCCGTCTCCCCCGCCGCACAAGCTACGGCTGCGGACGCTGGTGAACGCAGCCTAATCTTGAGCTTCGCCACCTCTTCGCACCGGGGCGCCCACAAGAGCGTGGTGTAGTCGTCCATTTGGTCAGCGCGAGGCCTGCCGTGCGTGACCCACTGGAGGATCTCTTTGCGAGCGCAGTCCGAGAGACAAAGCGAGATGAACGTTCGCCGCGTGTCGTGCTGCCGGCGCGTACGGTAGCCGAGGGCGACGAGATCCTTGTGCAGGCGTCGCCGCATGACCTGCGCGTCGAGGTGCTCGCCGTCGAGCGGAAACGGGACGATGAGATCGTTCTCCGCCGGCCGTCGACCCATGGTTTGCTCCCAGCCGGCCAGCCTCCAGCTTGCAAGGATCGCCGCCAGCGTAGGATGCACCGGGACCTCGCGCGTCTGCCCGGTCTTGGTCGACTTCTCGCGTTTCGTCTTGGATTGAAAACTTGAGCTGACGATCAACCGGCCGAGCGGCGTCTCGTCGGCCATGTAGTCCCGCCAGCGACGCGCGGAGATCTCGCCAAATCGGCCACCGGTGAGGAAGAGCAACGCATAGAACACGCGCCGCCACTCGGAGATCGCAGGAGCCGAGATCAGCATCTCCACTTCGTCCCGGCGGTAGACCGCCGTCGGACGCCAGCCCGGATCCTTGTCTACCCTCGCCGGCAACTCGCCACGTTCGAGACGGCAGGGATTCGCGAGGATGAGGTCACGCCGGACCGCCCGCTCGAAAAGGGAATGCGCGGAGAAGTAGATGTGCCTGATGGTCTTGGGCGCGAGGTGTTCGTCTTTCCGTCCCTTCTTGCGCTTGGTCCTTAGGGCCGTGACCAGGTCGGCGATGTGGCTCACCCGCACCTGGTCCAGGCGCATGGCCCCGATCATCGGAAGCACGTGGTCCCGCAAACGTGCTTCGTAGTCGCGCACGGTTTCGACGCCCTTCTCTCTCTGCTCCTTGATCCAGATCTCCGCCCATCTTCGCACGGTGAGCGGCCCGTCGCTCACCGTGGAGGCTCCGGCCGCGACCAGCCGCTCCACGCTCGCCAGAAGCTCTCGGGCCTTCTGCTCGTCCCCAACACGAAAGCCGCTCCCTGTCTGCTTCCACTGCCCGCGTTCATCCTTGTACTTCAGCCAGAGGGCCTGTTTCCTGGCGTAGACGCACCCCATGGAGTCTCCTTTCGGGTTAGGCGTGTCGATCAGGCGGATTATTCATGGCGCACTATAGCCAAAGCGCGCGCTTCCAAGTCAATGGTCGGCGAGGAACAGCCCGCCCTGGCCATGTAGGCATGGATATCGCTGACCTTGACCCTGGCCTGCGATTCGACGGAATACCGGCCGAGCTTGCCGGCGGCGATCAACCGCCGGACGGTCGCGGGATGGGCGCTCATCATCTCGGCGGCGGCTCTCACCGTGACGTAGGTGGCGTTGCCCTTCTCGTCAGCGCCTTCTGAGACGATCGCCCGCATTTCTGCTACCAAGGCAGGCAGCGCTCTCCGCAACACATCTTCCGCCATCCCCCTCGCGGCCTGCCTCCAGAGGATCTCGAATCCTCCGAACACCGATCCCCCGGCCGGCCCTGTGAGCGAGCCGCCGACCGGATCCGACGTCGGAGAGGTGGCCGTGTCTCGCGTCCGGTTCATGGCGGCAGCCTCCGCGGCGGACAAGCCCGGCGGGTGGCTGCGTCGGCGCGCGCACACGTGGAGCAAATGCGCTGGGCAAGTCCGGTCATGACAGTGACGGGCGTTTCGGATCCGCAGTCGTTGCAAAGCCTCCCGCTTCGGACGTTGGCCAACGCGGCGACTGCGTCGAGAACGCCTCGTTCCCATGCCGCCAGCGCGAATACGTAGCCCTGCAAGCTGCCGTGGCCGTCACGGTAGGCACCCGCTGCGGCGTCGGCCTCGAATTCAAGTTTCTCGACACCGGTGAACAGGTCCGGGAACTGGCGTGCCACCTCGGCCAATCCGGCGTCATCTGCATCGGGATAGGTCCTACCGACGCGGTCGTAGGCGGCTGCAAACTCGGCCAAGATCTCCAACTTGCGCTCGTCCCTGAGATGCACGACCAGGTCGTCTTTCCTCCCGACCAGGTCGGCTCTCAGCTCGGCCGTCATGCTGCCCTTTGGGCCACGCCAGAGTATGCAGTCGGAACCGTCCGGAGCCTTGCCAAGCGCAAGCGAGATGCCCAGGACCTTCGCCCTGACCAGCACGGAACGCGCCGCAGCGTTCATACCCTGCCCTTTTCCTCATCAGGCCCGCTGGCAACACCTGGCAACACTTCCCGCCTGTTTTTGGGGCTAACCTCACATGTAGACTCAACCTTGGCAGCAAGGGGAAGATCACCCCGTCTGGTGTTGCCACCTGTAGCCAGCTCGATGCCCTTCCAGCCGCGACATTTCTTGCCGTCCGACCTTGTCCAGTATTCGGCTGCGCCTCTGCCCCGGACATATTCGGCGAAGTCCTTTTCGGAAAGGGCGCGGCGCTCGCCCTGGGCCTCGCTCCATTGCTGATACGCGCGATACAGCCCCGCCCGCGGGATGACGGCCTGGGCGTCGAGCACGCAACATTCCTCGATGAATGGAGCAAGCCGATCCGATTCGCTTCGGTAATCGGCCGTCGCGAGCAAAACCTTTGAGCTGGGCTTGAGGCCGTAGCGTTGCCAGGCGGTGCAACCGCGCACGGCCCAAGCGAGAATGCCTTGCATCTCCGCAACGAGCTTCTCGGCGAGCTTTGGATCGCGGTCAGCCCCGACAATCGTTTTCTCGAAGGGCAGAAGCCGCCAGCGCCGCCAGATCCCGTCGTCCTGGCCGCGCACGATTGGTTTGTGGTTTCCGCTGATCAGCAACTTGTGGGTCGGGCGGAAGGTCCAGAAGTCCTCGCGCATCCCACGGGCCGAGATGACATCACCGCCCGAGATAGACTTGATCAGCTCCTCATTCCAAGCTTTGCCGCCAGGCACCTCGGCACAGACCACGAGGTTTCGAGCGTACAGCGTGACCAACTCGGTCGGGTGTCGCTCGCCCTGAGATGCGATCAACATCGAGGTCGGCGCTTGCGTGGCGTACTCGCCCAAGAGACCGAGAAGACTGTTAAGGAAGACCGTCTTGCCGTTCGCCCCCCTGCCGAAGAGGAACATAACCACGTGTTCGCTGGTGTCGCCGGTCAGGCAGTAACCCACGAGCCTTTGCACGAAGGCGACGGTTTCCGCGTCGGGCAGCACCTCAACCAAGAACCGCTCCCATCGCGGACAAGCGGCGTCGGCATCAAAAGCCCAGGGCAGGATGCGCGTGATCTTGTCCTCTCTCCGGTGTTCGCGCAACGCACCTAAGCGAAGGTCCAACGTCCCATTCTGACAGTTGAGCAGAAAGGGATCCTTGTCGAATTCATGAAACGGGATCGGGATCCCTGGCTCGCTCTTGAGCAGGTCGATCACGTTCCGCCTGAAATTGCGTTTCTGCGCCGTTGCGACAAATCGCGACAGTTTTTCAGCGCGGGCGTCGTCGCTATCCAACGCACGTTTTGCCTCGGCCAGGAACTCGTGCGCGACGAGCTTGCTCAACCCCATGAGCTTCACAGCCGCAGGGTCAAACGCCCAGCGCGTGCCGTCCCAGCGTATCCACTTGTCGCGCTCGGGAAGGTAGTGCCAATCCCTCGCAAGACGCGCGGCCATCAACTCAGCCGCGCCAGTCTCGCTCAGGGAATACGCTCGTACCGACTGCTGCCCGTCGGGCAACGGGAGTGCCTTGCTCTCCTGCGACTGCTGCGCCCCGCTGCTGTTCTCGTGCGATGGGTTAGCTTTGTCGGCCCTGGCCCCCTTCGGTGGCCGCAAGGGAGCACGCGGTTTGCCAAGCCCTGCCCGCCACCCAGACTCAACGGTCTTGCGCGCTTCGCCCTCGGACAACCCGGCCGCGACAGCAGCCAGGATCAAATCCTCGCGCACGTCGCCCGCCTCACCGCCCGCGTGTAGTTGTGCAAGGGAGTGGGCAGAGTCGTTGAGTGTCTTGTTTCGCCGACCCTCGGGCGCCGTTCTGACCTTCTCCAACTCGGCTTCGACCGCCGCCCGACCGTATGGCGTGCAGTCCGTGGTCGCCGTCGGGAGAGGGGTACGCTCCGCCGGCGCTGTTGCGGCGGCCTTGATGATCCGAGCAGCCCATGCAGGTGGCAGATCGGCTGGCTCGTGTTCGAGGGGTGATCGCTCCCAGCGGTAGACACCACCGGAAGGATGAACCGAGGGTGCCACAAGGATGTAGCCTTCGTGCTTGACGTCGAGGCCGTCGCCCAGGTTCCCGACGAGCCGCCCGTGGGGCGCACGGAACAAGAGGTGCCGTCCACCGTCCGGTCCGCCGGTCCTCGCCTCGACGGTCTCGGGCAGCGTGCCCAGCTGAGCTTCAAGCGCAGCCAAGGTTCTGTCGCCGCCGCTGCGCGGATCAACGTCGATAACCACGATACCTGACGGTGCGCACGCCATGCCGAGGTTTGCGCTGGGCAAAGCGGACCACCACCGCGCGATCTTTTCCCTGTCTGTCGTCGCATCCCGGTAGCCGTGCGTGCAGGCGGGCAACTTCAAGCGCGGCAAGCATGGCAGGACGTACAGACCGCGAGTTGCGTAGGCCAGGGCCGCCTCAAGGCTTGTTGGGAACGATGCCCCGCCGGCCTTCGCGCTCATGGTTCCCGAGCCTCCCACTCCAGCCGCACGACAAGCCCATGGCGAACCTCACCAGATCCGTCGCCTGCTTGAGTGACTCCTGGACTCGGTTGCTTGTCGTCGTAGGCCCGGCACAGCGCTTGGGCCCGGTGTTCACCTCGCCGCCCGACCCCGCTCAGGCGTGCGAGGATCTCCCCGAAAATCACAGCCGCCTCTCGCCCAGCAGGCGGGGCGGCCAGTTGCCGTGCAGCCAGGCCAGGATCTGTTCACGGGGGTAAAGAACCAGGCGGGTTCCAGCGGGGCGAACGCTGGGCAGAATTCCTTTCCGGTCCCAGTAGCGGACACGCTCCCGCGTGGTTCGGGCGAGGGCGGCCACCTCATCTCGGGTGAAGAAGACAACCTCGGCTTCTTCAGCTGTTCCGGCAAGTCTCATGGACCGCAGCGTACTCACCGCCAGCGCCCCCGAACAGTCGGCCTAAACTGCTGAGTTTAGGCCTCCCCCCGGAGCTGCCAACGCTCGCTCCGGTCCTTGCGGAATTGCTAGGGTTCCCCTTCGCTCTTCTTGTCGACTGCTCGACGCATCGCTGCCAATCGGGCTTTCCTCGGCTTGATCCGGCGCCGAATGTAGGCTTGGTCCTTGCTCACCAGCTTTGCGATCCGTCTGGTCGGCACCCCTGCCTGGAAGAGTTCGTCAAGTCGACGCTCGTTCCAGACATTCAGCTTCGGTCGACCGCTCTTGGCGGGCGTCGGAACGTAGCCGCGAGGTAGTTTCTTCAACAGGAGCGCGATCCGCGCCCTGATGATCGCAGCCTCGTCAGGATCGGACGCTTCCCTTTCCGCGGCCTCTGCGGCGAGCTTCGAGATCGTTCCTTCCACTCCCGCGGTCGTACTTGCCATCACGCCAAGCGCATAACGCGAGGCAGACGAGATCGCCGTCGTGATGAATGCGATCGCCTCCTTCTTGTCGAGGAAAGGGAATTTTGCCGCAAGACGCGTGAATATCGAATCAAACCCTTCGGCCAGTTTCTCTAACTGGGGAGGATTTTCGACGAGTTCCCGACCGCCCACAACGAAGAGGGCTCGGAATAGCTCGCGGAGGTCCCCGTCGCCTGGCTGCGCACTTCGTCCGAGCGACTTAAGAGCTACCTTCGCAAGTGTCGGCACGCGCAGAGCATCGGTTGCCAACCTGTCGACCATCGCGTCCACCGTTTCGTCCGACAATACCGCCTTTCGGAAAGTGAACGCTTGCCGTGTCAATTCCGTCGAATCGCGATCAAGATTTTTCGGTCGGGCTGCTGGGGCTGACGGCGACGCAGGTGACGCTGCTTTCTTCTTCCGCATTGGATGCCTCCTAGTCATTTCGAGACGGGCGTCTCTGGACTACCCAGAAATGCAAGAACGCCTCCACATGTTGCGTCCTGGAAAGCAACGGCATTCTGCCAGAGCACGCCTCTCTCCCACCGGAGCCAGCCCACCAGGCGCACAGTGTGGCGTCGTCGCCACGATCTGAACCGCCTCGGCGATCTTAGTGTACGTCGCCCTAAGATGCGTAGGTGGGTGAACGCCAAAGCACGACAGGGACGAACGATCCGCCCGTGCATTTCGCGGGCGGGCCGTGGTTGCACGGTCGCCTAACGCTTGCGCGCCGCAGTTGGCGCTCCGGCACGAGTCAAGCGCTCCGCACAGCGGGAGGTGTGCGTCGAGCGCTCGGCGCTCCGGGACGCCAGCGCTGGCGCTGGGAGCCGCCGTGTGTAAACGCTCAGCACACGCAGGACGCGCAGACCGGGAGCACAAGCGCCCGTCGCACGCAGGCGCACAGTGGCAATCGGCCCGAGGTGAACCCAGCCGCCCGCTTCGGGGAGCAACCAATGCTGTCGTCTTGGTGGATGCCCTTCCCAACGCTGACGAGGGCTTCTCGGTGCGCGCAGAAGTGCGGCCCCAGCAGCGCCCACGCGAGCGCTCGCAGCGGTCGGAGCGCTCAGTACCTGCGCAACGCTAGCGCCAGCGCTCGGAGCGCTCCGATCCGCTGCGCCAGGCACATGGCTGGGATCGCAAAACATACTGGCAATTCCGACGGCGTCTTCTCCGCCGGTGACGAGGCTGTCGGCGTGCGCAGAGATGCAGCCCCACCAGCGCCCACGCGAGCGCTCGCAGCGGTCGGAGCGCTCAGTACCTGCGCAGTGCTGGCGCCAGCGCTGGGCGCGCTCCGGTCTCCCGCGCACAGGACAAGCAGGCTGGCCACCGGTTTGAAGGCCAGGCCACCGACGGTGAGAGGCCCAGCGAACGCCTTGCACGGGCACGCAGTAGATCACATGGTCGGAGAGCGCTCTAGAGCGCTTCGGCCGGGCGCGAGCGCTCGGCGCGGGGCGGGAGCGCTCAGCAGAGCGGTCGGGGAGCGCTCGGCACTCCAGGGACGAGCAGCCTGGCCAGCGGCTCGAAGGTCAAAGCCACCGACGGTGAGAAGCCAGTTTCAACCAACACCTTGCCCCGGCCGGTCGTGGTTCGCGTTGGTCGGGGAGCGCTCTGCACAGCTCCGGTCGGGCGCGAGCGCTCGCCCAGCGGGACGGGAGGCCGTCTCACTCATCACCCGGCGATAGGCTGTCAACGGTCGAATATTTGGAGCGTAGGTGGTAAGGCGCACCAGGGCGCAACCATCATTCCCCCTTCCGCCGCCGGAGCCCGGCCATGCCGGCCAGGATTCGGCCAGGCCGCTACGGTTGCTCGACCGCGTGCGCGCCGGACTGCACGCCCGGCATTACAGCAAGCGAACCGTCAGGGCCGATCGCCCGCCGGATCCCCTCTACGAAGCATCCCCGCGCGGACGGAATCCTGTTTACGAAGCGCGCCTCGCCAGGGCAGGCTCGCGCATCGGTCGCCAAACGTGTGGAATTGAAGGGTTTGTCGAGGTATCCGCTTCCCGGAAAGCCGCCCGTCCTCGCTGCGGTAATGATATCCTTCGCAGGCTAATAGGTAGCCAGACGAAAGGATCCAATGTTCTACCTCTTCAATGTTCAGCGGTGGCTCGACGAGGTGGTGTCGGCATGCAGCGAGAACAGCCTCGATCCCAAGGATTCCGTCTTTGCGTTGCTGATGTTCTCGTCCCTTGACTTTGACTTCGTGGCCTTCTTCCGCGACCGGAAGAAGCAGATATCGCAGTACTCTGGCAACAACGTGCACATTTTCACGCCGATGATCTTTGACGAAGATGTCGTTCCAGATGAAGAGTGGCGGCACATCCGGGATCGGTTCTCGGCCGCGGGAATACAGGTCAGCAATCGACCGTCAGCGATCCTGTTTCATCTTCGTAAGCGCGCCGAGGCAACAGGCTACGATCCCCACTACTTCGCTGCCTTTGAACTGCCGCCGTTCCCGAAGTTCGAACGGGGCCTACGAGACTTCGTAGACGCATGCATTGCACATCGCGAAGACGAAGTTCGCTTGACCCGCCAGCTAGCCCTGCTCTTTGGCTCGGAGAACCATGTATGCCGTGCCGGCCAAGAGACACCACTTTCTGGCTGGCCCATCGCAGAAATCCTGCATGCACCCAAGGTGTTCATCAGCTACGCCCATGCGGACAAAGCCGCGGTCCTCGACCTCTATGGCGAACTGAAGCAAGGGCGGGTGAAGCTCTGGCTCGATCAGTTCGAGCTGTCCCCCGGAGTAGTACTTCAGACAGAGATCGAGAGCGCCTTGCGCACCAGCGATGCCATGCTGATGGTCCTATCCAAGAATTCAGATCGATCCAGGTGGATCCAGTTTGAGGGTTCGCTCTTCTACGGGCAGAGAGGGGACAAACTCATAGTGCCGGTCGTGCTGGACGAGGAAGGGAAGTCCCTGGCAGCAACGCTGCCGTTTCTGCAAGGACGACTATACGTCGACCTGTCGAGTTCAAGCGTCCGCCAAGAGAGCATCGCCAGGCTTGCCTCGGCACTCTCGAATCTGTCGCATGGCTAACGAGCCGTTGAAGCCGTCAGTCGGCCGCGGACGGCCGTCGGCAGCCTAACGGCAAAGCGGACGGAAGAACGATTCGAAGAAAGGAATCAATTCGATGCTTCGACACAAGAAGGAGACCTGGGCTGAAGAGCAAAAGCTTGCCGAGTCTGGTGCACGGGTGCGCGTGGGATTCGGAAAGGGACAGCACTCGATGCTTCAGGCGCAGGTCGTGGCGTACGTTAAGCAGGCGATCTCCCGTGATGGCGGAGAGTTCGTCGTTGAGCCGCTGCTGTTGCTAGCGGTTGACGGAAGCGAAGTTATGGAGGTCGTTGGGGATGTTCCCGAAGCCGACAAGCCAGCGGTCGCTAAGTTGATGAATCAGACATTCAGCCGTGAGGCGATGACCAAGACATATTCGCAGGCGATCTGGACCGTCCAGACAAGGCAGCCGAACGAACTCATATTCCCCCATCCCATCGACGATGTCGCTCTGCCTGGTGTCAACGCGGAGTTCCCCGCGTGACCGCCGTCCATAATGGCGTTGTACCCGACGATCGGCCGCGGATGGCCGTTCGCGGGTGAACGCCGAGGCGTTCGACGGACAGGAGATCTGGAGATCTATCCATGACATTGCTGAAGCAGATCCAAGATGCTGCGATTGATTCCGGCGTGAACCTTCCAGATCTTCTCCGGCGCTGCAAGCTGCTGGGGGCACGACTTGGAAACGTCGAGTTCAAACAATGGGTTGACCGAGAGTTGAACGGATACTCGAACGATGACGATTTGCCCGAATACCGCGTCCTCAATGTGAACTCACTAGGCAACTTCGTCGGCGTCGGTGGAAGCCAGTTCACGAATGCTCCGATTCCGCCCGTTGCAATCCCGGAGAAGTACCACGACATGATCTGTGTTCACAGAATGGCAGAACCGATCAGTTCGTTGTCCGAACTACTTCGACGTGGAGGTGATGACAACTTTCAGGTCCCCTGGCCAGCGGACCTCATTGCCTTGGTGGGGAGAAAGATCTACCAGTACAACTCCTGCCTCACCGCTTGGAAGGTGATCCCACGTGGGGCGCTCGCCGGATTGGTCGATACTGTGCGAACGAGAATCCTCAGCTTTGCCATCGAGATTGAGGCGACGGCGCCGAATGCTGGCGAGGCCCCAACCAATACTATTCCTATTCCGCAGAAGGAGGTAGCAACCGTCTTCAACACGTACATCATGGGCGGTGTCGGGAACCTCGCGGCTGGTGGTCACGATTTCGCACAAGCAGCGCAAATCGCAGTTCAGCAGGGGGATTTTTCCTCGCTACGCGACCTCCTCACCAGGCTAGACGTCCCGAACGAGGAAATCAGCGCGCTCGACGTCTCGATCAAGGAGGACGCAAAGGACGTTGGGTCCGGGAAGCTTGGTCCCAAGACATCAAGTTGGATCGCGCGGATGATGCAAAAGGCTGGAGAGGGAGCCCTGAAGATTGGAACATCCGCCGCGGCCTCAGTGATAGGAAAAGCGATCGCCAAGTATCTGGGACTGGAGTAGCGTCGCAGCTGCCGTCGAATTTTGGCGTTGAACCCGACGGTCGGCCGCAGACGGCCTCCCGTGGGTTAACGCCAAAGTTGGCACACCCAGAGAGCGCGACCGATGATACATGATGAGGATCCTCAGCTTCTCGTTGGAATTGCCTGCGACGCTGATCTCTTCTTTCGACAACAATGCCCGCGCTGCGGGCTCGACTTCAAGCTTAAGGGCAGCCCGTCAGCCCAGCAGGATGTGCTGTCGTGGTGGGTCGAACACGCCAACGAAGGGAGCCCGGTTCAGGCTGGCGAGGGTGAGGGAACCCCGAGGAGCGACAAGATCCACTGCCCGTATTGCTCAGCCTCGGAACCAAAACAAAGGTTCGCTCATCCGGAAGTGGTTGCCTACGTTCGGCGGATTGCCCGCCGTGAAATCATTGCACCGATGCTTTCGAACTTTCTTAGGGATCTTACGGCAGGCGCCCGGGCGTCGAAATTTGTCAGCTGGACGGTGTCAGAGGAAGGGATAAGGAGTCCAAGGCCCATCTCAGGCCCGGAGGCGAACGATCAGGTGGTCATCATGTGTCTCGCATGCAAGCGTCCGTTCAAGGTGGACGAACATTGGCGAGGCACCGTGCGTTGTGTATCGTGCTCGGAAGAACTCGTTCCACAATAGCCCAAAGGGGAATCTGAATGTCATCTCGAAAGGACGTCCTCGACTCGCTCTCTGCATTCAAGTCTGCGCGCGATGCCATGTTGCACGCGGATCAGGACGACTTTCGGCATCACCTCCAGAGGTTTGCACGGGAACTGGAAGTCAACCCGCTTTCCAAGCAAATCATCGAAGCCCTTCCCAAGTTCGATGCAAGCGGATGGTGGTCCAGCCATTTTCCAAACGAAGGGCGCGGCCCGCACAGACTCGATGCTCTGAATCTACCAGACAGCAAGGATGCGCAGTTGGCGATATTCGTCGAATTCGTGCGATCCTTCGTTTCGGCGAACCGTAAGGATCTGTCCGTCGAGGGATTCGGGCAAGCGTTTGGAAAGCACAAGCTGGCTGAGGCCTGGGCAATTGCCTGTTCACTCATCTTGCGGCCTTTGGCCGAAGAGTTCAACCTCCGCCTCCGAGACGCAGCACTGATGGCGAATCCCGACGTACGCGAGCTGGCAGGCGTGCCCTTGAACCGAATACCTTCCGAGAACGAGCTTGGGATATTCCTCAGTCACAAGTCCGTAAACAAGGAGCTGGTGCGGCGCTACCACCGAGTCCTGAGCACTCTCGGATACCAACCATGGCTCGACGAGGAGGACATTAACGCAGGAGATATCCTTCACAGGGCACTTGTAGATGGAATGGACACCTCGTGCGCAGCAGTCTTCTTCATCACTTCGGAGTTCAAGGACGAAAAGTGGATAGGAAAGGAAGTAGATCTCGCAGTTCAGCGTAAGGTCGAACGTGATACGAAGTTTCAAATCATCACTCTCGTATTCGACAACGCCAACGTTCCTAGGCCGCTCCAGACCTATGCATACGCACACGTGCAGAACGATCTCGATGGACTGCGGGAGATAGTTCGGGCCTTGCCGATTGAACTTGGTCCACCAAGGTGGCGAGAGCGAGTTCTGTCCGCGAGGGGTGCCTAGTGCCGTTGCAGCAGACATGAGAAGTGATTTCCCCCGGAGGCGAGCCATCCCTCCTACGGTCCTGCGATCACCTCAACGCCACCCATAATGGCGTTTGGTCGTAAGACCTCGCCCTGGCCCCCGGGGGTAGGCATGACCGTAACCACCGGTCCCTGACTACTCGGCCGTCGTGGGTAGCGTGACCGTGCCGGGCGTCGTGATGGCAGCCAGTGCTGCCCGCTGCAGATAGGTCGCAGGATCTTCACCACGCATCTGGGCAGTCTCGATCAGCGAATAGAAGATCGCCGCCACTTCGGTCCCACGTTTCGACTTGCTGCCGTAGTGATTCTTCCGGCCCACGACTAGCGGGCGGATCTGACGTTCCACGAGGTTGTTGTCGAGGGGCACCCAAGGGTTCTCAAGAAACACCGTCAGGCCATGCCACAGGTCCAGCATGTACTTGATGGCCTTGCGGAAGGTGCTCTCGG
>CAZBIU010000075.1:0-21779 GCA_964491625.1 uncultured Myxococcales bacterium
CATGCCACCCTGGAAATCGACAGTTCGAGCAACTGTTCAGTGCAGGCAACGTTTCGGGTCCGTGGCCTCAATACGGATGTTTCCCGGAGCCTGAACGTTTCGCTCACCAACGGTTCGAACCGTGTAGCGGCGGACTTGGCCATCGAAAAGCCGGCGCTCTGGTGGCCCAATGGCCAGGGTGAGCAACCGCTCTACACGCTGGATGCGACATTACAGCCCGCCGGGACCGCAGTGGCGACCCTTGCCCATGGCTACGATTTGCTGTGCCCGCCTGCCACCGGCGCTTCGGCCGGCGACGTTTGTTCGGGGACGCTCAAAACTTTGTGCATCAAAGCCGGCACCTACGCCATCAACACGCGCTTCGAGCTCAAGAAGACCAGGATGGGCACCGCCAGTCGCACTCTCACCATCGAAGGAGATCCTGGTTCGTCAAGCAAGCCCGTGCTTGATTTCAGCGGCCAGCCCAGGGTGTCGTGCGGCGACAATCCCTCGGACGGAAACTTGGGCGGCATCACCATGAACGCGGACTACTGGGTGCTCAAGCGGTTGGAAATCAAGGGGGCCAATGACAACTGTGTGAAGGTTCAGGGATCTCACAACCTGGTTCAGGAGGTGGTAGCTCATGGGTGCGCCGATTGTGGCATTCAGATAAGCGACGGTTCGGGATACACCAACAGCGGAACCAACAACTCTGTCGTCAATTGCGACGCTTACGGGAACAGCGACCCTCAGTGCAACGGGGCCAACGCAGACGGTTTCTGCGCAAAAGAGAACAGTAGCTCCAACGTAAGCGGCAACGTGTTCAGAGGATGTCGCGCCTGGGACAATGCGGACGACGGATTCGACTTCTACGGTTGGAGCTCGCCGGTCACCGTCGACAACTGCTGGACCATGTCGATGTCCAAGACCACCGGCGGCAGCAGCAGCAATGGCAACGGATTCAAGCTTGGCGGTAACAAAGTGTCGGCGGCGCACATCCTCAAGGATCTCTACGCAACAGACAACAAATACGCCGCAAGCCCTGGCAATTGCGGCTTCACCAACAATAGCAACCCGGCTTCCATGACTTGCACTGGCACCTGCGCCTCGTGGGGTAACAGCACTCAGGTGCAGAATATCGACGGCGTCGGAACCAGTGCGCCAGGGTCTGCCACGGCAGCGAACATGATAGCGGCGCCGCGTAACGCCGACGGGTCACTTCCCAGTATCACGTCGCTTTGATGTAGCTCTAGCGTCCGCGCAACTTACCCAGCCCCGGGCCGATGCCCGACACGTGCGCGAGCAAGGTTCACGCAGGAATCGGCCACGGCGTCCAGGCTCTTTTGCAACGCTGCGGGCGAGATGTCATGCTGGTACTGGCCCACTCCGATACTCTTGGGATCGACCTTCACCAATTCGGCCAATGGATCTTGCAGTCGGCGTGCGATGGAGATGTCGCCCCGGACCGTCACTTGTCTGTAACGAAACCTGGAGGCTGGCTGTCATGGAAGTATGTCGTCGAGACATGTGCGCCAGGGACCTGCAAAAAATCCGGGCGGGAAGCCGTGGACGGGCGCGATCTTGTGCGAGGATGTCGCGCTCGCCCGGCAGCTCGCCCGAAGGTTGGAGCACGCCGATTTTTGCTTCGCGTGCGCACATCCCGAGACTATCGAAAAGCTCGCCGGTGGATTGGCGACCTTCGATCTGGTTCTGATCTACGTCGCACGCGAGCGCGCGGACGGTTCGATACCGCGAGAGCTCTTGCGCAGGCGCCCAGGGTGCGTCGTGCTGCTGGGCCGCCCCGCGACGGGAATAGAACGGGCATGGTGGATCGAGAATGGCGCTGACGATTGCCTCAGCCATCCCTGGGACAAGGAAGAGGTACTGGCGCGCCTGCGCGCTTCGATTCGCAGGCGGCAGGCCGCATGCAAGCCGTCCGCGATCCTGACCGTCGGCGGGCTCTCAATCTCACTGCAGCAAAGGAGCGCCAGCCTCGACGGGCGCAGGCTGGAGCTGACCAGCTGCGAGTTCGCACTGCTTGCCGCCTTGGCCGCGCGGCCAGGTCAGGTGCTCGGCCGGGAGCAGCTGCTTGAGTTGGCCAAGGGATCTGCCGAGCAAACATTCGACCGTGCCATCGACGTGCAGATTTCGCGCTTGCGCGCCAAGCTTCGCGACGACTCCCGCGCGCCGAGAATTTTGAAGACCGTGCGTGGCGTCGGATACGTTTTGGTCGCGACCGAAGCGGCTGCATCGTCACCGTAAACGGCATCCGCCACAGTCGTTTCACAACGTTTTGCCGGTGAGCCACGCGCGGGCAGGTCGCGAAGTTCTTGGCCGGATCGACTACTCGAGGACAACCGCACGCCCGTCTCGGGCTTCCCGCATATTTCAAACTGTTTCAGTCGTGAAAGTTTCTGTGCCCGGGTGACGACACTACGATCTGATTCAACTACCCCAAGGAGGTGTTCCATGTCAGTCTCCGGTATTAGCAGCAGCGCGGGCGCGGTGGACTTCACCGAGCTACGCAAGAAGATGGCAGATCGCATGGCTGAGAGGATGATGAAGGACCTCGACGCCGACGGCGACGGTGCAATCTCGAAAGGCGAACTGGCCAACGCGAGCAAAGCGGCAGCCAACAGCCAGTCGAGTGACGCTACTGGCTCGGCCAGCAGCGACACATCGTCTCTGGACGACCTCTTCAAGGCCTTGGACACCGACGGCGATGGCGTCATTTCCAAGTCCGAGCTGTCGTCGTTCATGGAAAAGGCAGGCCCCCCCACGGGAGGGCCGCAGGGTTCGGCGCATGCCGGTGGACCGCCGCCAGGACCACCGCCCGACGCGAGCTTTACCAGTGCGGGTGACTCCTCCACATCGTCATCCCTCACTTCCTCATCCAGCACCTCGTCGACAAAATCCGATCCCGCGGATACCAACGGCGACGGCACGGTGAGCGCCGAGGAGCGGATGGCCTTCGCGTATCAGCAGCTGCTGGCGGCGCTGCAGCGGACCGGCTCGTTCGCGGGCGACGGTGCGTCGACGACGAGCAGCATCGACATCACAAGCTGACCGCACGGCGGCAAGAACCGCGAGGGGCGGCGCGACGACACACACACGAGAGGAGGCCCGCCCCCCACACTCCCGAGCTGCCGCGGTCGCACGAAATGTCATCGCACCGCGGCCTGCCACAAACGTCAGCTGAACCTCATTTCTGAGAGAACGGCAGTAACATTCGGCTGGCCTCGGCTGTCTTCTTTCAGGAAGAAGGGAGACTGATGATGACTGCGAAAGACCTTGGATTTGTTGCGGGTGTCGCGTTATCAGCCCTGCTCGGGTTTTCCTCCGACGAGGTCCGAGCCGCGGACGACCAAGGACCCGGTCCGCCACAGGAGGCCATTGATGCCTGCGCCAATCAAAGCGAGGGTGCGACCTGCACGGTGTCGTTTCACGGGCAGTCCGTGCAAGGTAAGTGCGTGAAGGGCCACGACGACCAGGAGCCTCTGGCTTGCATGCCGCCTCGTCGTCCACCGCAGGAAGCCATCGATGCCTGCGCCAATCAGAAGGAAGGCGGGGCCTGCACTATGTCGTTTCACGGAAGGACCGTGCAAGGGGCCTGTGGCAGGGGGCCCCACGGAAACGAGACTCTCGCCTGCATGCCGCCACCCCCACCCGAGGCGATCGAGGCATGCGCGAAGCTGAGCGAGGGCACGGCTTGCACGGTCTCGCACAATGGACGAAACCACGAGGGCATGTGCCGCAACCCACCCTCAGGCAACGGGCCGCTCGCGTGCGTACCAACCCGCCCGCATCGACCATGAGCAGGCTGGGAATAGCGCCAGAATCGATCAAGCGTGCTGAAACCGGATGTATCGGCCGAGCTGGTCGACCGCGTGCGAAGAGGGGAGTCCGAAGCCTATGCCGGCTTGGTGCGGGCTTACCTTCGTCCTGCTTACGCGGTTGCACTGTCCGTGGTGGGCCGGTCTGCCGATGCCGAGGACATTGCTCAGGACGCGTTCTTGAAAGCCTTTGCCGTAATCGATACCTGTCGCGAGCCGGCCCGTTTCGGCGCCTGGCTGTTCCAGATCGTTCGCAATCAAGCTCGCAATTTCTTGGAGAGCCGCGGTCTGCGCGAGGTTGTTGCCGACGGCCGGTGGGTCCTCGAATCCGTGTCCATGCCGCCCGAGTCGGCGGGCATGTGCGCGGCGCTGCTTTCCGCGTTGGCCGATCTCGACGTAAAGGAGCGCGAAGTGATTCTCTTGCACGACTTGGAAAGGTGGACCCACGCCGAGATCGGGCAGGCGCTTGACATCAGCGAGGTCTATTCGCGGCAACACTTGTTCCGCGCACGCCAAGTCCTGCGCACGAAGTTGGGTGGCGTAGGATCCACCCGCAAGAACGAGGGAAACCATGAACGATGAACCGATTGATTTCTCCGCACTCGATCCTGCCCAAGATCGGCTCCGGTGGGCGCGCATCGCGAATGCTCTAGTGGCCCATGCGCTCGCCGAGCGGAACCGGGGGCTTGCGGTGGGTGAGCAACTCTTAAATTGGTCTCGGGCAGTGCTGGTGGTGGCTGCCGGGCTATGCATGGTGGCGTGGTCGGCGCGGCTCTGGTCGGGAGGCCAACCGCCGCCGACCATGACGGCTGAAATGCAGCCCGCACTCTGCCTCTCGAGCTGGGCCGCGAACAGCCAGATGCCCGAGCTGGCCGACTTCTTCGGAGCGCTGCGAGGTAACAGATGACCAGCGAGCGATCCCCCCGGCAGATTCGTCTTCTCACGGCGCTACTCCTGCTCGCTACGTTCGTGCTGGGCGCGCTTTTCGGCGCAGGCTTGGCGCATTGGGATGGGCCATGGCGGCGCCCGCACCATCGGCCGATACCCTTCCTGCCCGGTCCACCC
The DNA here is from genome assembly GCA_964491625.1 of uncultured Myxococcales bacterium. GTDB lineage: Bacteria > Myxococcota_A > Polyangia > Fen-1088 > Fen-1088 > Fen-1118. The sequence goes on from CAZBIU010000075.1 coordinate 4,878, forward strand.
GGGGCGCTTGAGCTGAGCGCAGCACAGGAGGCGAAGGCCCACGAAATCATGGAGCGCTATCGCCCGCAGCTCGAGCAAGTCATGCACGAGACCTTTCCGAAGGTGCAGGCCATCAACGACCAGATGGAGAGCGAGTTGCGCGCAATCCTCACGCCCGAGCAGGCCAAGCGGCTCGACGAGATGAAGGCGCTCCGGCCGCCCATGCCGCCTGGGTTCATGCATCCTCGAATGTTTCCGCCACCACCGCCGCTGCCTTAGCGCCGCTTTACCTCAAGCGCCCGATGGAATCGCTCTCGATGGTAGTGCCTCCGTGAACGGCGAGTCTCGATCGTGGACCGGCTCATTGGCCTGCCGAGCAAGGCTCTTGCCACTCTTGCTGACAGCGGTTGTACCGGCGGCAGCGCATGCAGCGCCGGTTTCACTTTCGGAAAGTGATTTCAGTCTGGGCCTCGACGAGTACAACGAATCGGGAGATTGGGTCGATCTTGACACGAGCAATCTTGACGGTGTCTTCGGCCCTCATCGCTGCCAGTGTCCTGAGAAGCTCGCTCCGGTCCTGCAGCCCACGTCGACAGGACAGACCGACATCGGCAGCTCGACCATCGGGGTGACCTTCTACCTGGGAGATAACTGCTACTCGGAGCCGTCGTCATGCACCTCGCTTGGACAGGCAAGCTTCTCGGGCTCGCAGCAGGCCAGCGCGCCTACGTTCAAGAGCGATGTAGTCTTTGAGGAAGCGACCGGCAGCACGAGCCCGAACTGCACCAGCCTGACCACAGAGAGCACGACCCTGTGGGCGATTCTGACCCAGGATGGGAAGTCCCTTTCCTTTTCGCTCACCATCGACCTACCGGTATCGGGAGACACGGTCGGAGCTCCGACCGACGTCACTGCCGTGCCGGCAAACCAGGGGTTGCTGGTGAGCTGGAGTCCGCCTGCCGACGCCTCGCTGGTCGCGGGGTATCAGGTGCTTTGCCTCCCTCGCCCCACCACTGCGTCGACGGCGGGGTACGAGAGCTGCGGCTTGGTCAGCAACCCGAGTGCAACCGTGCTCACGCCGGACGACGAAACCCAGCTCTGCTCGGCCGTGCTCTCAGCCACGGCGAGCTCGGTTCGCGTGACCGGCCTGAGCAACGGCACCGCCTACACCGTAGCAGTCATTGCCATCGATCCGAGCGGTGCCACGAGCCCGCTTTCATCGTCCGCCGTGGGCACGCCGCAGCCCACGATGAGTTTTTGGGACAAGTACAAGCAGGCGGGCGGCGAGGCGACCGGCTGCTCGATTTCCCGCCGGTGTGGCTCGGGGGCGACGGGGCCGCTCGCCGGTGCGGCCATCGCAGCCCTGATCTTGTTTGTCCTCCCGTATCGGCGTCGCAAGCACCCGAGCCGTACTGGCCGGATCGTATTGCTTTCGGTCCTGCTCTGCGCCGCGACCGCCCGAGCGCAGGAGTCGTTGTTTGAGGAGCCGCCGGTTAGGGAGAAGGACGATTGGACGCTCGCGGAGCCGGCGGCCCTTCGCGCAGGGTCGCCGCCCGAGTGGGGCTTCCAGCTCGGCGTCTCGCTCTATCGCCCCGACGTGGACGGCGAGTTCAAGAACGGCGCAAGCCCCTTTGCCGACACCTTCTCGAGCTCGCGTCATCTCTTGTCGGCGGCGGAGCTCGACCGCTACCTGTTTCGTCGCAGCGGAACCTGGGGTGTGGGGCTCCGGGCCGGCTATTATCGGGCCACCGCTGCAGCCTTCCTATCCGACGGGGTCACGCGCAGCGGTGACCAAACCGAGCTACGCCTCATTCCTATCTCGCTCTCGCTGCTCTACTTCATCGATGGGTTGCCCGGCTTGCGCGTCGTGCCGCTCATCCCGTATGCGAAGCTCGGGCTCGACGGCACGATCTGGACGGCCAGCAGTACGGGGGATAGCTCGCAGAACGGTTTGTCCTTGGGCTGGCACGCCACCGCCGGGCTGATGCTCGGGCTCTCGTGGCTCGGGTCAAGCCCCATCAGTGCCGGCGCCATCGCTGACCCTTGCGCGCTCTTCTTCGAGTGGAGCTACGCCGCGATCAACGGCCTGGGCTTGAGCAACGCGCTCCACGTCGGCGACAACACCTGGTTTGCCGGAATCGCCTTCGACCTGTGACCAGCATGCGAACCAAGGATGAATAGCAATTGCACCGCGAAAGCAACCCTGACTCTACCGGCCCCGCAATTTGCCCAGCCCGGCGAACGGGTTATTGAACGGGCTTTTCGGCGGCGGCGGCGCGGCGGGTCCGCGCGGGCCTTTGCCGGGGCCGCTTGGACTGTGGTCTGAACCCGCCGGCCGTGGGCCGCGCGCGACGTCGGCGTTCGAGCCGGATTTCATCGACAGGGCGATCTGCTGCTTGTCGAGCTTGACCTCCAACACGCGCACGCTCACGCGATCACCGGCACTCACCACCTCGCGTGGATCCTTCACGAAGCGGTCCGCCAGTTGCGAGATGTGAACCAGGCCGTCCTGGTGCACGCCGATATCGACAAAGGCGCCGAAGTTGGTCACGTTGGTCACAATGCCGGGGCAGACCATGCCGGGCTGCAAGTCCTGCAAAGTGTGAACGTCCTGGCGGTAGGAAAACGGGACGAATGTCTCGCGCGGGTCGCGGCCGGGCTTTTCCAGCTCTTTGACCACGTCAGTGAACGTGAAGGCGCCCAGCTCTTGCTGCAGCTCTCGCGATGCCTTCACCGATTGCACGCCCGCGCCCAGAAGGCCCGCGATGGGCACGCCCAAGCGCTGTGCTAGCCGTTCCAGCACGGGGTAGCGTTCCGGGTGCACGCCGGTGTTGTCGAGCGGATGCTCGGCTTCGGGAATGCGCAAGAAACCGGCCGCCTGCTCGAAAACCTTGGCGGAAAAGCGCGGCACCTCCAGCAGCGCCTGGCGCGACTTGAACAGGCCCTTCTTGCCCCGGTGCTCGACGATGGACTTTGCCAGCCCCGGGCCGATGCCCGACACGTGTGCGAGCAAGAGGTGCGAGGCCGTGTTCAGGTTGACGCCCACCTGGTTCACGCAGGAATCAACCACGGCGTCCAGGCTCTTTTGCAGCGCCGTGGGCGAGACGTCGTGCTGGTACTGGCCCACGCCGATACTCTTGGGATCGACCTTCACCAGCTCGGCCAACGGATCTTGCAGTCGGCGCGCGATGGAGATGGCGCCTCGGACCGTCAGGTCGAGATCGGGGAATTCGTCGCGGGCCACGTCGCTGGCGCTGTACACGCTGGCGCCGGCCTCGCTTACCATGACCACTGGCACGTTGAGGCCCGCGGCGGAGAGAGCGTCGCGCACGACGGCCTCCGCTTCGCGACCGGCTGTGCCGTTCCCTACGGCAACGGCACGAATGCCGCCCTTCTTCACCAGCTCGGCAAGGATGGACGATCCTCCGGACCTTCCGCCCGCCGATTCCAGGTGCATCACCGTGCTGCCCACGTATTTTCCGGAATCGTCCACCACGGCGATCTTGCAGCCGGTGCGCAAACCGGGATCCACGCCCAGCACCGCCTTGGGCCCGAACGGCGCGGACAAGAGCAGCTTGCGCACGTTCTCGGCGAAGACCTTGATGGCGGCCTCGTCGGCGATCTCGCGCAGGGCCTTGTGCACCTCGTTCTCGATAGCCGGCACCACGTGGGCGCGTAGGGCGAAGCGCGCTGCCTTCTTCAAAAGAGGCGCCCCGGCAAAGTCGGGCTTCGTGCAGGCCGCAGCCTCGAAGGTGCCGAGGAGCTCTTCGGCCAGACGATCCACGGGCGCCGCACGCTTGCCCTCGGCCTCGGCCGACTCAGGCGGCGTCGGACCACCCAGGTGCAGAACCAGCTCCTCTTCCATCCAGCCCCGGCGCATGGCCAGGTAGCGGTGCGAGTTTTCGGGCTTCATCAGATCCTGCACGCGCTCTTCGTAGCTGAAGTAGTTTTCGAACTTGCTCGGGGACTTGGCTTTTTCGCCCTTGCCGGTCTTGGCAAACCCGTCGTTAAGGTAGCGCGAACGGGTGGTGTTGCGCAGGTCGGCGTCCTCGGACAGACGCTCGATGACGATTTCCACCGCGCCGGCCAGTGCGGCGTCGGCGTCCGGGACTTTCTTCTCCTCGCTGATAAACGCGCTGGCGCGGCCATCCGGGGTTTCGCCTGGCGCCGGCGTGGCGAGACCGTGTCCGCAATCCCATAACCAGTTGGCCAGCGGCTCCAGGCCGGCCTCGCGCGCGATGACCGCCTTGGTCTTGCGCTTCTGTTTGTAGGGCAAGTACAGGTCCTCCAGCGCAGTCAGATCGTAGCTTCCTTGGATGCGCGCACGTAGCTCATCGGTGAGCTTACCCTGGCGCTCGATCTCGCCGAGGATGAAGGCCTGGCGCTTGACGATGCTGTCCCAGGTTTCCTTGCCGTCGATCACGGCGCGGATCGCCACCTCGTCCAGCGCGCCGGTCTGTTCTTTGCGGTAGCGCGCGATAAAAGGCACGGTGGCGCCTTCGTCGGCCAGGCGCAGGACCGCGGCCATGCCCGCGACCGGGATCTGCGCGTGTGCCGCCGCGAGCCAGGATTCAAAGGTGACCTGAGACATGTCCCGGCAAGCTACCCAAAACCATTTGGCAATCCAGGCTTGATTTTCGTCTTGCCTTTGGGTCTTGGCCAGGCACGCTGCCAGGAACAACCTTGCTGCCTTACACCTTGCGCGTGCGGACTCGCGATCCGAACGTTCAACCCAGGCGGGGAATGCCCGCTACGTTTGTGTTAGAGAATTGCAAGCAAATCGCTGCCAAGGGCAGCAGATGGGTGGAGGTCTGGCGCGGTGGCGTGCACGACCGCCCTTGGGACTGGCGGCAGATGGAACGAAGACGTACATCGGCCAGACCGTCATCCCGACGGATTCAGTCACGGGCCGGAATCGGGGACGCCGCAGGTTTGGTCGATGCGGGTCCAGCCGGAGGCGGAGCAGGCGTACATGAAGTAGTCGCTGCCACACGTGGATTGTCCGCAGGCGACGGTGACCGGGAGGTTGCCAGGACCCGCGCCGTTGCATTCGCATGGGCCGGAGTCGGGAGCGTCGCAGGTCTGGTCGATGCGGGACCAGCCGGAGGCGGAGCAGGCGTACATGAAGTAGTCGCTGCCGCACGTGGACTGTCCGCAGGCGACAGTGACCGGAACGTTGCCCGGACCCACGCCCACACACTTACAGTCACCCGTGATGAAGAAATCAAACTGACTGGTCGCCCCGGCGGGGTTGCCCACCACCACAGATACAACGAAGCTCGCCACCACAGACGTTGGGGCCGTCCATAGGATCTGTGAAGCCTTGGCGGAGTCGGCTTGGTTCGAGATCGTGCCAACCCCGGCAATCCAGCGGAAGCTGAGCGCGCCGCCCTGCGGATCCACGGCATCGACGGACAGGTTAACGCTCTCGCCCGCGCTTGCCACGGCTGTGGACTGTGCACTGCCCGTAATTCTCGGAGCCTCGATGACAGCCGGCGCGCCCACCGGAAGCGTGGCTTGCCCCGAGGTGAGACCGCCCCGGCCATCGCTGACCTTCACGATCAGATCGCAACTCGTATCCGAGGAGCCCAAAGCAAGCGTGAAGCTGGTCGCCGCCGAGGTCGGATCCGCGAAGCTCCCGCCGACACACGTACTGCTCCAAGCATAGCTCAACACATCGCCGTCCGCATCGCTGGCCGTGACGCTGACGGAAGTGGACGATCCGGGCACAAGATAGCCGGGAGCCGCGACCAGGCCTTCGACCACCGGCCAGGTGTTGAGGGTCGCAGTAACATCAGCCTGGCCCCGCCCGTTCGCTGCCGCCACGTGAACCACAAACGATGCAGTGGTCGAGGCTCCGTGATTGTCGCTAACCTTGAGGGCCAGGGTCTGGTCGCCCTCGCTGGCGGGTGCAGTCCACGTGGTTGCGGCGGCTCCCGGCGCGGAGAACCCGCCGGCCGTCGGGCTTGCGGACCAAGCGTAGGTGATGGTATCGCCCGCATCTGGGTCGTGCGCGACGGCCTTCGCGGTGATGGTCTGCCCCGGGGCCACCGCGGTCGACGACAAGACCACCGAATCGATGACCGGAACCGCGTCCTTGAAAGCGATCGGTGCGTCCACCTGTTGCAGGGTGATGGTCACTGCGGCGACGGCGCCCATGGCGATGGAAATGCCGGACGCACTGCCAGCGTAGATCACCACGTTCTGTTGGTCTGTTGCGATCGCCGTGAAGACATAGTTGCTCCCCGCCGGAAGGGAGCCAATGAGAGCACCCCAGGTTTCTCCATGGCGGGCGAGGGAGACGCGTCTCGGCGTGTCCAGAAGTGGGCCAGTGATCGTGGCCACGAGCTCGGCGACATCGACGACGAGGGCGGAACGGATCGTCAGGTCCGCGCTGCCGGTGGGTGCCTCAGCACGGGAGCAAGTCGCCAGTGCCAACAAGACCGCGAGAGCTCCACGCGAAAGTCCCACTCGCGTACCAACGCTTCGATGGCGATAAAACATGTCAGACCTCGCTCGGGTTCGATGAGCGACAAGCTTATGCCCTTCCGCACCAAGGATTGTGTCACCGTTGTGTGACAGGCGTGTTCCAGCGTTGCAGGTGTTCAGATACTGTTTTGCTGAAATGCTGAACCAAGCGGCCGAGGCATTCGCCGCATTTCCCCGCGCCGCGCTCTTCGCTTGGTATTCGAGCTGCGCTGTTTGACCGTGCCCGCACGCCAGGACGGCGTCGGACGAACGCAATCGTAACGGACGCTGGCAGCCTCGCCGTGGGACAATGGTGCACGCATCGGTCAGGAGTACTGCGAAAGCACCATGAATCTCACTATTACGACTTTCAACCTGGAAAATTTGTTTACACGCTACGCAACAATCGACGACCCCATCATTCCCCGCAATCCGCGCGTCGTCATGACGGGTGTGACGTCGATCAACTACCAAGGAAATCCCCTGTCCAGCGCCACCACCGCGCTCCAACGCAACAACACGGCGGCGGCCATTCTTGAGTGCCAGCCGGACGTTCTCGCGGTTCAAGAGGTGGAGAGTCTGTGGACACTGCGACTGTTCAACGATCAGTATCTGTCAGGCTATTTTGGCCCGCTCATCCTCATCGAAGGCAATGACGGCCGAGGCATCGACGTGGGGCTGTGCCTTCGCAAGGGCCTGGCCGCTACGATTGCCGGCGTCCGCACGCACGTCGATGACCTGGATCCCAATCGCAAGGACAAGGCCGCATCGACGGTCGCGCGCTACTACAACGAATCGACGAACGAGCTGACCGTGACCGGCGCGCTATTTTCTCGCGACTGTCTCGAGGTCGACGTCGATGTCGGCTCGTCCACGGCGGTGCCGCTCACGTTTTTGATCAATCACTTCAAATCCCAGAACGATGCCCAGAAAGCGGACGACACCCTGCGCGCAAATCAAGCCGCGAAGGTCGCGGAGTACGTCAAGGCCGTCCGGGCGCGCTCACGCAAGGTGGTCGTGCTCGGCGACTTGAACGAGGACTTCACCCGAAAGCCGTCGAACCTGCAGCCGCTGCAGGACCTCATCACCGCCGGGATGCTCGCCGATCCGTTCGGCGACGATCCGGATACCGCTCGCTGGACACACTACTACGAAGTCGGAAACGAGGTCAGCCGCCTGGACTACGTCCTCGTCGACCCATCGCTCGCTATCGCCTCGAAGTCCGTGCTCCGAAAAGGGATTACGCAGAAGTGTCGGGTTGCGGGAATCCGGTACCCGACGGTCGGCTACGTCGAATCAGAGGCGAGCGATCACTGCCCGGTTTCCGTTACGCTGGATCTCGGATAACACCGATCCCCGGCGTGCCACGGCGCGATGTGGACGTCTATAACCTTCCGGGATGACTCCAGCCATCTCGGCCCTGGTGGTCCGACGCCCTCTTTCAGCCCCGAAACGTGCGGAAGCCTGCCCTTTGCATGTCAAAATGCCCCGCCGATATGACCCGCTCCCTTCACGTCGATCTGTTCGCCGCGCTTCTGCGCGAGCTTTCCGAGACCTGGCGAGAGATCAACGCCAACCATTTTCGCGGACGGCTTCGGCCGGCGGTCTTCGAGCTCTCCGACCTGGGACGTCGGCTCGGGCAGTGGAATTCGGCCACCCGCACCATCTCGATCGATCGGACGCTGGCCTTCGAGAAACCGTGGAGCGTGGTGCGCGAGGTGCTCAAGCACGAGATTGCGCACCAGTTTGTCGACGAGGTCTTGCACGTGCACGACCAGACCGCGCACGGCCCCGCCTTCGAGAGCGTGTGCGAACGTTTCGGCATCGACCCGCGGGCGGTGGGCATGCCGGAAAAGCCGGCGGGCGAGGAGGGCGGCAGTCCCGTGTTGCGGCGGATCGCCCGGCTGCTCGCGCTGGCGGAAAGCCCGAACGTGCACGAGGCCGAAGCCGCCATGAAGACGGCGCAGCGGCTGATGCTGAAGCACAACATAGAGGCCCGGGTCGCGGCGGCGAAAGAAGTCTACGCCTTCGTCCACCTCGGCGTTCCACGCAGACGGGTCGACGCTGCCGAGCACGTGCTGGCCGGCCTTCTGGCCAGTCACTTCTTCGTCGAGGCCATCTGGGTGCCGTCGTATCTGGCCCGTGAGGCGCGCAGTGGCCGGGTGCTTGAGCTGTGCGGCACTCCCGCGAATCTGGAGGTCGCGTGCTACGTGCACGGCTTCCTGCTCGAAACCGGCGAACGCCTGTGGCGTGAGCACAAGCGAAACCACCGCATCGACGGTGACAAGGACCGACGCCGATTCTTGGTCGGCGTGATGACCGGCTTTCAGGAAAAGCTGAAGGCATGCGTGGCGGAGAGCCGGCGCGAAGGTCTGATTTGGGTGGGCGACGCGGGCCTCGACGAATTTCTGCACAAGCGCTACCCGCGCCGAAGCGGTGGAGCTGGCATCGGCGTGCGTCTGACCGAGGCCTACCACCACGGCCGCGAAGCGGGCCGGAATATCGTCCTGCACAAGCCGGTAGGCGAAGCCCAAGCCCGGGGGCGACTGCTGGGGCCGGTGAGGTCATAAGTGAATAAGTCCCGGCTTGAAGCCTTCAGCGACGGCGTGTTGGCCATCATCATCACCATCATGGTGCTCGAGCTGCACGTGCCCCGCGGGGTCGAGCTGGCGGTCTTGCGTCCGCTCTTGCCGGTCTTCGGCAGCTACGTGCTCAGCTTTCTTTACGTCGGCATCTACTGGAACAATCACCACCACATGTTTCATTCGACCCACCAGGTGAGCGGCGGGGTTTTGTGGGCCAACCTGCACCTGCTTTTCTGGCTGTCGCTGTTTCCGTTCACCACCGGATGGATGGGGCAGAATCACCTGGCGCCGATTCCAACCGCGGTCTATGGCGTTGTGCTGCTGATGGCTGGCATCGCCTACTACATTCTTCAGCACGCGATCATCGCCCAGCAGGGTCCGAGTTCGTTGTTGGCCGCCGCCATTGGCCGTGACTGGAAGGGGAAGGCGTCGCCGCTGCTCTATCTGGCAGCGGTCTTCCTGGCGTTCGTCAGCCCCTGGATCGCCAACGGCATCTATCTGACGGTGGCGCTGCTGTGGCTGGTCCCAGACCGGCGCATCGAACGGGTCATCAATAGCAAAGGTTGAACGGTCCCTGGACGTCGGCGTGGTCGGCCTGGTTCGCAGCCTTCGGGTTGCTCCGGAGCTGCGGCGTAGGGAACCTTAGGTGACGGTTGGCCGAGCTATTCCGGAATGCAGGCGAGGTACTTGCATTGAATCGTACAGCAGTCGTCCGTGCCGTTGCCAGTTCCGTCGTCGCAGTCCTCGGGACCGTTGATGATGCCGTCGCCGCAGTGGGGAGCGAACGTGCAGCTCGGGGTGCACCCGCCGTAGCGACCATCGTTGAAGAGCGCGCCAAGATCGCAGTGTTCGAGCGGCTGAACGATGCCGTCCCCGCACCTGGGCGCCAGCGAGCAATCGGGATTACAAGTGCCGTAGCTTCCGTCGTTGCGGCCGTCATCGCACTGTTCGCGTCCTCCAATGAGGCCGTCGCCACATACGGCGGGAGGAGGCTCACCGGGCGAATTGTCTGAACGTGTGGTGTAGCCAGGTGGCGAGGTCAGGTCTGTTGAATCGTCGAGACGCTTCTGCTAGCCATCCGTCAGGTTCAGCGGGCCCCCAGGTTGACCGCGATGGCTCCCCGCGGCGCCGATGGCGCGTTGCGATCAAGATACGCTGGTATCGTTGCCATTTTGCGTAGGTGCAGTAGAAATGCCCCTCTCGCAGACACGCCTTGCGCCGTAACCCGGCGTCCACGTGTCCGCCAAAGATCGCAAAACGCTCGGCAGTCCGTAGACAAAGAGGTAACACATGAACATCAAGCACAAGATTGGGCTCTCATGCGCTTTGGCGCTGACCGTCGCCGCCTGCGGCAGCAACACCCTGGTTGACGAGGACGCCGGTCCCGTGGTCACCCCAGGCCCTGATGCGGCTGCGGCAGGCCCTGATGCGGCCATCACTCCGGTAGCCGACCCCTACGTCTGGGTCGTGGTCCAAGATACCGAACAGAACGCCTGCACCACCAACGGCCCGGGCGCTGACATCGATGCGGTGGCCAAGACGGACATCCACGGCACTCCCGTCGGCTGGGGCTTGCTCAACTCGGCCAAGTTCATACCGAATCCGGGCGGCACCGCGTGCGACAATGTCAACTGTCCCAAGAGCAACTGTAAGTACGCCTCGATCAGCAGCACCTTCACCGAGGCCGACCTGGTCTCCCGCACGGAAGGCCCGCAGGATGCCACCGTGAGCGCCACTGGAGACGACACCGGGTACATGTCGCTCAACGCCGGAACCTTGGAAATCCAGATCGGCGACGCGGTGACCGGCGCCGGCCCGGCCCGAGCGATCGTCTCGGGCGACTACATCACCGTCTACGAGGTCGACCAGACGTACATTACATCGGGCGCCGCTCCGGCGACTTGCACTTGCGCGCCCGAGCACTACACCGTCTCCATCGAGAACGCAGACGGCTCCAAGATTCTGCCGCTGCAACCGGTTCTGCTCTTGCCCGACAACGCAGATAGCTGCGATAGCCTCACCGCGGACCCGACCCATGGTTGCGGCACCACCACCTTTATGGTTCCGTAAGCCACGTTCAGCAACCAACCAAAGGACAAGGAAATGAAGAAACTGGTACTAGCACTTCTTGTGTTCCCGATTGCGCTCGCGCTCGGTTGCGGGCACAGCGAGCCCGAGCCGGCCAAGGCCGGCCCCGAGCCCGCGGCGGCACCTGCGGCCGAACCAGCGCCCACGGCTGCGCCGGCAGCAGCCCCAGCTCCGGCCGAGGAGCCGGCCGCGCCCGCGGCCGTCGAGGAAAAGCCCACTCCGCCGCCGCCTCCGCCCGCTCCTCCGCCTCCGCCGAAGCCTGCCAAGGGGAAGAAGGCCAAGAAGGCCAAGCCGAGCAGCGACGAGTAGTTTTCGCAACCGCCAAGAAGCCCGCGCGATCCACTGGATCTCGCGGGCTTTTTGCGTGTAGGGCCGAGCGGCCGCTTTTCCCCGCAACCATTTTGCGCTCGCATCCGATAAAGTGCGCGCCGTGGAGCTTGTGATTGCAGAGAAGCCTTCCGTGGCGCGCGACTTGGCGCGGGTGCTGGGGGTGCGACCGTCGGGGAAGGCGTGCTTCGAGGGCAGCGACCTGGTCATCACCTGGTGCATCGGGCACCTGGTCGAGCTGGAAGAGCCGGCCAGCTACGACGGGCGTTGGAAGCCGTGGCGCATGGACATGCTGCCCATGGTGCCGGCCGAGTTCAAGCTGCGCGCGGTGCCGGGCACGCGCGATCAGCTCAAGGCGGTGTGCGAGCTCCTGCTCGACCGGCGTTTTTCCTCTGTGGTCAACGCGTGCGACGCGGGCCGCGAGGGCGAGCTCATCTTTCGCTACGTGTACCAGCTTGCGGGAAGCCGGATTCCGATCCAGCGCCTGTGGATTTCGTCTCTTACCGACGAAGCCATTCGCCGCGGGTTCGCGGCGCTCAAGCCGGGGCGCGAGTTGGAGGCGCTGGCGGACGCGGCTCGCTGCCGCTCGGAGGCGGACTGGCTGGTGGGCCTCAACGCCACGCGCGCGGTGACGCTTCGCCATCGTCGGGGCGACAATTCCACGCTGTTTTCTATCGGCCGGGTACAAACGCCCACGCTGGCCATTCTGGTGGAACGGGAAAAGCAGATTCACGCCTTCGTCCCCGACGACTATTGGGTGCTCAAGGGGGAATTCTCCACCGGCGAGGGCGCGAAATTCCCGGCCACCTTCGCTGTCGGAAAGCTGAGCCGTTTCGCCACGTCGGACCTGGCCGAGGGCGTGCTCCTGCGCGACCGCGAGCACGGGGCAGCGGACGATCCGGTCGGTCCGGGGGTGGAATCGCTCAAGCAGAGCAAGACGCGCGAGCCGCCGCCGCTGCTTTTCGACCTGACGTCGCTACAGCGGACGGCCAACAAGCGTTTCGGTCTGTCGGCCAAGGCGACGCTGGAAGCGGCGCAAGCACTTTATGAAAGGCACAAGGTTCTGACCTATCCGCGCACGGACTCGCGGCACTTGTCGTCCGACATGATGAAGGAAATGGAAAAGGTGGTGGGCGGGGTGGCGAAGATCGCCGACTACGCGGGATTCTCTCAGACGCTGCTGGACCATCCGCCGGCCATGACCAAGCGGGTGTTCGACGACAGCAAGGTGTCGGACCACCACGCCATCATTCCCACCGGCCGTTCCATCGATCCGAGGTCGCTTGGTCGCGACGAGCAGCGCATCTTCGACCTGGTGGTCCGGCGGTTCTTGGGCGTGTTCTATCCCGACGCGGAATTCGCGCAGACGGAGGCGGTGGTGCGGGTGGGCCCGGAAGGAACCGGCGCGCCGCCGTCAATGGAGGAAGATAGGACCACCATCACTGCGCTTCCGCCCTTGCCCGATCGGTTCGTCGCGCGTGGAAAGGTCCGTCTGGTGGCAGGCTGGCAAGAGGTGGCGGGCTTCGGTGACGACGACGAGGGCGGCAAGTCGGGCAAGAAGGGCAAGCGCAAGGACGACGACGAGGAAGAAGCCACGGGCGCGCTGCCGGCTCTGGCCGAGGGCGAGCGCCTGTCGGGCACCTTTGTAACGGTGGCGAAGCGGACCAAGCCGCCTTCGCGCCACACGGAGGCGACCTTGCTGTCGGCCATGGAAAACGCGGGCAAGTTGGTGGACGACGAGGAGCTGCGCGCGGCGATGAAGGACAGCGGGCTCGGCACGCCGGCCACGCGCGCTGCCATCATCGAGACCTTGCTCAAGCGCGGCTTCGTTGTGCGCGAGGGTAAGAACCTGGTGCCGACACCGACGGGCATAGGGCTCGTGGACGCGCTGCCAGTGCAGAGCCTGGCGTCGCCGGAGCTGACCGGGAATTGGGAGGCGCGCCTGGCACGCATCGCCCGCGGGCAGGATTCGCGTCAGGCCTTCATGGGCGATATCGTCGCGTACGTCAGGGAAGCCGTGGATGCGATCCGCAAAGCCGCGCCCATGGCAGACCTGCCGCAGTCTCCGCCACCCGGAGCCGCGCGCGCCCGCAAGCCCGGGCGCAAGAGCAAGAAAGCGGAAGACGAGGCGGAGGCCCCGAAGCCCACCGTGGCCAGCGTGCGCGCTTCGAGCCGGGCTCCAAGCCTGCCCGAGCAGGGCGCCGCCGAGCTTGTCTGCCCCGCCTGCCGGCAGGGGCATATCATCACCGGCAAGCGCGGCTGGGGCTGCAGCCGTTGGCGCGAGGGCTGCAAATTCGTGGTTTGGTTCGAGGAAGACGGGCGGAGGCGCAGCAAGGCGGATCTGCGAGAGATCGTCGGGAGAGAGCACAGAGAAGACAGAAGGCGCTGAGGGCGGAGCGGAAGCGAAAGACGTCTCACGGTCGGGGTTGCCGGTTATGCTTGTCATGTGCCCGCAGGTTGTCGCGCCTTGCGTTGCTTGCTGCCGCCGGTTTTGGCGGCCCTTTTCGCGCTGGCCGCGTGCACGCAGGTGGAATCGTCGGTCACCGATTCCGCCATCGGCGCCGGGGTCGCAGCCGATGGTGGGGACGGCGGCGCGCCGGACGCGGTCGTCGTGGCCGACGCCCCAGTCTGTACCGGCGCCTGCAATGCAGTCACGCCCAGCTATCCCACGGTCGGGCCCGACTCGGGCCAGGGCAACATCACGATGTACACCACCGAGCCGAGCAGCGGGGGCGCCTGCAACTACGGTGCGACCCATGTGCTCTATTTCGCCGCGGTGAATGTGAATGTCGCGCCCGGCGACGGCCAAGGACAGTGGCAGGGCGGTCGCATCTGCGGCCAGTGCGTTGAGGTCACGGCCTTTACTTCGCAGGGACCACAGTCGGTGGTGGTGCGGATCATGGACAAGTGTCCGGACGGCTACTGCGGCATGGATCTCGGCGGCGACGCGCCCGCGCAGATCATGCGCGACGGGTACGGCCGCTACGACGGCAGTTGGCGGTTTGTCTCGTGCACGGGGCATCCTGAAGTGTCCGACGGACCGGCCAGTCTGTCTGTGGTTGCGGGCGCCAACGCCTATTGGTCGAGGGTGCAGGTCCGCAATCCCGCGGGCGCCGTCGCCGCCATTCGCTGGAACGATTCCCAAGGCGGCAGCGGATCCTTCCCCTACGCAAGCGATCCCGAAAACACCTTCGAAGTTCCCGCGTCTGTGTTGCAGTCAACCGCCACGAGCCTGACGGTGAAAGCGAGCTTCAGCGACGGCAGCGCGGCGGCGGTGGCATTGAGCCCGGGCCAGCTTGCCAGCGGGGGCACTTCCTACCCGCTACAATAGACGGACCAGAGCCCTCCGCTATGGCGCCGGCTTCTCCATCGCCTCGACGGCGGGCATGCTGGCGAGGGTCGCGAGGAAGGCCCGATGGTCGCGATGGCGCTCGCAGTGGCTCAAGGTCATTTCACAAAGACCCTCGGGACGTACGCTTTCCTGCACGATGCGGAGGTGGCCGCGGGATTCGTCGAGCGCGGCGATGATGAGGGGACGGGTCTTTCCCTTCTCGGGGCGATACAGCACGATCATTGTGGCCGAATCGCACTTTCCTAGGAGAAGTACTTCGGCTTGACGGAAGCCGGCCAAGACCACATAGACCCCAACCGACAGGGCCAGCGCCGCGGTCACATAGCCCGCTCCTGCCACGATGCCAATGGCCGATACGGTCCAGATGGTTGCCGCCGTGGTCAGCCCCGTGATCTGGTAGCGCTCTCGCAAGATGGATCCGGCGCCCAGGAAACCCACGCCGGTGACGATTTGGGCGGCGATGCGGGCGGGCTCGTGCCCGGCCAGGTTCGAGGATGAGGACACCACGGTGAAGATCGCCGAGCCGACACAAATCAGGATCTGCGTGCGCAAGCCGGCAGGCTTGTGACCGCGCTCCCGCTCGAATCCAACGATGGCGCCGCACGCGAAGGCGACCAGCACGGACAGAGCCTGGCACCACGGCGCTGGTACCAGCTGGTGCCAATCGCCAAAGGCGACCTGATAGATATCCACAGCATCACGTTAGGGACGAGAGCCGGCGGACGCAAGAAAAGTGGTGTCCATGCGGTATAATCCACGACTGGCGCATGCGCCCCGCGAAACTCCTGCCAATCCTGCTTGCCCCGCTGGCCGTCGTCGGCGGGCCGGCCTTTGCGATCGAGCTGGGTGCCAGTGGCCACCCTTCCGGCAACTCCTTCAGCCTGGGCGCCTTCGCAGGTGGCCACGTTTTTGCGCAAGGCAGCGGCCTCGGCGTGGCGGGCGGTCCGCAAAACTCCGACGGTGCCGGGAACGCCGCGATGGGTGGCTTGCGCGCGTCGGTTGGACTTTCTCGCTGGTTCGTGGCCGAGGCCGAGCTGGCCGGCCTTGCGACCCAGGACCGGGTCTACCAGCGCAGCGCCCGCGTCCTCGGTTACCGGATCAACGCCCTTGCGACCCTGGCCCGCGGCGATTTTCGTCCATTCGTGCTGGTCGGGGCAGGTGCTATGCAGGTGGCGAGCACCGACGCCCAAGGCTCGGCGGGGCTGACGCCTGACACCAAAGCCGAGGTGCACACCGGCATCGGCTTCGACTATCGCGTGCTGGACCGGGTGTCGGTGCGCGGCGACGCGAGGGTGCTTCAGGTACCAAGCAAAGAGAGCTGGGCTCTCACCACCGACGTGGAGGCGATGTTGGGCGCCTTCGTGTCGTTCGGGGCCGGGCGGGCGCCCTCGCCGGGGCCAGATGCTTCCGGACAGCCTGCCGCGGCGGACGTCTCCGGTCCGGCAGCGCCGGCCGTGCCCGTGATAGTGGCCGGGTTGCCCGAAGACAAGCCCGCCGCCTCGGTGAATGCGGAGTCTCCTCCATCTGAAAGCGCGGCGTGGCCCATGGCCGCCGAGCCCGCGCGTGCCCAAGCTATGCCGGCCGAGTCGTCCACTGTCGCTGCGGCGTCCGGTGCACCGACCATTGGCGAGCTTCTGGGGCGGGCGCGAGAAATCAAGTTCGAGCCCGGAACCACGAAGCTAAACGATTCCTCGTTGTCGTTTCTCACCGATCTGGCCGCGGCCTTGCTGAAAGAACCCGCGGCGAAGTTGGAGATTACGGTCCACACAGCGGACAATGGCGACCCCAAGAAGGACCTTGCCCTGTCAAGACGGCGGGCCGAGGTGGTGAAGCGAGCCCTGGTCGACAAGGGAGCAAGCACCGACCAACTGGTCGCCGTGGGCCGCGGTTCGGAAGACCCGGTCGCGCCCAACCTCACGCGCACCGGGCGGATGCGCAACGAGCGGGTCGAGCTTCACCGGGCTCTGGCGCCGGCGCACGGACCCTGAATCGGTTCCGCCGCGAAAGTCGAAGCCCTTGCTGCCAAGTCCGACACTCGCCACGGTCTGCTGTCGGTGACACTCCTAGATGTCCGGATCATAAGCAGTCCTAGATGTCCGGTCT